>JAFDDA010000201.1 GCA_019311105.1 Deltaproteobacteria bacterium
GCCGACTGCCCTCGATAAGCGCATGTTCCAGCTCGTCATGCAGGACGAGGCCCGCCACGTTTCGTATGGCCTCCAGCACCTCAAGTGGATCGTCGACCAGGCACCGGAACGCAACGAGCAACTGCATATGGCCCTCGATGAGGCGGAGAACTTCAGCCTGAGCCAGTTCGACTCCTCGTTGTTCGAGGCGTTGATCGTGCTCGCAGGCGGAGGCACCTCACCGAAGCAGATCGAGAAGGGCGTGGAGATCGTCGGCACGCTGCAGATCAAGCAGGTCGAGGAGTACTTTCAGCGATTGCAGCGTGCCGGATTCGGCGAGCGCATCGAACGGAGCAAGTTCCGCGCTCTGCTTGCGGCCGTGTCTCTGAGGAAGCAGGATCCCGCATTGCCTGCGTGAAGCATGAGCTGCGCCGGGCCTTCCAGCGCACGGGAGGAGACGCGATGTCGTTCTCGGATCAGGTGGTGTTCATCACGGGTGGCGGAAGTGGCATGGGGCGGCTCGCCGCCCAGCGCATGGCCGACGCCGGCGCGAAGGTCGCCGCCGTCGACGTCAACGAGGCGGGCCTCGCCGAGACCGCCGAGGGGCGCGAAGGCATCCACACCTGGCGCCTCGACGTCACCGACAACGGGGCGGTGCTCGCAACGGTGAAGGAGGTCGAGGATCGCCTCGGCCCCATCGATCGCGTCTACAACGCGGCCGCCATCATGCCCACCGGGCTCCTGATGGAGCAGGACACCGAGACGATCATCCGCATCATGGAGGTCGACTACAACGGCCTGGTCCACGTGGCGAAGGCGACCCTTCCGGGGATGCTCGAGCGCGGGCGCGGCGACCTGATCAACTTCGCTTCGATCGCCGGCTGGGGTCCAACCCTGCACTTCGGCGCCTACAACGCGGCGAAGTTCGCGGTGGTGGCCTTCAGCGAGGTCCTCTACCACGAGAACCGGGGCAAGGGTGTGCGCATCATCGCTGTCTGCCCGCCGCCAGTCGCCACCCCGCTGCTCGAGCAGGCGACGTCAAAGCCCAAGATGCTCGAGCAGGGCAAACCGATCTCACCGGGTCATGTCCTCGATGCGATCGAACGCGACCTCGCCAAGGGAAAGGCGTTCTGCTTCCCGACGGCCCAGACGAAGCTCGCCCAGGTCATGCGGCGGCTCGTGCCCGGGCTGTTGTGGTCGGTGGTGCACCGGGTCGAGGGCCAATAGCGCGATCCCCATCCGGGTCGATGCCTGGGGGAAAGTGACGCCTCGAAGGAACGAAGGGATCAGCCCCGGCTGAGCAGCTGTTACGAGACTCGAAAGGAAGCTCCAACCATGAGCACGATCGAATTCAACGACCGAGTTGCGGTCATCACCGGAGCCGGTGGTGGATTGGGCAAGACCTATGCGGTGGAGCTCGCGAAGCGAGGCGCGAAGGTCGTCGTCAACGATCTGGGCGGTTCGACCGACGGCGTCGGCGGCAGCAGCAGCATGGCCGACCAATGCGTGAAGGAAATCGAAGAGGCCGGTGGCACGGCGGTCGCCAACTACGACTCCGTCGCGACCCCCGAGGGCGGAGAGAGCATCATCCAGACCGCGCTCGACAACTTCGGCCGCGTCGACATCGTGATCAACAATGCAGGCATCCTGCGCGACAAGAGCTTTACGAAGCTCGAGCCCGCCGACCTCGAGATCATCCTCGACGTTCACCTGAAGGGCGCCTTCTTCGTATCCCAGCCCGCCTTTCGCGCCATGAAGGAGCAGAACTACGGCCGCTTCGTGTTCACCGCCTCCGCGTCGGGGGTCTGGGGAAACTTCGGCCAGGCGAACTACGCCGCAGCGAAGACGGGCCTCCTCGGCCTGTCGAACGTGTTGTCGATCGAGGGTGCAAAGAAGAACATCAAGTCGAACGTGATCACACCGGCTGCGAGCACCCGCCTGACCAAGGAGCTGATGGGCCCGTTGGCAGATCGTCTCTCTCCCGAGCATGTCACGCCTCTGGTGGTCTATCTCTCGAGCGAAGCGTGCGAGGAAACCCACTGCATCTACGACGTGGGGGGTGGTCACTATGCGCGTATCTTCGTCGGCCTGGCACCGGGCTGGACCAAGAAGGGCGAGCCCGCCAGCGCCGAGGAGATTGCTGCAAACTGGCAGCAGATCCACGAGCCGGGCGAGTTCATCGTCCCAATGCGGAGCACCGACGCCATGAAGGCCATGATGGCCGCTCTGGCCGACTAGTCATGGATGGACCGCTGTCCGGAATCCGAGTCATCGATGTGAGCGAGATGGTCTCCGGTCCGCTCGCATCCATGATCTTGGCCGACCAGGGCGCCGATGTGATCAAGGTCGAGCCGCCGGGCCACGGCGAAGAGGCTCGTCAGATCGTCAGCTACCGCGCGGGCATGGCGGCCCTCTACGCGAACTGCAACCACGGCAAACGTTCGATCGGCCTGAATCTGAAGATGACCGAGGGCCTCGAGATCCTCTACGAGCTGGTGCGCGGCGCCGACGTCTTCGTGCAGAACTGGCGACCGGGCGCCGCAGAGCGGTTGCACGTTGGCGAGGCGGACCTGCGGGAGATCAATCCGGATCTCGTATATGCCTCGGTCACCGGCTACGGGGATGACGGTCCCTATGCGTCGCGCCGCGGCTACGACCCCATCTTCCAGGCACTGACCGGCTACGTCAGTGCCCAGACGAATCCCCAGATCCCGATTCCGGACCTTGTCCGCAATGCGGTCGTCGACAAGGCCACGTCTCATCAGCTCGCCCAGGGCATCACGGCTGCGCTGCTGGCACGGGAGCGCGGAGCGCCGGGCCAGCATGTGCGCGTGGCGATGCTCGACGCGGGCCTTTCCTTCTTTTGGCCCGATGGCATGATGCGACACACTCTGGTGGGCGAAGGCGTCGAAAACCCCATGGTTCCCGGCGAGCGATTTCAGATGGTGGCGACATCCGACGGTCAACTCGTTACGTGGATGGGCACCTCGGACCAGATGCGCGATGGGCTACGCGCAGTCGGCCGCGCCGACCTGGCGGATGATCCGAGTCAGCGCGGCCGACGCATGCTCGAGCGGGCGAATCAAGAAGCCAGAGCCGAGGCGATGAACGAAGCCATCGCCAAGCTGACGACCGCGGAGGCCTACGAGCGATTCGTGGCCCACGAGGTGCCGGCGGCGCCGATCCTGACGCCTTCCGAGGTGTTCGAAGATCCGCAGATCGTCCACAACGGTAGCGTGCTCGAGGGTGAGCACCCGGTGTACGGGAGGTACCGCAAGGCGCGGCCGCCGCTTCGCTTCTCCGAGACCCCTTGCGAGGAAACGCCTGCGCCGGCGCTCTATGCCGAGCACACGAACGAGATCCTCGCGGAGCTGGGCCATGACCCGGCGGATCGCGAGCGTCTGCGCGAGAAGGGCGTGATTCCAACGCCTCGGTCGTAGGCGCGTCGCGGTCTCGTCATCCCGATCGTCCTGACCGCGGCGCCTGCAGGGATGATAAGGTGCGAAGGTGGACTTCTCTTTCGACTCCGAACTCGAGAACATCCGACGCGAGGCGCATCGTCTGGCCCACCAGTTCGACGACCCCTACTGGCGCGCTCGAGAAGAGAAGCACGAGTTTCCGTGGGACTTCTACAATGCCTTCGCGAAGCAGGGCTGGGTCGGGATCATCGTTCCGGAGGAGTACGGCGGCGCGGGCATGGGCCTCATGCAGGCAGCCGTGCTGCTGGGCACGGTCGCACACAGCGCCGGGGCTCAGAATGCAGCCTCCGCACTCCACATCTCGATCTTCGGCATGGGCCCGGTCATCCACCACGGTACCGAGGAGTTGAAGCGGCGAACCCTGCCGCCTACGGCGACGGGCGATCTCCACGTCTCTTTCGGCGTCACCGAAGACGATGCGGGCACGGATACTTCGCGCATTCGAACCTTCGCCCGCCGGGACGGATCGCGCTGGATCGTCAACGGCAAGAAGATCTGGAACACCAAGGCGCAACAGGCCTCGAAGTGCCTGCTGCTCGCGCGCACCACTCCCCGAGAGGAGTGCGCCAAGCCGCTCCACGGCATGACGCTCTTCTTGGTCGACCTGGATCCGAAACACGTCGAGATCCGCCCGATCGACAAGTGCGGCCGCAACGCAGTCAACTCGAACGAGCT
>JAFDDA010000030.1 GCA_019311105.1 Deltaproteobacteria bacterium
GGCGTTGTAGGTGTCGTCGATCAGCCAGACCTGGTTGCCGAGGTCGACGAGGTTCATCCGTCCCGGGGCGGGGCGGTAGGCGGCGAGGCCCGCGGCGATGTCGTCGAGTGAAGCCCCGGCGGCGCGGCTGGCTGCCGCGGCGGCGAGGGCGTTCGGCACGGTCCCGTCGTGAAGCCCCGCGACCTCCATGCGTCGGCGCTCGTCCGCCGACACCCACTCGAAGGCGAAGCGGCCGGGTGTGCTGCGCTCGATCTTCTCGGCCCGGATGTCACAGGCCGGGTCGAGCCCGAAGGTCACGAGCCGCGCGCGCACGCGCGCGACCTCGGCCTGCAGAAGGGGGTCGTCCCCGAAGACGACGGCCGTGCCGGCCGGGTCGAGCGCGGCCAGAAGGTCGACCTTTTCGCGCGCGATCTCCTCTCGGCTTCCGAGGTGTTCGATGTGGGCCGTGCCGACGTTGGTCCACGACCGCCGTCCGGTCCGCCTCGTGGCGGCGGAGCAGGGTGAGCGGCAGGCCGTACTCGTTATTCAGGTTGCCGCGCGTTGCGAGACACGGGCCCGAACGTCCGAGGATCGACGCGCACATCTCCTTGGCCGTGGTCTTGCCGTTGCTTCCCGTGATGGCGATGACCGGGCCGTCGAAGGCGGCACGGTGAGCGGCGGCGACGGCGCCGAGAGCCTGGGTGGTGTCGGCGACGAGGATGGCCGCGACCTCGGGCGCGAGATCGCGGGGCAGCGCCGCCGCGTCCTCGACGACCAGGCCCGTAGCTCCCTGCTCGAGCGCGTTGGCGAGGAAGGCGTGGGCATCGTGGTTGGGGCCACGGATGGCGAAGAACAGGAAGCCGGGTTCGAGGGTGCGTGTATCGATGGAGACGCCGGAGAAGCGGAGGGCGGGGTCGCCGCCGAGGAGCGTGCCGCGGGCGCCATCCACCACGTCGCCGGCCAGGAGAGGGGCGATCATGCACCCCTCCCGGGCTCGGCCGAGGCCTCGGCGGCCCGATCGAGGGCGCGTCGGGCTTCGCGTCGGTCGTCGAAGGGCAGGCGATCGTGTCCCACGATCTGGTAGTCCTCGTGACCCTTGCCGGCGATCACGATCGTGTCGCCCGCGCTCGCGATCCCGACCGCGAGTTCGATGGCCGCTCGGCGATCCGGCTCGATGCAGTAGCTCGCCTCGGAGCCATCGAGGGCGCCTGCCGCCACCCGCGAAAGGTCCGAGAGGCCCGTCTCGACCTCGTCGAGGATCGCGAGGGGGTCTTCGTTGCGAGGGTTGTCACTGGTGGCCACCGCACGGTCGGAGAAGCGCGCCACGGCCTGCGCCATCAGGGGCCGCTTGCTCCGGTCGCGGTCGCCGCCACAGCCGAAGACCGTGATCAGGCGCTGCGGTGCCAGGGACCGCACGGTCCGCAGCAGCTTCTCGACGGCGTCCGGGGTGTGGGCGTAGTCGACGAGGACGGTCGGCTCGCCCGGCTCGGCGGCGATGCGTTCGATGCGTCCGGGAACCTGCGGGCAGTCGGCGACCCCGGCGGCGATGGCCTCGACGCCGACGCCGAGCGCATAGGCGATGGCCACGGCGACGCGCAGGTTCTCGAGGTTGAAGTCGCCCAGCAGGGGGACGGAGAGTTCGCAGGGCTCGCCGCCGATCCGCAGGCGCGCCCGCGTGCCTTCCAGGGTCACGTCGGCCGCCTCGAGGGTCACATCGGCCTCGCCGCTCGTCGCCGTCGTGACCAGGCGGGCGCCGGCCGCGCGTGCCGCGTCGCAGAAGGCGGGGCTGCGCGGGTCGTCGAGATTCACGACCGCCGTGGCGTCGTCGTGGAGGTGGTCTCGGAAGAGCCTGAGTTTGGCTTCCGCGTAGGCATCCATGTTGCCGTGGAAATCGAGGTGCTCCGGGGAGAGGTTCGTGATGGCGGCGACGCGGAACTGACAGCCCGCCACGCGGCCGAGCTCGAGGCCGTGAGACGAGACCTCCATCACCACGGCGTCGACCTGGTTCGTGCGCATGGCGCGCAGCGTGCGCTGGAGGTCGAGGCTTTCGGGCGTCGTGTTGACGGCGCGCAGCCGCTCGCCGGGATGCCGGATCTCGACCGTGCCCACCAGTCCGACGCGGCGCCCGGTTCGCCGCAGGATCGATTCGACGACGTAGCTCGTGCTCGTCTTGCCGTTGGTGCCCGTCACGCCGATGAGTTCGAGCTCCGACGCGGGGTCGCCGAAGAAGCGGCGCGCGAGCGGGGCCAGGGCGCGCCTGGTGTCGGCGACGCGCACGATGGGGAGGCTGCCGGGGGGCTTCGCGGGCGGGTGCTCCACCAGCAGAGCGGCGGCGCCGAGCCGGGCGGCGTCGGCGAGATAGTCGTGGCCGTCGTGGTCCCGACCGGGGAGCGCCACGAACAGGTCGCCGGGCGCTACGGCGCGCGAGTCGTACCCGAGCCCGCGCACGATCGTCTCGCCCGCCGTGCCGACGTCGCCCTGGATTGCGAACCCGTCCGCGTCGCTCAGGCTCTCCAGCAGGTGCAACAGCCGCATCAGCCCTCGCCTTGGGAACGGTCGACGGGCTTCTTGGCTACGGCGCGTGCGATCGGCTCGGGCCGCGTGTAGATGCCCATGTGGAGCAGTTGGCTCGCAGCGACTTCGGCGAAGAGCGGCGCGGCCACGCTTCCGCCTGTGTGGAGCGGCCCGACCGGGTCGTCCACGGCGACCACGATCACGAGCTGCGGATCCTCCGCGGGCACGACGCCGACGAACCACGCGACGTACTGATCCGCGTGGTATCGGCCGTTCTTGCGGTCGAACTTCTGGGCCGTCCCGGTCTTTCCCGCCACGCGCACGCCACGCAGGCCGGCGAGCCGGCCCGTGCCGACGGGGCTCACGACGCCCTCCATGAATCCGAGTACCTGGGCCGCGGTCTGTTCCGAGATGACCCGGCGCGGCTCGGACGGTCGCGCCGGCGTCCACGGGCCGCCCGGCGCCCGGCGCGCCGCCACCAGACGCGGCTGGCGCCACATGCCGCCGTTCGCGAACACTCCGATCGCTGCCGCCAACTGCACTGCCGTCACGTTCACGCCCTGCCCGAATGCGATGTTGGCCTGATCCACCGGGCGCCAGCGCTCCCAGCTGCGAAGCAGCCCGGCCGATTCGCCCGGGAAGCCGACGCCGCTGCGCTGGCCGAAGCCGAAGGCCCGCAGCAGAGCGTGGTGCCGCTCCGCCCCGAGACGGTAAGCAAGCTTCGTGGCGCCGATATTGCTGGAATGCGACAGGATTCCGGCGAGATTGAGGCGATCGTATGGATCGTGGTCGTGGATCGTCTTGCCGGGGACGCGGAAAGTCCCGCCTTCGCAATCGATCTGTTCGTCGAGGGTGGCGAGCCCGTGTTCGAGGACGCCCGCCGCGACGATCGTCTTCAGCACCGAGCCCGATTCGAGGGCGTCGGTGAAGCTGCGCGAGCGCGAATCGACGAAGTCGGTGCGGCGGAAGCGGTTCGGGTCGAAGCCCGGCCGCTCGGCCACGGCCAGCAGGTCGCCGTTGCGCGGGTCGAGTGCCACCAGCATGCCGCCGAGCGCCTCGAAGCGCTGAACGGTTCGCGCGAGGGCTGCCTCCGCCGCGGCCTGCATGGTGCCGTCGAGGGTGAGCCGGACGTCGCCGCCCATGGTGGCGCGCGGGTCGACGCCCTGGAGCGGCAGCTTGCGCCCCCGCGCATCGCGGTCGACCGGGTAGCTCTTCAACGTGCCTTGAAGCCAATCCTGCTCGCGCTTCTCGATGCCCTGGACACCGATCTCATCGACGTTCATGAAGCCGACGATGTTGCCGGCGAGCATGCCCTGGGGATAGATCCGCTTGGGTTCGGGGACGATGCCGACGCCCTCGAGGTCGAGAGCGAGTACGCGATCCTTGGCCCTCTCGGAAACCCAACGGGCGAGGAAGGCGAAATTCCCGCGTGTCTCGGTGATCCGTGCGAGCACGCGCGGCACCGGCATGTCGAGGGCACGAGCAAGCTGGCGCGCCACATGCCGCGGGTTCTCGATCTTGCGCGGCTCGAGAAAGACCGAGGGCGCATCCACCGAGATTGCCAGCTGCCCGCCTGAGCGGTCGGTGATGACCCCCCGAGTCGATTGGACGTGAAGCTGGGCGCCCGTCTGGGCGGCTCCGCGATTGCGTGCGCGGTCGTCGGTGGCGAGCCAGCCGGCGCGCACGCCGATGACCACGAGGCCGACGATCAGGACGGCGCGGACGACCGCAATGCGTTGGTTGGTTCGTGCGAGGTCCGCAGACCTCAACGCCCGCACCCGGTCGCGGGCCGCGATCCGTCGGGCCGCACGGAGATGACGCAGGTCGGGATCTCGAAACCGACCTCGGCGTGGCGCCCGAGCTTGGTGGCCGAGCGCATCTCCCAGTAGCCGGCCGTGACCTGGGCCTTCTCCTTGGTGAGTTCCGTCTCGCTGCTCAGGCTCGCGTCGAGCTGGTATCGCATCTGGAGCAGGTTCCCGCGCAGGGCCACGAGGAAGAGGCCGGCCAGGGCGCTGCCGAGGAGCAGCGGTGCGACCCAGCGGCGTGCCTCCAAGGCAAAGCTGCGAACCCGCTCGCGCTCCCAGTCGATCCACTCGTGTCCGAGCTCGAGCGCCATGGCTAGGCGGCCTCCCTGCGTCGAGCCACCCGCAGGCGCGCCGAACGCGCGCGCGGGTTGCTTCGGGTTTCTTCCTCGTCGGGGCCGACGGGCTTCTTCGTCACGAGCTCGAGGCGCGGCGTCTTCCCACACGTGCAGACGGGCTGGCGCGGCGGGCAGAGGCAGCCGCGCACGGCATCGCGGAAGGCGTTCTTCACGATGCGGTCTTCGAGCGAGTGGTAGGCGATCACCGCGAGCCGCCCGCCCGGCGCCAGGGCCTCGATCGAGTGCTCGATCCCTTCTTTCAGGGCGCCGAGTTCGTCGTTCACGGCGATCCGCAGCGCCTGGAAGACGAGCGTGCCGGGGTGGTGCTTTCGGCCGCGGCCGATCCCGGCGGCTTGGATGACGGCGAGCAGGTCGCTCGTGGTTCGCAGCGGGGTCTGGCGGCGGGCCTCGGTGATGGCGCGCGCCAGGGTTCGCGAACCCGGCAGCTCGCCGTATTCGCTGAACCAGCTCTGCAACTGCTCGGCGGACGCGCGCGCGAGCAGGTCTGCGGCGGTCGCCGGAAGGCGCCGGTCCATTCGCATGTCGAGGGGTGTCTCTCCCGCGGACGCATCGGCGAAGCGGAAGCCACGCTCCGGTGCGTCCAGGTGTCGGGAAGAGACACCCAGATCCAGCAGGATCGCATCGACCCGGGTCATCCCGAGCTCCTCGAGAACTTCGTTCAGCCTGCGATACGAAGAGCGAACCAGCCGAGCCCGCTCTCCGTAGGGCCGCAAGGTGCGGCCCGACTCCTCCAAGGCCTCGTCGTCCACGTCGAGGCCTACGAGTCTTCCGTTCGGAGCGGTCCGCTCGAGGATGGCGCCAGCGTGCCCCGCTCCCCCGACCGTGCCGTCGACCACGTCGTCGCCAGGGCCGAGCTCGAGGAGCGAAAGCGTCGCGTCGAGCAGGACGGGGCGGTGGTGGTATCGGTCCGGCACCGGTGGGGCCTCCTTCTTCCGGCCCCGGTCGGGATCGTCGCTTTGGGAGATGAGAGTCTGGGGCGCCCCGGATCCGGGTGGGAACGGTTCGCGCCCCCCAACGTTCCCCGCTCACCACGATGGCTCCGGGGACACCCCAACTCTCTTACTCATGGAGGACTGGGATCGTCCTCCTACCCCCTAAACCGACTAAGACTGACCCCGCGCGACCAGTGAAGAGAGCTCGTTGAAGTTCGAGCGAACCTTCGAGATCTCCTCGTCGTATCGCGCCTTGTTCCACAACTCGATGTGCGAACCCACGCCCGCCACCGTGACCTCGCGCTCGAGGCCGGCGTACTCCCGGAGATGGGGCGGCACGCTGATGCGGCCGGGGCCATCGATGGGGCAGGTGTGGGCATTTGACATCAGGAAGCGCTTGAGTGACTGGGCGTTCGGGTCGATCGCCGGCGCGTCCTCGAGATTCTGCTTGATGCGGCCCCAATCCTCGGCGGGGTAGAGGGCCAGGCAGTCGGGCTGCACCGTCAACGTCGGTGCCTTGCTCTTGCTCTTCGACTTGCCTTGCAACGCCATTCTGAAATCCGCCGGAATCGAGAGACGACCTTTGTTATCAATCGTGTGGATGAAACGGCCTTGGAACATCGCTTGGGCTCCTGCCCCACTTGCCGCTGCGAGGTCGGTGGCTCATCCCACCTGATCCCTCTTCATCCCACCCAGACCCTTTCTATCCCCCCACGCACCGGGTTGCAACACTCTTGGTGCGATTTTTTTCAATGTTTTCGGGACGCTACATCTTGTGGGAGCCGATGCGGGCGACCTACAAGATGTGGGCTTTTCGAGGCTCGGCGACAGGGTGGCGCACGCGGCCTATCGACGAGGGGATGGCGGGTGATCGGACCGACCTCTATGGGCCGCGATCCCACCGGGCCGGGAGGCCGGTGAGGAGGGGCCCTACAGGGCTCCCAGGTCCTCGAAGCGGCCGGCGTGGACGGCGCGGCAGCCTTCGATCAGCGCCCGGAGCGTTGTGCCCGGGTCGGGGGCGGCCCCGTCCGGCAGGGCCGCGGGCGGTGATTCGAGCAGGGCCTCGAGAACGGCGCCCGTTCCCTCTTCGAGGCCCTCGGCGGCGTATCCCCCTTCGAGGACGAGGGCGAGCCGCCCTCCACACAGGTCGTTCGCCAGGGCTCGCACGATCCGCGCGAGCGCGAGGAAGCCCTCGCCCGACAAATCCATCGACGCCAGCGGGTCGACGGCGTGGGCGTCGAAGCCGCACGAGACCAGGATGACGTCGGGCCGGAAGCCGCGCGCCACCGGCGCAAGGATGCGGCGTGCCACGCCGATGTATTCGCCGTCGCCGCATCCCGGAGGCATCGGGACGTTCACCGTCGAGCCGACGCCCGCGCCGCGCCCGGCCTCGTGGAACGCGCCCGTCCCCGGGTAGTACGGGTATTGGTGCGTCGAGAAGTAGAGCACGTCGCGGTCCTCCTCGAAGGAGTGCTGGGTGCCGTTGCCGTGGTGGACGTCCCAGTCGAGGATCAGGACGCGCTCGGCTCGCTCTTCGCGTTGGAGGGCGCGTGCAGCCACGGCGACGTTGTTGAACAGGCAGAAACCCATGGCGCGGTCCGCCTCGGCGTGGTGGCCCGGCGGGCGCACCGCGGCGAGGCCCGATGGGGCGTCGCCCTGGGCCACGGCCCGAGCGAGGTCGACGCTGGCTCCCGCGGCGAGCCGGGCGACCTCGAGGCTCGCGGGGGAGACGTAGGTGTCGGCGTCGAGCTGGGCCGGGGCTCTTCGTACGGCTTCCGTGATGTTCGAGAGATGGGCCGCGGGGTGCACGCGCAGCAGCTCTTCGTCGTCGGCGGGGCGGGGCGCCTGGCGGGCGAGCTCCGACTCGCGCTCTGCGATGGCCCGCCCCACCGCCACGAGCCGCTCCGGCCGCTCGGGGTGCCCGCCCGGGGGCTGGTGGTCCTGGTAGCGAGGGTCTTCGACGACGAGGGGTCGGGGCGGGTTCGATGTTTCGGGGCTCGTGCTCGGCGCTTCGGCCATCGGGAAAAGGTACCTTCGCTCGAGCATGGACGCGCCCCACGCCGTCGGCATCACCGGACTCGGGACCTTCCTCGGCCAACGGCTGGCCGAGCGCCTCTCTGCGCGCGGCATTCGGGTGGTGGGGCTCGACGTGCGCCGGCCGTACCGGATTGCGGAGAAGATCCAGTTCCAACGCATCGACCTCACTGAGCCGACGGCGGACGCGGCCCTCGCCGAGCTGCTGGCGCGCGAACGCGTCGACACCGTCGTCCATGCAGCATTCCGTGCCGAGCCGACGGCGGACGTCGAGGCCGACCACGAGCTCGAGACCATCGGCAGCCTGCACGTCTTGAACGGCTGTGCCGCGGCCAAGGTGCGGCGGCTCGTGTTCGCATCGAGCACGATGTTGTACGGGCCCTGGCCCGACAATCCGAACTTCCTGAGCGAAGACCATCCGCTGCGGGGCCACCCCGACGCGCATCAGGTCCAGGATCGCGTCGAGGCGGAAAGCCTGCTCGCCCGCTTCGGCCGCCTCCACCCGGACGTCGAGCTCACGGTGTTGCGGACGTGTTGGATCATGGGCCCGAGCTATCTCGACCACGTGGTGAACTACTTCGAGCGCCCGGTCGTCGCGACCCTGCTGGGCTACGACCCGTTGCTGCAGTTCGTGCACGAAGAGGATGCCGTGCGCGCCTTCGAGCGCGCGACCCTCGAGCCGCATCCGGGCGTCTACAACGTGGTGGGGAAGGGGGTCTGGCCGCTTTCCACGCTGTTGCGCCTCGCCGGGAAGCGAAGCCTCGCGCTGCCCGCGCCGCTTCTCTACCGCATGGGCGAGTATCCCTCGAAGGCCCAGACCGGCGATGCCCCGAGCGGTTTCTACGACTACCTCCGCTACCTCTGGGTCGCCGACGGGGAGCGCGGCTGGGCCGCGTTGGGTGAGCCCGAATACTCGACGAAGGAAGCCTGGATCGCCTTCGTCGGCTCGCGCCGCATGCGGCGCTATCGGTGAGGCCATGAGCGAAGACCGCGATCAGACCTTGCAAGAACTCGACGCCGCTCTCGACGACCTGCGCGTCGAGATCCGCTCGCGTTTCGGCGGATCGGCCGGGCGCGAGGAAGAAACGGCCTCGATCGACTGGTTCGAGGTCTTCGAAGAGCTGCGCCGCCGCGCCAACGCGTTCGGGATCGCGGAGCGTTCGGGTGAGGTCGATGAGTTCGGGGCCGATGAGGTCGTGCTCGCGCGAGCCCAGCCCGTTTTCGATTTCCTTCAAGACCGCTATTGGCGGGTCGACGTCGACGGCATCGAGAACCTGCCCGACGAGGGCCCCTGTGTCCTCGTGGCGAACCGCTCGGGCTTGCTGCCCTACGACGGGATCATGATCTCGCATGCGATCCACCGGGCGCATCCGGCCCATCCGCTCCCGCGCTTCCTCGTCGCGGACTGGCTGATCACGCTGCCCTTCATGCAGCCCTACCTCGCGCGAATCGGGGGCGTGCGGGCTTCGCGCGACAACGCCGAACGCCTGCTTTCGCGCGGGCACTTCGTGGTGGCATTTCCCGAAGGCATGAAAGGCGCCGCCAAGCTGTTCCGCGATCGTTACCGACTCCAGCGTTTCGGTCGTGGGGGGGTGATCCGGCTGGCGCGCGACACCGGTGCACCGCTCGTCCCCGTTGCGGTGGTGGGTGCGGAGGAGGTCCACCCGGTGCTCTTCAAGGCCGAGACCATGGCGCGGTCGTTCGGGCTGCCCTTCGTTCCGGTGACGCCGACCTTCCCGCTGCTCGGGCCGGCGGGCCTCCTGCCGCTCCCGTCGAAGTGGACGATCCGCATTGGCAAACCCCTGGCCCTCGACGGGCTCGGCGGCGACGCCGTCGAGGACGAGCTGCTGATCTCACGCCTCACGGAAGAGTTGCGCCGGGAGATCCAGACCATGGTCGACGACGGCGTGAAGACGCGGCCGTCCGTCTGGGGTTAGGCACTAGCTCGGGCTCGTTGCCCTCTTGGGCAGGGCCTAGCTCGGTTCGTTGGTCGGGGAAGCGTCTTCGGAGCCGGCGGGCGAGCGGGCGTGACCGAGGTTTTCGAGCGCCTGAGCGACCCGGTCGAGGTTCTGGTTCAGGGCGTCGATGTCGGAGCGGCGCGGCAGGTCGAGGACCTTCAGCACGCGCTCCACCGAACGCTGCACGACCTTCTCCATGTCCGGCGTCGTGAGGGCGACCCAATCGGAGAGCGGGCCCTCGCCATCGCGCTGCACGAGCTTGCGCACGTTCTTCTGGAACTCTTCGATGCCACCCTGCGCGTCGCCCACGCCGCGGCGCAAGGCGGTGTACAGGACGTCGCCGCCCTTCGAGATGAGCTCGGTCAAGACCGAGCCCGGCACGTCCCCACTCTTGGAACGCTCGTTGTCGACGAGGATCTGCGAGAGCGCGATCGAGGTGATGTCCTCGCCGGTCTCGTTGTCGACGACACGAACCTCGTCGCCGTTCTCGATGAGCTCGGCGATGCCCTTCAACGTGATGTACCGACTGGTCTCGGTGTTGTAGAGCTTGCGGTTCGCGTAGCGCTTGATGAGGATGGCCATCGCCGGGACTCCTAGCACACGGCTTCGGGCGCCGCTGCGAGCGGGTGCTGTCGGGGGCTGCCGACGCGGAGGGCGGCCCTCAGCCGGACGAGCCGGCCCGCTCGGTTTTCGTCAGTTCTCGATCGGTACGCGCTGGATCCGGTCGCCGCGGCCTCGACCTCTGCGCTTCGGGCTGTGGGCCGGCGGGGTGTGCGATGCGTCGGCTCGTTCGTCCGCGGCCGGCCGAACTCCGAGCTCCCAGAGGATCTCTCGCAGGCCGAGGTAGGCCCGCAACACGGCGCGCGCGTCGGTGTCGTGGCGAGCCCGAGCCTCCCAACGGGCGATCTCGACATCGAGGGCTCCGGCCACGGCCGAGAGCACGCCCGGGCGCGCGCCGCCGCCGGCCAGGGCGTCGGACAGGTCGTCGAGAGTCCGCGCCGCGAGTCCGAGAATCCGGCGCTCGTCGGCGCTGGCGCCGTGGAGGGAGAGGGACAGCGCATCGAGCAGGGCCCGGGCGGCGAGCAGCGCTTCCGAGGCCGCGCGGCGCCCGTGTTGGGCCGCGCGCGCGAGCGCGGCCTCGACCGTCTCGGGCTGGCGCGGTTCTTCGGGTCGCTTCGGGCTCACTGCGGGGCTTCTCCTCGTCCTTCTTCGGGCGCGAACACGTGACGGGCGATCTGGGCCAGGCCTTCGAGGTCATGGACGTCGCGAGGCAGCTCGGGGACGATTCGCCAGAAGAGCCCGCGCCGCAACGCGTAGGAATGTAGATCGTCGCACGCCCGGGCCTGTCGGCCCACCACTTCGGCGTGTCGGCGGGTCGCATCGATCGCCGCCGCCGCAGCGTCTTCGGCGGGGAAGGCTGCGTCGCCGGCGTCTTCGGCCAGGGCTTGAGCGAGGGCTGCCTGGGCCTCGGCCGCGCGGCCTGCCGGCGGGATCTGCGCGGGAGGCGGGCCGCCGCCCGGCCAGGTGCGGACCCGGTTCATCACCACGCCGGCGAGGGGCACGCCGGCCGCTTCGAGCCGCCCGAGCAGCGCCTGGCCGTGCTGGACCGATTCTCCGGCGGCGCCGGCTGCCAGCACGAAGGCCGCCTCGGGCCCGAGCAACAGGGCCTCCACCCGGCGTGCGCGCTCCCGGAAACCCTCGGCCATGCCTTCGAAGGCCATCAGGAACTCCGACACGTCTTCGAGGAAGCCGAGGCCCGAGACGCGCTCGATCAGCTGGAGCACGCGGAAGGCGCTTCGCTGGAAGAGCCGGAAGCCGAAGCGCCCGGCGGACAGGGCGGGGTGGAGGAGCAGCTTTACGAGCCGGCTGTCGATGAATTCGAGCAGCCGGCGCGGGGCCTCGAGGAAGTCGATGGCGTGCTGGGAGGGCGGCGTGTCCACCACGATCAGATCGAAGCGTTCGAGCTGCGACAGCTCGTAGACCTTCTCCATGGCCGAGTATTCGGCGCTCCCCGCCAGGGCGTCGGAGACGTGCTGGTAGATGCGGTTGTCGAGGATCCGGCTGCGGGCGGCCTCGTCCTCGGCGAAGCGTTCGACGAGGCTGTCGAGGGTGCCTTTCACGTCGAGCATGAGGGCGAACAGGGCGCCGTCGTCCGGGACGCCGAGGGCGCGCAGCCGCTCGCGCGGGATCTCCTGGGGTTCGCCGCCGGCGAGCGGCCCCGTGCCCAGCGCGTCGGCGAGCCGGCGGGCGGGGTCGATGGTCAGAACCAGGGCTCGCCGGCCGCGGCGCGCCGCTTCGAGCGCCACGGCTGCCGAGATCGTCGTCTTGCCGACGCCGCCGCAACCGACACACACCAGGATGCGTCGCGACTCGAGCAGCGCGCTCGGGACGGGCGGCTTCATGGCGTCGGCTCCGCCGCAAGGATGGGCGGCTTCATGGCGTCGACTCCGCTGCAAGGATGGGCGGCTTCATGACGTCGACTCCGCTGCGATACGGACGGGCGGCTCGACGAGGGCGCGGGCAAGGCGCTCGAGGTCGTCCGGCCCGGAGACGCCGCCATCGAGGTAGGGCAGCTCGACGACGGGCAGCCCGGTTTCCCGGCCGATGAGGTCGCGATAGTGCCGGTTCAGCTCGGCCCGAGAGACCGCGTGGCCGAGGCACGCGGCCAGGACGGGCGGGGCCGGCAACCCGCCGCAATCGAGCTGGGCCGGCAGCCGTGCGAGGCGTGCGGCGAGGTCGGGGGCACCCGGCGGCAAGGGCGAGCGGGCCACCGCATTGACCACGACACGGTCCACGGCAACGCCCACGTCCTCGCGCAAGCGCGTCACGAGTTCGGCCGTCTCGCGCGCGGGCAATTCTTCGGCCAGGGCGACCGGCAGGAGCAACGTCTCGTCGGGGCTCTGGACCATGTCTTCGACCCAGCTCGCGTGACGCCGCAACGGGCCCGCACGCACGGCGGAGATCACCACGCGCGGCACGTCGAGAAAGGTGATCCCATGTCCGGTGGCGGGTGCGTCGACGACCACGAGGTCGAAGCGCTCCTGTTCCCGGAGATGCCAGATCTTCCCGAGCGTGATCAGCTCGCGCCAACCGGGAGAGGCGTCCATCAGTTGCCGGAAGGCCGCGTTGCGGAACACCAGGTCGGTCATGGCGCGCATGCCGAACTGGAGGCCGACGTACTCGGCCAGCGCCTCGTAGGGTTCGATGTGGAGAGCGGTCAGGCCCGGTTGCAACTCGCGTCCGGCGTAGCCGACCGGGCTGGCCCCAGGGGAAAGGAGCGGCGGGACGGCTTCGCCCAGGCCCGTTTCGACGACGAGAACACGCTTTCCCGCACGCGCAGCCGCGAGCGCCAGGGCGGCGACGACACAGGTCTTTCCCGTGCCGCCCTTGCCGGTGACGATGACGAGGCGGCGGTCGAGGATTCCGGGGCTCTGGGGGGCGGCCAGGGCAGCCTCCAAGGGGTTCTGGGCCACCGCCGGGGCAGCCTCCAAGCGGTGCGGAGGCCTGGGTCGCGGGCCTGCGGCGATGACTCAAGGGGAGGGGCTCGGATTCCGAAAAGAATCGTTGCCGTGCTGCGTTAGGCCGCACGCTAGCACACGACCGATGGGCCCATGATCGTCCTCTGCGAAGGTTGCGAACGACGCTTTCAGCTGGATGACTCGCGCATCCCCGACACGGGCGCGCGAGTCCGCTGCAAGTACTGCCAACACCGCTTCCGCGTGCCGCCGCCGGGCGAGCCGTCGAACGAGGCGCCGAGCCCGTCCGCTTCCGCCGACACCGCACGCGCGAAGTCCGACTCGCCCACCGAGATCAGCGCCGAGGACACGCTCTTCGGAACCGCCGAAGGCCAAGGCGTTGGAGCGCCCATCGATGGCGACCGCAGCCTGTTCGGGACGATCGAAGACACGCCCGACGCGCCGCAGGTCGACGAGTTCGGGCCCACCGAGCCGGACGAGGAGGCCGACGCCCCCCCCGACTCGCTGAGCTTCGTTTCGGACCCGCCGCTCGAATGGGCCGACGAGGTGGCCGAGCCGATCGAGGCGCGTGCGTCCGCTGAGCCCAACGATGCGCCCGAAGGGACCGCGTCGGAGGCCGAGGTGGCCGCGCCCGAAGCCGAAGCCGCCCTGCCCGATAGCCAGACCGACTCTCCAGAAGGCCAGCCCGCGGAGGCGCCGGCCGAGGAAGAGCCCGAGCCCCGCACCGACCCGTCCCCGGCTGGCGACGATGCGGCGGGCGAAGGTTCCTGGGAGTTCGTGGAGTCGAACCTCTCCTTCGACGAGGCGTCGCAGGAGCCGACGGAAGTCGAACCCGAGCTGCCTCCCGATGCACCGCTCGCGGTCGAATCCGAGGGCGACGAAACCGCAGACCCGGCGGACACGCTCGAAGAGGACACGCTCGAAGGGATGGAGGTCGACCTCGGGGCGTCCCATCCCGGCGGCGCGGCCGGCGTCGTGGACGAAACGCCCAGCATGCGCGCCGTGGAGCCGGGCCCGGGCGCCGATGCGCTGATGTTCGAGATGGTGGAGGGCGACGACGCCGGCGAACCCCTCGAGCTCGCCATCGAAGATGGCGCCGACACCGGAAGCGAAGTCGCCGAAACCGAACTCCCCGCAGAGGCGGACGCTCCGGATGACGCACCGGCCCCGGTCGAGGCGGCGGCGAGCGAACCCGAGGCAGAGCCCGAACCCCCGCCGGCGGAGATCGGGACCGTCGACGACTGGGACCGCCTCGCCGACGAGGATGACGCGCCCCTCCCTCTGCCGAGCGAGCCGGAGCCGACCGCAGACGAGCCGGCCGAGGCCGAGGCAAACGACCTCGCGCCCGAGCTCGAGCCGGATGCACCTTCCCTGCCCGACGATTTACCCGAGGCCTTGCCGCCCGCCGCGCGGCGTGGCAACGCGTGGCTCGAGCACGCGGGCTGGGCCCTGTCGCTCGTGCTGCTGTTGGCCGTTGCGCAGGGCACGATCCACATCGAGCCCGCGGCGATCGAGGCGCCGCCCGGGCTCGTCGAGATCGAGGGTCTCCAAGCCGAAAACGTGCGCGGTCGATTCGTCGAGAACGCCCGCAGCGGGACCTTGTTCGTCGTGTCCGGCGAGCTGCGCAATCGATCCCGTGCCGCGCGGGCGGGTGGCCCCCTGCGCGTGGTCGTGCTCGACGAGCATGGCTTCGCATTCGAGGGGCGCGGTGCGGCAGTGGGCAGGACGCTTTCCGAGGCGATGGTCCGGGAGACCCCGATTGGTGCCCTCCAGCAGCAGCAGGCCGCGCTGGCCCGGACCCTCGGCGAGCAGGCTCTGGCGCCCGGCGAGGGCGTCAGCTTCCAAGCCATCCTGGGCGAGTTGCCGGACGGTGCAGTGCGGTTCCGGTTGGAGCGGGCAGAGTTGCCGGCGAGGAAGGCGGGCCCGGAGTTGCCGGGCGGGTCGCCCGAGGCCGCCCGGGAGCCGGACGCGCCCGAGGTCTAGGAGATCGGAGTCTTCTCTTCGGCCTTCTCGTGCGCTTCGCCTGTTTGGGGCGTCACGTCGATCTCGTCCTTGCCCGTCACCCCGGCCTTGAAGTTCTTGATCGCCTTGCCGAGCCCGCTGCCGAGCTCGGGCAGGCGGCGCGCGCCGAAGAGCAGGGCGAGGATCACGCCGATCACCAGGATTTCCGTCATGCCGAGGCCGAACATGAAGGGGAGGGTGACGCCGCCGCCCTTCGCGGTCAACCTCGCCCGCCCGAGGGCCACTCACGGGCCACTTCTTCGGAGCTGACCGAACGCCACTCACAGGCCACTTCTTCGGCGGTGAAGTCGAGGCCCTCGGGCTAGGATCCTGCCGTGCCGCTCTTCAAGGCCTACGACATCCGGGGCGTCGTGCCCGACGAACTCGACG
The DNA here is from genome assembly GCA_019311105.1 of Deltaproteobacteria bacterium. Lineage (GTDB taxonomy): Bacteria > Myxococcota_A > UBA9160 > UBA9160 > JAFDDA01 > JAFDDA01. Next base: position 15,446 of record JAFDDA010000030.1, read on the forward strand.
CCGCCATCGCCTACCGCATTGGGCGCGGGGTTGGGCACTACATCCACGGGGAATACGGTGGGGAGACCCTCGCCGTGGGTCGCGATGCCCGCACTCATACGCCCGAGCTGGCCGATGCGCTCACGCGTGGCATTCGCGACGAAGGCGTGACCGTCGTCGATCTCGGCCTCGTCGCCACGCCGATGCTCTACCACGCCGTCGACCATCTCGGCCTGGCCGGCGGAGTCATGGTCACCGCGTCCCACAACCCCGGGCAGTACAACGGCTTCAAGGTCTGCCGGGAGAACGCCATCCCGATCGGTGGCGACTCCGGGCTCGCCGACATCGAGCGCCTCGCCAGCGAGCGAGCCGAGGCGCCGGTCGCGGAGCCGCGGGGCGACTTGAAGAACGCGGACGTCCTCGAAACCTATCTGGCCCAGTCGCTCGCGGTCGGGGGCGCATGCCCGCCGATGAAGATCGCGATCGATTGCGGCAACGGCATGGCCGCCGTCGGCCTCGAGCCCTTGCTCGAGCGCCTGCCCCTCGAAGTCGAACGGCTCTACTTCGAGCCCGACGGGACCTTCCCGAACCACGAGGCCAACCCCCTCGTGGAGGAGAACCTGCGCGACCTGGTCGCGGCGGTGCGGCGCACCGGCGCGCGGCTGGGCGTCGCCTTCGACGGGGACGCGGACCGCGCGATGTTCATCGATGAGAACGGCGAACTCGTGCGCGCCGACGTCGTGACCGCGTTGCTGGCCCAGGTGCGGCTGCGCGAGAACCCCGGCGGAACCGTGCTCTACGACCTGCGTTCGAGCCTCGCCACCGCCGAGGCGATCCGCGAGGCGGGGGGCGAGGCCGGGATCTGCCGCGTCGGCCACTCGTTCATCAAGGCCGACATGCGGGCACGCGACGCGATCTTCGCCGGTGAACTGTCGGGCCACTTCTACTTCCGCTTCTCGCCGACCCTGGTGGCGGACGACGGCATCGCCGCCTTCGTCGCGCTGCTCGACTGCATGGCCGAGAGTGGAAAGCCCCTCTCGGAACTCGCGGCACCGCTGCTGCGCTACTCGGCTTCGGGCGAGATCAATCGCGAGGTGCCGGACCCGGCGGCGCTCATCGAGGCCATCGCCTCGGAGCACGCTGAGGCGAGCGAAATCTCGCGGCTCGATGGCCTGCTGGTCCGCTACCCCGACTGGTGGTTCAACCTTCGGCCCTCGAACACCGAGCCGGTGCTCCGCCTGAATCTCGAAGCCGCCGACCCCAAGGCCATGGCGAGCCGACGCGACGCCCTGCTGGCGCGGATCGAAGCGGGTTGAACCCCGTGCGGCTCCACTGCGTAGGACCGGCATGAGCCCGCCCGACACGGCCCCGCAGCCCGCCGCGCCCACGACGTCGAGCCTCTCGGCCGTCGGTGATGGCCTGGCCATCCACCGCGAGGGTTTTCGGCTACTGCGCCGCGAGCGCGGGCTCTGGAAGCTCGCCTTCGTCCCGTTCCTGATCGCACTGGTCACCTGCACCTTGACCGGTGCACTGCTTGTCGCCTATCTGGACGTCGTCCACGATCTGGCCACGGCCTGGCTGCCCGAACTCGACGTGGCCGCCTGGTGGCATTGGCTCTGGGTCGGGCCGGCGCGGGTACTCTTCTTTTTGCTCGGCATCGTGCTGACCGCGGCGTTGGCCGGCCTGTCGCTGGTGATGGCGTTCCTCGTGGCGAACGTCCTGTCGTCGCCCTTCCTCGACGCGCTATCGCGCCGGGTCGAGGCCGTGGTGGAGGGCCGCGTCGAGGACGAGACCGACTCGGGGATCCTCGGCGCCCTGCGCGAAGGCGGCCGCGCCATGAGCGAGGAACTCCGCCGGCTCTTCTTCTTCGCCTTGCTCCAGGGCACGATCTTCTTCCTCGGTGTGGTGATTCCCGGTGGGCAGTTGGTGGCGCCGCTGGTGATGGTGGCGACCACGGTGTTGTTCCTGCCCCTCGACTACGCGAGCTACACACTCGACCGCCGCCGCGTCCGATTCCGCGAGAAGCGGCGCTGGGTGATGAGCCATCGCGTGGCCATGGCGGGCTTCGGGGCGGGTGCGTTCCTGACGCTGCTTGTGCCGGGCCTCAACTTCGTCGCCCTGCCGGGCCTCGTCGTCTCGGGCACCCTGCTGGCGCTGCGCTACCCGCAGCTTCCGCCGCCCGCCTGACCCGGAGCGTTCAGGGGAGCCTCTCGCACAGTCCCGGAGCGTTCAGGGGAGCCTCTCGCACAGTCGGGCTGCTGCGTCGGTGGCATCGCCGGCCTCGATGCAAGCCGGATCGCCCGTGTGCTCGGAGGCCGGGTCGAACCCTGCGCTGAGCCCATCGCGCGACAGGACGACGAGCGGGAGCCGCGGCTCCGTCGTGCGCAGGTGCGCCGCGACGAGGGCTCCGGCGCCCAGGCCGATCAGCCCGGCCGCGCCGGCAATCGCAGGAAGGCCCTCACAGACGTCGAGGGCGGCGGATACGTCCGTCGCGGCCTGGTTCACGAACTCGCCGAGCAGTCCATCGTCGGCGGCGCCACCGGGGCCCTGGGCGAGGCAACGCTCGAGGCGTTCCGTCCACTTCGGGCTGGAACGGGCTCCGAACAGCGGGAGGTCGAAACTCAACGTTGCGCAACCCGTCAGGGGAGTGACGGTTGCCACGTCGTCGGCCAGGACGACGGCGACCTGCGGAGGCCCGGTGCTCTCCGGTACCGACAGCCGCAGGATCACCCGGTCGCCGCGACTGCTGAACTCGAAACGATGCCAGCCCGATTCATCCGGGAGGAAGCGGACCGAGTGGGGAAGGGTGCTGTCGGACATCGCAGGGGAGCTTAGCGACACTCGAGGACTGAGATGCAACGAGGCCGGTGCCTCAGGGCACCGGCCTCGTTGCATCTGCTTGCCAGGAGCAGCGCTAGCGCGCCAGTAAGCGTTTGCGTGCCCGGTAGAGGTTGGACTTCACGGAGTCCTCGCTCTTGTTCAACATCTGCGCGATGTGCTGGATCGAGTGGTGCTGCAAGTGGTGCAGCCGGAACAGATCCCGCTGATCCTGGGTCAGGTCACACATGGCGACCTCGGCCATGTGCTCGAGCCGTTCCTGGAACTCGTACGCTTCGTACGGATCCGGGGGCCGAGCCACGTTGGCGCTGTGCGCCTCGCTCGAGTCGTCGTCGCCGAGCGGGACCATCGGATGCTGCTTGCGCTTGAAGCGGCTGGCGACGGTCCGCCGGGTCACGCCGAAGACCCACGCTCCGAAGGGAGCATCGCCTCGGTACGACTCGATCGAGGACAAGAGATTGATGAACGTCTCTTGCACCGTCTCTTCCGTGTCCGCCTGGTTGCGTAATCGGCGCTGCACGAAACCGTAGACGCGCGGAAAATACAGATCGTAAAGAGCTTGGAACGCGGCCTCGTCGCCACCGATCACACGCCGAACGAGGACCCGATCCGGATCCTCTTCCCGACACGGCGGCTGGGCCAACACAACAGCAGTCTGCGGAGCAGCCATCCAACACCTTCCCAGTACAACGGGCACCGCCTGCGCGTTGCCCGTGGGTCCCGAAGCCCGGACCCTCACCCCCCACGACAGTGAAGTGGCCGGCCGGGGGCGGGAGGTGTCAAAGATTGTCACCGGGGGTGAAAGTTTTTGCGGATCGCTGGAGATTCCCCCGCAGGGGACAGTCGCCGACCGAAAAGGGGCGCCACAGGCGCCCTTGGGCCGGGAGGCGGCCTAGTCCAGGCCTCGCCGTTCCTCGGGCGTCAGGTCGAGATCCGCGTCGGAGAGGCCCGAGCGGAAGCGGACCGTTGGCGGCGGGGCCCCCGTCCGGCGTGGGGCCGGGGCGGCGTGGGTGGCCCCAGCGAGGCGAACGGGCTCGAGCAGGACCCGAACGTCCCTCCCGTTGCCGGCACCCCGGACGCATAGGAAACGGACGAGGTCGATGTCTTCCGCGTCGGCGGCTCGGGCGGCGGCAATGGCCGTGGGCGAGAAGGCCGGGCCGACGAGGACGACCCGCAGGGGGGCCTCGCTGCGCAGCCCGAGCTGCGGCGCCAGCTGGGCCCAATCCGGCAGGCGGGCCTCGACCCAAGCCCGCTGTGCCAGGGCGAGGGCAACCCCTGCGAGGTCGTCGCCCGCAGCGGTCACGAGCACCAGCGTCACGCGGCCATCGGGGTCGGCGGCCACGAGGTCGATGCGCGCATCGGCGCCGAGCACGTCCGTTGCCAGGATTCGGAGCGATGTGCCGAGCTCGGCCAGGGCATCCCGGACCCGCGCCACGAGTTCGGCTCGGGGCGGGGCCTCGGACCAGTCGACGTCGGTCATCCCGAGAGCCCGGCCGGCGGGCCGAACCCCGGGGCGAGGTCGTCGACCTCGGGTGTGACGTCGTCGAGCACGAGGCGGGCCACGTCACGCAGGCTGCGCGCGGCGCGCGATTGCGGGTGTGCGACGCCGATGGGGCGCCGCTCGACGATGGCGCGGTAGATCTGGAGTTCGTCCACGAGCAGACCGTAGCTCGTGAGTTCGCAGCCGAGGTGCTTTTCGGCGGTGGCGGCGATGCGTTCGAACGCGCGCGCTGCCGTCTCGACGCGCTGCACGCCGTAGACCGTGACCCCCAGCACCGTTTCGCGGGACATGCCCCAGAGGTGTTTCGCGAGGGCGTAGGTCTCGATCAGCTCCGTCGGTTCGGGCGACGTGAACAGCAGCACGCGCCGAAGGATCGCAGCGCCATCGGCCGCCTTGCGCAGCCAGGCCGGTGGGATGCAGACGACGACCTGGGCGCCCGGGTCGTCGTCTGCCGCGCGCGAGACCGCAACGTCGAGGGCGGCGCGCGACAGGTCACCCAGGTTGTCGGCCAACACCGGGACGAGCTCGGCCCCCATGGCGGTGCGCCCGGGCTCCGGCCAGACCGGCGGCGCCATGCGAGAGGCCACGACCACGGTGGTGGGCGCACCCTGGCCCGTCATCTCGACCGCGAGGTTCCACACGAACGTCGCGCGCAGGACGTCCCGGTGGCCGAGGGGGACGGCGATGACGCCTAAGGGGCCGACGCCGCCCTGGGGGCTCGGGCGCATGCGCTCGCGGAGTTCCGACGGGTCGGCGTCGCACTCGGGGCCCTGGGGCTCGCCCGCCTCGGGGATGAAGTAGTGGAGGACGTCCCCCAGATCCCGCGTCAATGTCCCTTACCGCACCACGAGCAGGGAGTTGCGCTCGCCCACGCGTCCCGGGGCCTTCTCCGGGTTGCTCGGGTCTTCGCGCCAGTCCCCGTCGACGACATAGCGGTACTGGTAGGTCCCGGGCGGGAGTTCGAGGATCTTCGTCCAGACCTGCTCGCCGCCGGCCTTCTCCCGCCGGGTTTGGACGCCCTTGTCCGGCACCCATCCGTTGAAGTCGCCGGCGATGCGTACGTCCCGGGCTTCGGCGTTGCGGAACTGCACGATCACCTGACGGGGCGGTTCCACGGCGGTGTCGGCGCCGAGCGCCGGGGCATCGAGTTCGTCTTCGACGGACTCGGCGGCGACCTCGACGGCCAGGGCCGAATAGTCGAGGGCGCCGTTGGCCGTGCGGGCGAAGGAGACGAGCGGGGCGCCGCGCCGGGCGGCCTCGCGCAGCTTCACGTTCTGGCGGATCACGGTGTCGAAGCACAGCTCCTTGAAGAGGTCCCGGATCTCGGCCAGGGTGTCGCGCGAGTAGCGCGTGCGCGCATCGAACAGCGTGGGCAGGATGCGCACCGACAGGTCGTGTGCGATGCGGTCCGAGAGCAGCCCGATGGTCTCCAACAGCTTCTGGACGCTTTGGATCGCGAAGAAGCTCGTCTCGAGCGGCACGATCACCTCGCGCGCGGCGCGCAGGGCGTTGAAGGTCAGCAGGCCGACGTTGGGCGGGCAGTCGATCAGGGCATAGTCGTAGGCTTCTTGCGCTGAAGCGAGGGCCGACGCCAGCCGCTCGGTGCGATCTTCGGCCTGCTCCGCCACGAGCTTCTGCTCGAGGGCCGAGAGGACGATGCCCGACGGCGCGAGGTCGATCCCGTCCGCGACTCCGAGCACGATGCGGTCGATGGGGACCGGCGTGCCGGGGTCCACGAGGACGTCGAAGAGGTTCTCTTCCAAGGCGTCGGGGTCGATGCCGAGGGCGAGGGTGGCGTGGGCCTGGGGGTCCATGTCGACGACCAGCACGCGGGCGCCGTCGGCAGCCAGACAGCCGGCCAGGTTCACCACGCTGGTGGTCTTCCCGCATCCCCCCTTCTGGTTGACGATCGCGATGGTTCGCATGCTCGACTCCCTCGACGCAGCCGGCTTCCGCCGTCCATGCGCCGCTGCTGCTCGGCCGGTCAGGCCGTGGCGGCCTCGGTCACCCCTCGGGCGGGTTGGTCCACGCGGCGACGGGTCGAGTGCCAGGCCTCGAGCTCCCGTCGAAATTCCGCAATCTCGAACACCCATTCCTGACCGGTCGCCGCTTCGAAGGCGGCGCCGTCGTGAAGAACGAGGACCACATCGCCCGTCGCCACCAGCACCAGCTCCGCCAGCGGACGGCGCACGGTCGGGAGGGTCCGTTGCAGGGCTGCGATGCTCTTCCGAATACCCTGGAGCGAGACGCCGGCGTCGATCAGACGCTTGGCGGTCTTCAGAGCCACGAGATCCTGGAAGCTGTATCGGTGATGCCCGCCGCGGGTGCGGTGGGAGGGGCGGACCAAACCGGTCCGGGCCCAATAGTGCAACTGGCGGCGCGAAATCCCCAGAATCTGGGTCACTTCGCCGCTGCGGTGGAACTCCGGGCAGGCTCCCTGACCCGGTTCGTACGGCGTGAGCCGCACTTTGATCGACGAATCCGCGGCCACGATCACCCCCCGGGTGCCCACGGTGTACACAGACGGTAGAGACTGGTCTTCGAGCCAGTCAACCCAAAAGTAGTCATTTTTTGTTTCGTTTCGGCCTCATGCCCGGGGAGCTGCCGGTCGGCCTGGGAGGCTCGCGCCTCGCGGCCAAGGGCCCCGTCGGGTACGGTGCCTCGATGGCGCGACCCAAGGAAACCCGAGGTTCGAAGGGCGGTTCCGGCCTCGGAGTGATGGTCGAGGATGGCGCGACCCCGCGCCCCTTCATGCGCGGGATCATGATCCACTCCCTGATCCGGCGGGGCGTGCCCTATGAGGAGGCCTTCGAGGTCGCCCAGACCGTTCGAGATCGGATCAAAGGTCGCCCGTCCGTGAAGGCCCAAGAGCTGGCGGAGCTGGCCTCGGAGCTGCTGCCCGCCGGCCTGCCGACCGCAGTGCCCGAGCTGGCCGAGCCGATCCGGATCACCGACGCCGGGGCCAGCGTCCCGTTCTCGAAGGGGATCCTCTCCCAGTCCCTGCTCGCCGCCGCCCTCGAGCCCGGGGACGCCTGGGAGGTGGCGCGCGACATCGAACTCGAGCTCCGCCGAAGCCGCACCCTCGAGATCGACCGCAAGAGCTTGCGACGGCTCGCCTTCGAAACCCTGACGACCCGGGTCGGGAAGTCGGCGGGCCGCGACTACCTGATGTGGCGGCGCTTCCAGGACCCCGAACGCCCCGTGATCCTGCTGCTCGGCGGCCCGACCGGGGCGGGCAAGACCTCGCTCGCCCTCGAGGTCGGGCACCGGCTCGGCATCCCGCGTGTGATGTCGACGGACACGATCCGCCAGGTCATGCGGATCATGTTGTCGAGCGCCCTGGCGCCGGCGCTGCACGCTTCCTCCTACGACGCCTGGCGCGCGATCCCGGACGCCGAGAGCTTCGAAGACCCGATCGTGGAGGGCTTCCGCGACCAGGCCCAGGTGGTTTCGGTCGGCGTTCGCGGTTTGATCGATCGCGCGGTGGCGGAGAACACGAGCTTGATCCTCGACGGCGTATCGATCGTCCCGGGCCTGATGGGGCGCGGGAGCTATGCCGAGACCGCCGACGTCATCATGATGATGGTCGTGAATCTCGGTGAGGAGGCCTACGCAGGCCGCTTCGAGGCGCGGCGGCGCAGCCCCAAGCACCAGCCCCACGACTATGTCGAGAACCTCGATGCGATCCTTCAGATCCAGGATCATCTGCTCGAACTCGCCGAGCAGGTCGACGACGTTCCCGTGGTGAACAACGAGGACTTCGAGCAGTCGGTCCAGACGGTGATCCGGCACGTCGCCAAGACGCTGCGCGAGCGGCACGGCTTCGATGCGGCCGAGCTCCTCTAGGGCCGCCCGCGCGGCGCTCGCCGCCGCGCTCGGGCTCGCCATCGCCGGCTGTGTCACGCCCACCGTCCAGCAGGAGGAGGCGATCGGCGACGATTTCATCCTCGACATCCGACGCGAGATGGACCTGCTGACCGAGCCGGTCGTCGTGGGCTACATCGAATCGATCGGCCGCGACATCCTGCGCGCTCTGCCGCCTCAACCCTTCACCTACAACTTCTACGTTGTGGAAGACGAGAAGATCAACGCCTTCGCCGGCCCCGCGGGCCACGTCTTCGTGAACACCGGCACGATCCTGAAGTCGCGCAACCTGTCGGAGTTGGCGGGCGTGATCGGCCACGAGATCGGCCACGTCGCGGAGCGTCACGTGGCGGCGAACGTGGCGCGCCAGAGGACGGTGGGCAACCTCTACAAGGTCACGGTCTACACGGCCGCAATCTTCGGCGGGCAATTGGGTGCCAACGCCGCGAACCTGGGCGGCGGGCTCGCGGCCATGGGCGTGCTCAACACCTTTGGGCGGGAAGCCGAACGCGAGGCCGACACGTTTGCCGTGGAGGCATTGGTCCGCGCGGGGATCGACCCGAGCGGGATCGTGAGCTTCTTCGAACTCTTGTCGCGAGAGGGCGGGGGCGGCGTGCCCGAGTTCCTGTCCAGCCACCCGGCGCCCGAGGAGCGGGTCGCCGCGACGCAGGCCCAGGTCGACCTCGTCGGCGACCGGCCGGGCCTCCGGCGCACCGACGGGGGCAAACTCGAGATCATCCAACGCCGGATCGAGATCCTCACCCGTCGACGCTCGCGATAGGAGCCCGCCAGGGTTCGCGATAGGGGATAGACTCCGGGCTTGCCCCGGAGGCTCCCCATGTCGTCGCCGCCGTCCCATCGAACTCTCGGAGAACTCGTCTCTGCGGGGGTCCGACCGCGATCCCTGCGCGACGAGATTCGCGCGAACCTGCTCGACCGCCTCCGGAAGGGCACGCCGCTCTTTCCCGGCGTGCTCGGATTCGAAGAGACGGTGGTCCCCGCCGTGGAGAACGCACTCCTCTCGGGCCACGACATCATCTTCCTCGGTGAGCGGGGCCAGGCGAAGTCGCGCATGATCCGCGCGCTCGTCGAGTTGCTCGACGAGTGGGTGCCCGAGATCGCGGGCTCCGAAGTTCGCGACTGCCCCTTCGCGCCGGTCTCGCGCTACGGGAAGGACCGCATCGCCGAGGAGGGCGAGGCCACCGAGATCGCCTGGGTCCACCGCGACGACCGCTACGTCGAGAAGCTCGCGACCCCCGACGTCTCGATCGCCGACCTGATCGGCGACGTTGACCCGATCAAGGTCGCCCAGGGCCGCACCCTCGCCGACGAACTCACCATCCACTTCGGGCTCCTGCCGCGCACGAATCGCGGGATCTTCTGCATCAACGAGCTGCCGGACCTCACGGAAAAGGTGCAGGTCGGGATGTTCAATGTGATGGAGGAGCGCGACGTCCAGGTGAAGGGCTACCAGGTGCGGCTGCCCTTGGACGTGCTGGTGGTCGCGAGTGCGAACCCCGAGGACTACACGAGCCGCGGGCGGATCATCACGCCGCTCAAGGATCGCTACGCCGCGCAGATCCGGACCCACTATCCGAAGACCCGCGCGCTCGAACTCGAGATCGTGCGTCAGGAGGCGCGCCGGCCCGACGTGCCGGGCATCGAAGTCCACGTGCCGAGCTTCCTCGAGGAGGTGGTGGTCGAGGTCACGCATCAGGCGCGCCAGAGCCCCGACGTGAACCAGACCTCGGGCGTCTCGGTGCGGATGACGCTGGCGAACTACGAGACGTTGATGGCCAACGCCGTGCGCCGTGCCCTGCGGAACGGCGATTCCGAGGCGGTGCCGCGGATCTCCGACCTGCCGGCACTCGAAGCCTCTGCGACCGGAAAGCTCGAACTCGAATACGCAGGCAGCGAACGGTCCGAGCGCGAGGTGATCGCCGAGTTGGTGGATCGCGCGGTTCGGGTCGTCTTCGAGGGGCTCGCGCCGGCCGAGGGCCTTGCGCCGGTGGTCGAGGCCTTCGACCAGGGCTGGCAGGTCGAGGTCTCCGAGGACATGCCCGCAGCGGAATACCTGGAAGGGCTCGACCAGATCCCCGGGCTGCGCGAAGGCGCGGCCGCGCTCGGCGGGGGCGATTCGCCCGAGCGCCTGGCCTCGGCCATCGAGTTCATCCTCGAAGGGCTCCACCTGCAGAACCGGCTCAACAAGAACGAGCGCGACGGCAAGGTGCGATACGCACAGGGATGAAGGTCTTTCGCTATCAGCGCTGGGACGGGAGCCAGATCGAGTTCAGCCTCGATCCGAAGGAGGCCCTCGACGCCGTCTCGGACTTCCTGATGGAGGGGATGAGCCTCCAGGAAGCGCTCGAGGCCATGCGGGAGTACGGCTTCGACCTCGCCGGGCGCGAGATGCGCGTGATGGGTGTGCAGGATCTGCTGCGTGAGCTGCGCGACCACGCGCGCGCGCTCGAGCAGCAATATCACCTGCGCGAATCGACGGATCCGCTGCGCGAGCGGCTCGACGAGATCCTCGACCGCGAGCAAGGTGCGGTTCGCGAGGCGCACGGGCACGAGTCGTCGCGCCACAACGACTTCATGAACCGCCGACACGCGGAGGCCGAAACGCCCGAGCCGGTCTCGGCCGCCCTCGAACGCTTTCGCGATTGGGACTTCGAGGACGAAGAGGCAGGTGTGGCTTTCCGCGAGTTGCTCGAAGAACTCGACCGCCTGCGCGCGCTGGAGGAGTTCCAACAGGAACGGGGTGAGCGGTTCCAGGGCCCCGAGGCCGCGGACTACGAGACGGCCCAGGAGATCCGCGAACGCATGGTGGCGATGGAGGCCATGGCCCAGGCGCTCCAGAGTGGCGACTTGCCCTCCATCGACCCCGACACCCTGCGCGACCTGCTCGGCAGTGACGCCGCCGAGTCCTTGATCCTGATCCGCGACCTCGAGTCGTCCCTCGAGCGCGCGGGCTACCTGCGCGAAGGGAGCGACCCCCAGCTCACGCCGAAGGCGATCCGCCGCCTCGGCGCCGGTGCGCTCGCGGAGGTGTACGGGGCTCTTCACCGCGGACGCAGCGGGAACCACGACGTCGATTCGCGCGGCGTCGCCTTGCCGCGGCCCGACGAGACGCGGCCCTTCGAATTCGGCGATGTCCTCGACGTGGATGTCGTGAAGACCGTCCTCGGTGCCGCGCGACGCCACGCCCGCGAACGACCCGGCGAGCCCCAGCCCCTTCCCATCGAGCTCAGCATCGATGACTTCCAAGTCCGCGAGCGCGACTACAGCACCCAGGCCACCACCGTGCTGCTGCTCGACATGAGTTGGTCGATGTCGTGGGAGGGGCGTTTCGCGGCGGCGAAGCGCGTGGCGCTGGCCATGGACCACCTGATCCGCACGCGCTTCCCGCGCGATCACTTCTTCGTGGTGGGCTTCTACACGCGCGCCGAGGAGATCCCGATCCCCGCGCTGCCCGAAGTCACCTGGAACATGGGCGACCCCTTCACGAACCTGCAGGACGGGTTGCGTGTGGCGCAGCGGTTGATCGCGCGGCACCCGAGCAGCTCGCCCCAGATCCTCGTCATCACGGACGGCCAGCCGACCGCCTACTTCGTCGGGTCGGAGCTGCGAGTCGAATGGCCCATGGGGGTGAACGGGATCTCGCCGCGTGCGGCGCAGGAAACGCTCAAGGAGGTGCGCCGCGTGACGGGGCAGGGGGCCACGATCAACACGTTCATGCTCGACGATTCGCCGGAACTGGTGAACTTCGTGGCGCGCATGACCCAGATCAACCGCGGGCGCGTGTTCTACTCCAGCCCGGCGCAGCTCGGCTCGTATTTGATGGTCGACTACCTCGCGAACAAGAAGCAGGTGCGAAGTTGAGCGCGCGGCCCGTCGACGTGCTGCGCCGGCTTGGCGCGAACCTCACCGGCGGGGTTCGCCGCGGCGTGGCCGGGGCGATGCTCTCCCGCGCGCGCCCGGTGTGGGTGCGCATCCGCCTCGCGCCGCCGCTCGCCGAAATGCGCGCGCCGAGCCTGCCGCTCGTGGCGGGCTCGGGGCCGCCTCATCCGAGCCTGCTCGAAGTGCTGGCGACGCTCGATGCGGCCTCGCGCGACCCCGACGTCACGGGGATCCTGCTGCGTCTGGACGGAGCGCCCGGTGGGATGGCCCGGGCCCTCGCCGTGCGACGCGCCGTGGCCGAGGCCCGCGAACGCAAGCCCGTCCTGGCCTTCGGTGAGAGCCTCTCGGCCACGGACTACCTGATCGGCAGCGCGGCCAGCGAAGTCTGGGCCCCGCCGGCCGGCGGCATCTCGCTGGTCGGGCTGCGCATGGATTCGTTCTTCCTGCGCGACGCACTCGAGAAGGTCGGCGTGAAGATGGACGTGCTGCGGGTCGGAAGTCACAAGACCGCGGCGGAGATGTTCACGCGCACGGGGATGTCGCCCGAACAGCGCGAGCAGATGGAGGCCCTGCTCGACGCGTGGTACGGCGCGCTCGTCGACGGCATCGCGGCCGGGCGCGGGCGCGCGCCCGACGAGGTGCGTGCCTGGATCGATCGCGGGCCTCACCGGGCGCGAACGGCGACCGACGAGGGTTGGCTCGACGCCTGTCGCTACCCCGACGAGGCCCAGGACGAGGTCGTTGCGCGCACGCCGGGCGCCGAGAAGATCGAAGACCTGAGGGTGCTCGACGGCAGCGCCTACTACGGGTTGCGCGGCGGCGAGCCCGGCTGGCGCCCGCTGCTTTCGGACCTGCCGCGCATCGCCTACGTCGTGGCGAGCGGCGGCATCCGGCGCGGCCGCGGATTCCGCGGCGTGGCGAGCGAACCCTTCCGACGAATCTTCGAGCAGTTGCGTCGTGACGACGGCGTTCGCGGCGTCGTGTTGCGGATCGACAGCCCCGGCGGCGATGCGCTGGCCTCGGATCTCCTCTGGCGCTCGATCATGCTCGTCCGCGAGAAGAAGCCGGTGGTCGTCTCGATGGGGGATGTCGCGGCGTCGGGCGGCTACTACATGGCGGCGGCAGGCGACGCCGTGCTGGCCGAGGCCGGCACGATCACGGGCTCGATCGGCGTCGTTGGCGGGAAGCTCGACGTCTCCGGGCTCTACGAACGGCTCGGCATCGGGCGTGAATCCGTGGAGCGTGGCGCGCGGGCCGGGCTCGAGAGCGAGACCCGCAGCTTCACCCCCGACGAACGCGAAGCCCTCCGCAGTGACATGCGTGGGCTCTACGACCTGTTCCTCGAGCGCGTTGCGGAAGGGCGGGGCCTGCCCGCAGATGCCGTGGCGCGCTGCGCTCAGGGCCGGGTCTGGAGCGGGGACGCCGCTCGCGGGCATGGCCTCGTGGATGCCCTCGGCGGCCCGCTCGAAGCCCTGGTCGAGGTGCGCCGCCGGGCGGGCCTCACCGAGGGGGAGCGCATCGTGTTGGAACTACACCCCCGAATGCCGCGCTTCGAGGGGCTCCGCAGCCTCGTGGGCCTTTCGAGCGGGCTGCGCCCGGGCGGTTGGCTCTAGGCCGTGACCCGACGCATCGACGGCGGCATCCCGGGCCCCGACCGTCGGGTGTCTGCGCTCGAGATCCTCGAAAAGGGATGGGAGGCGATCTTCGCCCCCGACCTCGCACCGCCGCTGCGGCTGGTGGTCGAGGTCGGCTTCGGTCGCGGTGAGTTCCTGGTCGATCTCGCCCGTCGCCGACCGACGGATGCCTTCGTCGGGATCGAACTCTCTCACAAGCGAACGGTGAAGATGGCGCGCCGCCTCGCGCGGCTCGAGCTCGGCAACGTCCGACTGCTCGAAGCACGCGCGGAGAGAGCCGTCGAGGAACTCTTCGCACCGGGATCCGTGTCGGAGTTCTGGGTGAACTTCTCCGACCCGTGGCCGAAGAAGCGCCACTTCAAACGGCGCCTGCTCCAGCCCGCCTTCGTTGCGGACCTCGCTCGCCGCCTCGCGCCCGGCGGTACATTGGAGATCGCCACGGACGACCCGAGCTACGCCGAGTGGATCGACGATGTCCTCGCGGCCGAACCCCTGTTGGAGAACGCCCATGCGCCCGAGCCCCACCTGCGGGACGCGCCGGGCCGCCTGCGCACCTCCTTCGAGGAGGAGTGGCGCGGGAAGGGTCGGATCCCCTACTTCTGGACCCATCGGCGTGCCTCGCCTGGCGCGGCTTCGCCCGAGGAACCCCGGAAACGACCGTGAGCGAGACCCCCGAACCTCATCCCAAGGATTTCGCCCGCCCGGCATTGCGCGAACACTTCGCCGCCGAGGGTTGGCCGAAGTATCGCGCCGACCAGTGGGCGGCGTGGGTCTACGCGCGCGGCGTCTCGAGCTACGACGAGATGACGGACTGGCCCGTCGAGTTGCGCGCGGAGGTCGCCGAACGCTGGCCCCTCGACGTGCTCGCCGTCGAGGACGTGCAGGTGTCTTCCGACGGCACGCGCAAGGCCCGGCTGCGCACCGCGGACGGCCACGGGATCGAAGCCGTGCTGATCCCCGAGGCGGAGCGCACGACACTCTGTGTCTCGACCCAGGTGGGCTGCCCGCTCGCGTGTTCGTTCTGCGCCACGGGCGCCATGGGGTTCACCCGCAACCTGCGCACGTCGGAGATCGTCGATCAGGTGTGCCACATGAAGGCGGTCGCTGCGCCCGAGGCCCCCATCACCAACGTCGTCTTCATGGGCATGGGCGAGCCTCTGCTGAACCGCGCCGCGGTGGAGGAGGCGGTGCACCTGCTGATCGATCAAAAGAGCTTCGGCATCGCCCCGCGCCGCGTCACCGTCTCGACGGCGGGCGTCGTCCCACAGATCGAGCCGTTGCTCGAGGCGGTGCCCGTCAGCCTGGCCGTCTCGCTCCACGCCTCGCGCGATTCCGTGCGCGACCTGCTCGTCCCCCTCAACAAGAAGTTCAATCTCGACGAACTGCTCAGCACGCTCCGCAGCTGCCCGCAGATCACGAAGCGCCGACCGGTCTTCTTCGAGTACACCCTGATCGATGGCGTGAACGACTCGGTGGAGGACGCGCGCGAGCTCATTGCCCGGGTGCGCGGCCTGCCGTGCAAGGTGAACCTCATCCCGATGAATGCCCACGCGGATTCGCCCCACGGCCCGCCGAGCGAGGCGGTGATGGATCACTTCATGGGCGAGCTGTCGCGCGCCGGTGTGACGGTGACCCTGCGCCGCAACCGCGGCGCCGACATCGACGCGGCCTGCGGCCAGCTCGCCGCCCGGGACGCGGCCTAGGCCCGTGCTCTACGCCGTCGGCGACATCCACGGCTCGCTCCCGAAGCTCGAAGCGCTGCTCGATGAGCTGCCCCTCGGAAACGGCGACGAGTTCGTCTTCGTCGGCGACTACGTCGACCGAGGCTCCTATGCCCGCGGCGTCATCGACCGGCTGATCGCCCTCGAGAAGGAGTGGCCCTGCACCTTCCTGATCGGCAACCACGAGTCGATGTTCCTGGACTACATCGGCTGGAAGGGCGAGCTCTACGACAAGGGCGAGTACTTCCTCGCGCTCGTGCCGCACCACCGGGCGGAGGGCTACCTCTTCGTGCACGCGGGCCTCGGCGTCCCCGAGCTGGGCCTCTCGGACGTGGACGAGGCGCTCGAGCGCGCTCAGCCCTCCGATCTCTTGTGGAATCGCATGGCCGGCGACTTGCGCCACCTGCTCGGCGTGACCCTCGTCTACGGCCACTCCCCCGACCCGACGCTGCAGGTACGCTGGAACATGCCCTACAGCATCGGGATCGACACCGGCGCCGTTTACGGCGGCCCGCTCACCGCCATCGCCCTCCCGAGCGAGCGCCTCTTCCAGGCCGGCGACGAAGGCGGCCCGCCCGTCCGCTAGCGCCTTCGCCGGAGCCCGTGCATCAGCGCTTCCGCGAGAGCCAGAGGACCCCGAACAAGGCGAATCGGGGGCCTACTTGCGTCGCGTCAGCGTCACCACGCCGAGCAGGCCGAGCCAGATCGAGATCCAGACTGCGGGCTCGGGCACGGCGGTGAGGCCCGTCATCGTGAAGGAGGCGAAGACCGGGAGGAGGTTGCCGCACGCGGCGACGAACAGCGGGGAGACCAGCTGGAAGCCGGATGCCGTTCCGAAGCCGGTGGTGGCGTGGGTGTTCACGCCGGTGTTGAGCAGGCCCGTCCCCGTCGTCCAGCCTGCGGCATCGATGAAGAAGGGCGAGTTCAAGGACCCACCCTGACCGAGCTGCACGACGGCCAGATTGAACGGGATGACGACGATGTTCGGGATGATGTTCACGTTGAGCGTTCCGGTCAGCCCCATGACACCGCCCACCGCGCCGCCGAGGTTGCAGGCGACGCCGGTCAGGGCTCCGCCCGTGGCGACGCCGCCCGGGCAGACCTCGCCCGGCGCTTGAGCCGTGATGCCGCCCACCGAGAAGACGCCCGAGAGATTCGAGAACCCGACGAGGCTCAAACTGTCGACGGCGGTCACTCCGGTGACGGGGACGAGGATCGGACCCGGCGCGCTCACGAGGCCGGCGGACACACTGATCACGCCGCCCGTGATGTCGACGATGCCCGAGCCGCCCACGGTGACCGGCGTCAAGCCTTGGATCGTAATCGACACGGTGACGTTGCCGGAGATCGGGGCTGCGCTGGCCGGCGTGGCGACCAGGAAGGCGGCGAGAAGAGCGGCGAAGGTGCGGGTTCGCATGGGGGAGGCTCCAATTCGAGGTGCCTCCACCCTACAGCCGGTGCGGGAGTGAGTTGGAACGGCCCGATGGGCGCCAGTTTCGCCTCCGGAAGGCCTCTCGGGTCTTCCTTGGCGGGAACCCAGCCGTGGGCGCTAGCCCTTGGCGCGCGGCTGGACCTTCGGGATGTGGATCCGCATGCCCGGCTGGAGCGAGTTCACGTCCAGGCTCGGGTTGTATTGCTGGATCAGCCACACCGGGACGTCGTACTTGCCGCGCGAGATCTTCCACAGCGTTTCGCCGCGGCGCATCACGTGCGGCTGGGTGCCGGCCACGGCGAAGTCATCGAAGAAGGCCATCTGCAGCGAGCGGTGGTGGTCCAGCCGACGCGTCTCGAAGGCCGCGTGGTCGACCTTCGAGAAGTCGAGGCGCACGCGCTTGCCAATCCCCAGCGCATCCCCGTAGTGAAGGCCGTTCAAGTCGCGCAGGCGCTGCGTGCGCACGCCGAGCCAGTCGGCGAAGTGCCCGAGCGTTTCCTCGGGCCGCACCACGATCGATCCATCCGCCGCGACCTCGTAGCGGCGTGGTGCCCACGGGAGCTTGGATGGGATGGTTTCGCTCGCCGGCGCAGGAGGAGTGGCCGCGGTGGCTCGGGCTGAGTCAGCCGGCGGTTCCTGTGCCGGGGTGTTCTCCAGGATCTCAGCGATCGCGGTCGGGTCTGCGCTCACGGCGTCGTCGAGCGGAGCCGGCGACGGGGGCTCCGGCGCGGCAGGCGGCGGGTCGACGGCGGCGGCGACGGCGGGCTTGGCGGGCGCGCTCGCGGGCGTGGTGGACCCCGATAGCGTGAGCACCTGGCCGACATGGATCTGGTTGCGATTGCGGAGGTTGCTCGCGGCCACGATCGCATCGATGGTCGTGCCGTTTCGGGCAGCGATCTTGGCGAGGGTATCGCCCCGCTTCACCGTGTAGCGAGTGGGTCTTGCAGGGGATGCGGCCGCGGGCGCTCGCCCGGGGATCACCAGGACCTGGCCCACATGGATCCGGTTGCGGTTGATGATGTTGTTGTGGCTCTGCAGGGTCCGCCGGCTCACCCCGTGGGCCGCTGCGATGGCATCGAGGGAATCGCCGCGCCGGACGACATAGGTCCCGCTGGCCTCCGCCGCGTCGGGCGGGATGAAGAGCTTCTGCCCCACGCTCAGGCGGTTCTTGTTGCGCAGGGAGTTGGCGGCCAACAGGTCTTCGACACTCACACCGAACGTGCCGGCGATGCCCGAGAGGGTATCGCCGCGATGGACGGCGTAGACGCCGTCACTCGGTCGGGCGAGCTTGGGCCGCGCGTTGCGATCGTGGTCGCGCACCATCGCCACCGTGGTCGGCGCGTCGTGCGTCGGGAGCTTGAGCTTCTGGCCGATGCGGATCCGGTGGCGGCTGCGCAGGCCGTTCATGGCTACGAGGTCGTTCATCGACACGCCGAAGCGTCGCGCGATGGTCGAGAGCGTGTCGCCCCTGCGGACGCGGTAGCCGCGGTCGGGTCGCTGGCGAAGGATCCGCTCGCTCGCGGGGATCTGGGCCAGGCGCAGGGTCGGCTCGCCCATGTCGGGGTTGTGCGGGAAGCGCAGCACGTGGCCCTTCGGGACGTACTTCGCGCCCTCCCAGACGGGTGCGAGCAAGCTCTTGTTGTAGGCCCGCAACGAACGCTCGCCCACACCGAAGATCCGTGTGAGCGTCGCGGGCGAGTAGTAGTGGTCGAGGGGCACCGCCGCGAGGTCGTCGGGCGGGTCGATCACGAGCTCCCCGAAGTAGTGCTCGTAGTTTCGGCTCACCTCCACGGCGGCGAGGAACGAGGTGTAGAAGTTCCGCGATGCGAAGCCGAACGTCCGGCCCTTGTACTTGCGGACGATCTCACCGATGTCGCGCGTGCCCAGCGTGCGGATCGCACGCTCCATGCCGGCGGTGCCATGGTTGTAGGCCGTGATGGCGGTGGGCCAGGTCCGGGTCCGGACGTGGTTTGCGAGCAGGAGGCGCGCGGCGGCGACGCTTGCGAGGTAGGGGTCGCGGCGCTCGTCCACCACGTGGTCGACGCGCATGAACATGCGGCCGGTCGAGCGCGTGAACTGCCAGAGGCCGGCCGCGCCCGCATGGGAGTAGGCGTCCGGGTTGTAGGACGACTCCACGTGGGGCAGGGCGGCCAGCTCGTAGGGCACGCCGTGGTCGGCGAGCACCTTCATGATGTGGGGCTCCCAGCGTCCCGACCGGATGACGCCCGAGCGGAAGCGATCGGCCTGGCCGAGTTGGAAGCGAATGCGTTTGCGCGCCGCGAGCAGGCTGCTCTTGCCGACGCCGTCGGGGAACATCGCGAGCACGCGTTGCTCGTCCGCCGAGAGCCCGCTGCGCTTCCCGCCTGCGAGGGTGCGCAGGATCTTGTCGTACTTGTCCTTGGTGGCATCGATGCTGCGGCTACGCGCCTTGCGGCTGGTGCCGTCGCGGAACCGGACCTTCTCGTAGACGACGCCCATCTCGCGCGAGTCGTGGATCAACCCGCCGTTGGTGCCGACCTCGGAGTAGACGCGAACCCAGAAGCGCACCTGAGCGTCGATCGCCGCCGGCTGCGGAAAGGGGGACTCATCGGCGCGGGTCGGTGACGGCCCGAGAACGAGAGTGGAAACGAGGAGAATGGACGAAAGCCAGCGCAACATGGACGCTTCCCAGATCGGCATCTCGTAAGCACTTCTGGAGCGCCGACGAAGCGGTTGAAACACCACCCGAGGCCGCGATCTGGGGGGAAGGCACCGCGAGACCCTCGTAGGAAACGATTCTATTGACCCTTTCGGAGGACGCAAGGCTCGGGGTCGTTTCGCCACGGCATCGCGGTGCTGGGCGCGCAGCCAAGGGCCTACTTCCGGCGGCCCTTCTTGCGGTCTTTGCGGGCCTGCTTCCGCTTCTTCTTGCCCTTGGAGCGGGCCTTGGCGGCCTGGGCCTTGCCGGGCCCGACCGCGCCGCCCATGCCGTCCTGGAGCCCGGCCAGCATGGAGGGGTCGAAGCCGCCCGCGCCGGCGCCGGCGCCCGCGAGGTTGCCCATGCCGGGGATCTTGCCGAGCAGCCCGCCCGCGCCACCGCCGCCGAGGGCCGCCATCATCTCGCGCATCTGTCCAAAGCGCTTCACCAGGTCGCGGACCTGGCTTTGCTGCATGCCGCTGCCGCGTGCGATGCGCGACGCGCGGCTCTTGTCGATCACGTCCGGCTGCTTGCGCTCCTGCTTGGTCATGGACTGGATCATGGCCTCGACCCGCACGAGCTCTTTCTCGTCGGCCTGCTCGGCCATGCCGCCGAACATCGGCATCTTCGAAAAGACTTCCTTCAGCGGGCCCATCTTCTGGATGGTCCGCAGCTGGGTCAGCAGGTCGTCCATGCCGAACTTCCCGGTGAGCAGCCGCTCGGCGTCTTCTTCGGCGGTCTTCTCGTCGACGACGGACTCGAAGTCTTCGACCAGGCCGACGATGTCGCCCATGCCGAGGATGCGCGAGGCGAGCCCTTCGGGTCGGAAGACCTCGAGCCGGTCCACGTCCTCGCCGGTGCCGAGGAACTTGATCGGGATACCGGTGACGGCCTTCACGGCCAGCGCCGCGCCGCCGCGCGCATCGCCGTCGAGCTTGGTCAGGATCACGCCATCGATGTCGAGCCGCTCGCTGAAGGCCTTGGCGACGTTCACGGCATCGCGACCCATCAGGGCGTCGCAGACGAGGATCCGGTTGGCGGGCTGGGTCGCCGCTTGGATCTCGTCGAGTTCGCCCATCAGCTCGTCGTCGATGGCGAGCCGGCCGGCCGTGTCGTAGATGATCGCGTCGCGGCCCTCGGTGCGGGCGCGTTGGGCGGCGGCGCGGCAGATGCCGGCGGGGGTCGCGCCCTCGGCGCCGGCGTGAACCGGCACGCCGATGCGCTCGCCGAGGCGCTGGAGCTGGAGCACAGCGGCGGGGCGGTGGATGTCCGCCGCCACCAGCAGCGGCCGACGCTGCTGCTTGTTCAGCAGATAGCTCGCGAGTTTCGCCGCGACGGTCGTCTTGCCGACGCCCTGGAGCCCGATCAGCAGCACCGACACGACGCCGCTCTTGCCGCGGGCGAGCGAGGTGTCGACGGGCCCCATCAGGGCCTCGAGCTCCTCCTGGCAGGCCTTTACGAACTGCTGGCCCGGGGTGATGCGGTGCATCCGACCCTGGGCGTCCTTGACCCGGGTGGCGACCTTGTCGCCAAGGCTCTTGGCCTTCACCCCGGCCAGGAATTCCTTGACGACCGCCAGGTCGACGTCGGCTTCCAGCAGCGACATCCGCACGTCGCGGAGCGCCTCTTCCAGCGAGGCTTCGCTGAGCTTCTGGACGCCCTGCAGGCGGTCGCGGGCGTTCTCGAAGCCCCGGGACAGCGTTTCGAGCATGAGTTCCTCCGAAGGCGGCGGAGAATAACCCAACGCGCATGTGGCTTGAAGGCCGAGGGTGCCGCGTGTATCACTGGCCTCCCAGAGGAGGGCTCATGGCGACCGAGGTGGAATCGCAGATCACCGGGAACGTGTGGAAGATCCAGGTGGCTGTCGGCGATGCCGTCGGTGAGGGCGACGAGTTGATCATCCTCGAGTCCATGAAGATGGAGATCCCCGTCGAGTCTCCCGCCGCCGGGAAGGTGGCCGAGATCCGTGTCGGCGAAGGGGACTCGATCGAGGAGGGCGCCGTCCTCCTCGTGCTGGCCTGACCCGCGGCCGTGGCCACCGCCTTCCAGGCCGAGAGCTCGCCGACGGTCCGTCGACTCCGCTGGCGCGACCGCGCCGTGGCCCTTGCCCACCTCGAGCGCGACCCCGCGCGGAACCTGATGCTGCTCGACGCCGCCTCGCGTCTCGGAAACCTGCGGCCGGGCACGCCGCCACCGGGCACGATCGTGGGTGCCTTCGCCGGCGATGAACTGTGCGGCGTTCTCAGCGTCCGGCCGAGCGTCCTGATCGATGCCCAGGCAACGCCTTCCGCCGTCGAGGCCCTGGCGCCGAGCCTCTCGGCCGTGAGCGCCGGCCTGATCCGCAGCCCTGCGGAACAGGTCGACGGGCTCTGGCGTCACCTCGCGCGAGCCGGGCGGCGCGCCGTGGTGGATCGGCGCGAGGTGGGCCAGCGCCTCGACCTCGACGCGGCGACCTGCGCGGCACTGCCGACGGGCTCGGGCCTGCGGCCCGCCGTTCGCGCCGACCTCGAAGACCTGGTCGTTGCGGCCCGGGCGAGCCTGCGCGAAGAGGGGCGCCCGGATCCGTTCGGCGGCGATCCGGAGGGTTTCCGCGCCTGGGTCACCGGCCGCATCGAGCGCGCCCACGTCCTCGAGGACGAAGGTCGTGTCGTGTTCGTGGCCTATGCCGACGTGCAGCGCGCCGAGGGCTGGTTGCTGCAGGGCGTCTACACCTGGCCCGATCGTCGCCGGCGCGGCTTCGCCCGGGCTGCCGTGGCAGCCCTCGGTCACCGCGCCGCGGCGGCCGGCGCGGCGCATCTCCAGCTCGCCGTCGTCGAGGACAACCTGCCCGCCCTCGGCCTCTACGCAGGGCTCGGGTTCCACGCCTTTCTCGACCTGCGCACGATCCTCTTTCATTGAGCCGTAGGCCGGGAAGCCGACGCTGCTGCGCTAGCATCGCCGCCTTTCACGGCCCCGGGGCCGTCGTGCGGCCCTCCGGGCCGACTTCACCGAATGGGAGAATCACATGGGACTGCTGGACGGAAAGGTTGCCGTCGTCACGGGTTCGGGCGGCGGGATCGGCCGCGAGCACGCGCTGGCGCTGGCCAAGAACGGGGCGAAGGTGCTCGTCAACGACCTCGGCGGCACGCGGGACGGCGCGGGCGGCGGCTCGGCCATGGCCGATCAGGTCGTGAAGGAGATCCAGGAGGCCGGCGGCGAGGCCGCGCCCAACTACGACAACGTGGCGACCATGGAGGGTGGCCAGGGCATCCTGCAGTCGGCCCTCGACGCCTTCGGCAAGGTCGACATCCTGGTGAACAACGCGGGCATCCTGCGCGACAAGACGTTTTCGAAGATGACCGAGGATCTCTGGGATTCGGTCGTCGCCGTCCACCTGAAGGGTGCCTTCTGTGTGACCCAACCGATCTTCAACCACATGAAGGAGCGCGGTGAGGGGGGCTCGATCATCAGCACCTCGTCGACATCGGGGCTCGAAGGCAACTTCGGTCAAACGAACTACGGCGCGGCCAAGGCCGGCATCGCGGGCTTGACCCGTTGCCTGGCCATCGAGGGCCTGAAGGCCGGCATCCGCGCCAACGCCATCGCCCCGGTGGCGCTCACGCGCATGACCGAAGACCTGGCCATGTTCCAGAAGGACGAGATGAAGGACCGGATGGATCCGGGCCTCGTCTCGCCGCTGATCGTCTACCTGGCGAGCGATCTCTCCAAGGAGATCACCAAGAAGACGTTCTTCATCGGTGCGGGCACCATCTCCGAGATGCGCATGACGCGGACGAAGGGTGTGACGAAGACCGACAACGGCGGGCTCTGGGAGCCCGACGAGATCGCCGGGAAGATCGACGAGATCCTGGCGTAGCCTCCATCGAGATCCACGAGGTCCTGGCCTAGCCTCCGCCGATTAGGCTCATTCTCCGCGGTGTGCGTGTTGGCTTTGCAGCCGGTGCGCACACCGCGGTACCTTCCCCTTCATGCTGTCCCAGCGGGCCGAATCCGATCCCCTCTCGGAGCGGGCCGATCTCTTGTCGGCGATGACCCCACGCTACAGCTGGCCCTTCCGCTGGTTCGCGCACCGCTTCTTCCAACACGTCGAGATCGATCCCGAGGCCGTCGCACGCCTGCGTGAGCTCGAGGCGTCGGGCTCGGTCGTGTACGTGATGCGCTACGCGAGCCGGCTCGACTACTTCCTGTTCAACACGCTCTTCCGGCGCGAAGGTTTGCGGCTCACGGAGTTCTCGAACGGGGTCCACTTCTACTACTACCGGCCGTTCTTCCAGGCGCTGAAGGTCGCGCTCGGGAGGCTGCGCAGCCGCCGGAACCTGCTGGCCTCGGGCGTTCACGCCGAGCAGCTGCGGACCGTGTCTTCCCTCATCGGCTCGGGACGCTCGCTCTTCCTCTTCCTGCGCACGCACCGGCTGCGCGGGCAGCTGCTCGGCCGTCGCCGCGCCGTGCGGCAGGGCCGCGAAGAACTCGACTTCATCGAGGAGGCCGTCCGCGCCACATGGTCGGCGGATCGGCCGGTCTACGTCGTGCCGCTCGCGCTCTTCTGGCGCAAGGGGCCGCGCTCGGAGCGACGCTTCCTGAACCTCGGCTACGGCGCGCGCAACCGCCCGTCGGACCTGGCGAAGATCACCTCGTTCCTGACGAACTACCGCGGCCTCTACGTGAAGACGGGCGAGCCGATCGAGCTGCACGCGTTCATCGAGAAACGCCGCCACGAGGGCGTGGCCACGCTGGCGCGCAAGGTGCGCCGCTCGATCATGCTCTTCCTCTATCGCGAGGAGAAGGTCGTCGTCGGGCCGCCCGTGCGCTCACTCCAGCGGGTCCAGGACTTCGTGCTCTCGACGCCTCAGATGCAGCGAGCCCTGGCGGCACGGGCCCAGGAGAAGGGCGGCTCGATGGAGCGGGCCCACGCCGAGGCCGAGAAGACGCTCGGTGAGATCGCGGCCCGGATGAACTCGACCTTCCTGGCGATCCTGAACGTCGCGGTGAGCGCGATCTTCAAGCGCATGTTCGCGGGCCTCGAGGTCACCGGCCTCGAGAAGGCCACCGAGTACGCGCGCAACCACCCGATCGTGCTCATGCCGAGCCATCGGTCGTACTTCGACTTCATCGCGCTCTCGTGGCTGTTCTACAACCGCCGGCTCGTCCCGCCCCACATCGGCGCGCGCGAGAACATGGGCTTTGGCCCGTTCGGCTTCATCTTCCGGCGCGTCGGTGCGTTCTTCCTGCGCAAGTCCTTCGACGACCCGTTCTACAAGGAGATCTTCCGCGGCTACCTCGGCTACCTCGTTTCCGAGGGTTTCACGCAGGAGTTCTTCATCGAGGGCGGGCGTTCGCGCACGGGCAAGATGCTGGCGCCGCGCTTCGGGATGGTGGCGTGGAACGTCGAGGCCTTCCTCCAGAGCAGCCGCCGCGACCTCTTTTTCGTGCCCATCGCCATCACGTACGAGCGGTTGGTGGAAGAGGGCGCCCTGATCGAAGAACAGGAGGGCGGGAAGAAGACCGAGGAGAGCGTGCTCAACCTCGTGCGCGCCCGGAAGTTCCTGAAACGCCGCTTCGGCAAGGTCTGGATCAACTTCGGGGAGCCCGTCTCGCTGGCCGACACCCTCGGTGCGCGCCGCGAGGAGGCCGCCCGCTTCAACGAGAGCGAGGAGGCCGCCGAGACGGTCCGCGAGGTCGTGAGCAGTCTGGGTTTCCGTCTCGTCGAGCGGATCAACTGGGCGACCGTGGCCAACACGACGTCCGTGGCGGCCTGCGCGCTGCTCGGGGAGGGCCGTCGTGGCCTCTTCCGGCACGAGCTCTGCGAGCGCATGGAGCACGTGGCCGAGCTGCTGCGCCTCCAGGACGTGAAGCTCACCGATGCCCTCCAGGGTGGCGACTTCGATGAGGCCATCGACTTCCTGCTGAGCGCCGACCTGGTGAAGAAGCAGGAGGATCCGCGCGGCGAGATCCTCTACTTCGAGGAGTCGCACCGCCGCGCCCTCGAGCTCTATCGCAACGCGATCGTCCACTACGTCGTGGCGCCGAGCTTCCTGGCGCGTCGGCTGGCCAGCGGCGCGACGCTCGCCGAGCTGCGGGCCGACCTCGAGGGCTGGCTCACGCTCTTCTACGGCGAATACTTCGTGCCCAAGGCCGAGGTGCTGGCCGCCCACATGGATGGCTTCCTCGACTACTTCGAACGCTCGGGCCGGCTCGAGCGCCGGGGCGACCGCTTCACCCCGAGCGAAAAGGGCCGCGCCTACCTCCGCTTCCTCGCCGAGCAGACCCTCGGCATGCTCGAGGCCTACCACGTCGCGTTTGAAGCGGCGGCCACCCTCGAAGAGGAGCCCGTGGGGCGCAAGGCGCTGTTGGCCGCGGCCGAGGGCCAGTTCGAGCGCGGCCAGCTGCTCGGCGAGTTGTCCCGGCGCGAGGCGTCGAACCCGATCACCTTCGGCAACGCGTTCACCTTGCTGGTGGATCGCGAGATCCTGGAGCTCCGCCAGCCCGAAGGACGCGAACGTCGCAAGGAGCCTGCCTACGCCCGCGGGGCGCAGTTCGAGAAGCTCGCCGGGCTTCGCCAGCTGTTGGCCTCGGCCCTCGGCGCCCAGTAGCCGCCACCCGCGGCGCCCGCTAGCCTCCCGCCCCCATGGAACCCGTGAGCGCACTCGACTTCGAGAAGCGCGGTGGCTTCGTCACCGCCATCGCACAGGATCACCAGACCGGTGAGATCCTGATGGTGGCGTACATGAACGAGGAGGCCTTCCGCGAAACCCTGGCCCGTGGCGAGGTGGTGTACTGGAGCACTTCGCGGAACGAGCTGTGGCACAAGGGCGAGAGCAGCGGGAACGTGCAGATCTTGAAGGAGCTCCGCGTCGATTGCGACGGGGACGCCGTGCTGCTGAAAGTCGATCAGAAGGGGCGCGCCGCCTGTCACACGGGCAAGCGCAGCTGCTTCTACCGCTACGTCGAGGGCGAAGGCTGGGCCGACGACGGCGAGCAGGTCTTCGACCCGAAGGAGGTCTACGGGTCATGAGGAACGAGGTGACCTCGTGAGCGAGCCCAAGAAGCTCAAGATCGGCATCCCGAAGGGGAGCCTCCAGAAGACCACCGTCGAGCTGTTCGCCCGGGCGGGCTTCCGCATCGAGGTGTCGGGCCGCTCCTACTACCCGGCGATCGACGACCCCGAGATCGAGTGCATCCTGATCCGCGCCCAGGAGATGGCCCGCTACGTCGAGCAGGGCGTCATGGATGCCGGCATCACGGGCATCGACTGGGTACTCGAGAACGGCGCCGACGTCGAAGAGCTGGCCGACCTGCGTGCCCCCTGGCCGAACTACCGTCCGGTGCGTTGGGTGCTGGCCGTCAAGCACGGCTCGCCCATCGAGCGTGTCGAGCAGCTCCAGGGCAAGCGCATCGCCACCGAGGCGGTGGGCATGACCGAGCGGTACCTCGCGAAGCACGGCGTCGCGGCGGAGATCGAGTTCTCCTGGGGCGCCACGGAGGTGAAGCCCCCCGTGCTGGCCGACGCCATCGTAGACGTCAGCGAGACGGGCTCGAGCCTGCGCGCGAACAACCTCGATGTGATCGACACCGTGCTCGTCTCGACCCCGCGCTTCATCGCCAACAAGGACGCCTGTGCCGACTCGTGGAAGCGTCAGAAGATGGAGCGCCTGCTCATGCTGGTGCGCGGGGCCATCGCCGCCGCCGACCGCGTGGGCCTCATGATGGACGTGCCGCGCGACCATCTCGAGAAGGTCGTCGCGATCCTGCCGGCGCTGGTCACGCCGACCATCGCCTCGCTGTCGGACGAGAGCTGGGCGTCGGTCACCACGGTGATCGAAGAGAAGCTCGTGCGCGACCTCGTGCCCCAACTCTCCGAGGCTGGCGCGAAGGGGATCGTCGAGTTCCCGCTCAACAAGATCATCGATTGAGCATCGCCGGGAACCCGGTTTGACCCTCGCCGGGTTGCTGCGCTGCACCGCAGCCCTCCCGCACTGGGCCCGCCTCGCCTTGTGGGGCGCCTTCGGGCCCGTCGTCGAGAGCGGGCCTCTCCAGATCGTCCAGGGCGTGATCGAAGGCGAAGCCGGCGTGTTGCTGGCGGTGCGCTGGGAGCTGCGCGGCTGGGAACTCCCGGGCGGCAACGTCGAGCCGGGCGAGACGGATGCGGAGGCCTTGCGCCGCGAGGTGCGCGAAGAGGTCGGCTTGGATGTCGAGGTGGGCGACCTCGTCGGCGAGTACGTCCGGACGGGCTTCCGTCCCCATACGGCTCGGGTGTATCGCTGTCGCGTGGTCGGCGGAGCGGCCGCACCGAGCAGCGAAGCGAGCGAGGTCGCCTGGTTTCCCCTGTCCGAACCGCCCACCGACGTCCTCCCCTGGTGCCGCGAGCCGCTCCGCGACGCGTCCGCCGCCGGCCCTCCCGTCCAACGCGAGGAGAGCCAGGGTGCGAGCGAAATCTTCGAGACGATGAAGATCGACCTGCGCACGCGGGCCCGCGGCAGCGCCCAGCCCTAGAACGCCAAACGCCCCACCGGAACATCCGGGCAGGGCGAAGGCAGGAGAGAACTGTGTGTGGGCTCTAGCGGCTCTGCTGCTCTCGCAGGCCGCTGGCCTCCCACTCCTTCGAGAGCTGGGTCAACTTTCGGGAGAACTCATCGAAAGGCTCGTCGAAGGAGAGGATGATCTCGGTGGTGCGCGGGATGTCGTCGCCGTTGAGCAACCCGCGGTAGCGGTTCAGGTTGGCAAGGATCGCCTCGGCCACCTTCAGCGCGCGCTTCTCGGTCTTGATGAGCGGCGACTGCAGCGTGTAGACGTTGTTGCGGCCCCAGAGGCTCTCGTCCCGCACGATCGCGATCTCGCGGTAGATGCCGTTGATGGGGTCGAAGTTGTACTCGACCCGGACCTCCTTGAAGACGTCCGAGTTGCCCGTGTAGAACCCGCGCTCCTTCTCGACCTTGCCGAGCTGGCGGCAGCGCGGGCAATAGAAGGTGTCGCCGTGGTTCAGGAGGAAGACGCCCTTGGCGTAATCCTCGCAGTCGGTGTTCTCGCAGTAACCGACGCCTCGTTTCATGCTCGCCATGGCTGTCAGGCCTCCTGGGCGGTCGAGGTCACGTTCCCCCCGACGGCCAGAATGGGGGGTTGGCCTCGCTAATTCACTATGGACTAAGGCAAGCTCCGTGCCAGCCCTTCGGCACGGAACGCGGTCTTCCCGGCTTACGCGGGCTTGCACCTCGGCCCTGCTGCGAAACTGCGCGCGCGTGATGCACCCGCGACACCCTTCGCAACGAACCTCGGGACCCGTGTATGTGAATCAATCTACCCTCACCCCATGCGTCGGCCGGCGCCTGCGCAACTTCTTTCGCAGCAGCGTCCCCTGGGGCCGTACAAACGAAACCTGCCCAGGGGATAAGGTCGGAAACCGGTCGAAAGGCATCTCGCAGGGCTTGACCGGGAACCGGCGTGGGATCAGGAAATCCCAATGAGAGCCAAGACTTACGAGACTTTCCCGTTATACTGCCGGACCCCCACCCCTGTCAACTGCGATCTCGATTCCGCCCATCTCTCAAGGCCTTACGGAGGCGCCCCCGGGCCCGCAGCTGGGAAGCGCCGTACCCGATGAGGCTCACCAGGACGATGGCGTAGCTCGCGATCACGTAGTTCACGAGGCCTCCCCGCTGGCTTCATCGAGCCTGGCCCGCTCGACCCGGACCCGCAGGCCCTGGACCTCGAAGCGGACGAGCAGCAGATAGAGGAAGGCGACGAGGGTGGCGATCGTCCCGGCGAGGAACGGCTGGCCGATGCCGACGCCGAGACTCTGGCGCTCGAGATTCTCGGGGTGGAGCGCACGCCCGCCGAACAGGTCGATCGCGAAGTAGTTGAGCGGGATCAGCAGGACGCCTGCGATGCCGTAGACGGCCGCGAAGCGGGCCGCGCGCGGGCCCTCTTCGGAAAAGCTGCGAAGCAGGCCGTAGGCGAGATAGACGAGCCACAGGAGTGCCGTCATCACGAGGCGCGGGTCCCAGACCCAGGCCTTGCCCCAGGCGGCCTTCGCCCAGATCGGGCCCGTCACGATGTTGAGTGTGCAGAAGAGCAGGCCGACCTCGGCGGCGGCGACGGCCAGGCGATCCCACTGCTCGTCGTTCTTCCAAAGGTAGAGCGCGCCGCCGGCGGCGGTGAGCACGAACCCGAGGTACGCCGCAAAGGCTGCGGGCGCATGCACGAAGAGGATCTTGTAGAGGACGCCTTGCACCACATCGGCGGGCGCTCGCACGATCACCAGGGCCGCGATCGCGCTCGTCACGAGCAATGCGATCGCCACGGGGCCCTCTGCGGCTAGCGCCCTGCGCTCAAAGCGGGTCTCGGTGGGGTCATTCATCCAGCACGTACTCGAAGAGAAGGAAGGAGGCTATCAGAAACACCGCATCGTACACGCAGAGCAGCTGGAGAGCGCCCGGGTCGGCGCGCCCGTCGGCCAGCAGGCCCGCCGTGGCCTGGACGGCGCCGACCAGCAGGGGGACGAGCAAGGGGAAGAGGAGCAGGGGCAGCATGACCTCGCGGTAGCGCGTCCGGACGGAGATCCCTGCGAAGAGCGTCCCGGCAGCCGTGAGGCCGACCGCGCCGAGGAACGCGATGCCGAGGAAGGGCAGGGCCACGCCCGCGAGGTCGACGCCGAAGAGCACGGAGAAGAAGACGGCCGTGGTGATCTGGGCGACCACGAGCAGCAGCAGGTTCGAGGCGGCCTTGCCGAGGAAGATCCACCCGCGGTCGACGGGGGCGAGGGCGAGGCCGGCGAGGGCATCGTTCTCGAGTTCGAGGGCGAAGGCGCGGTTCATGCCGAGCACGGCGGCGAAGACGTAGGCGACCCACAGGAGGCCGGGCGCCTGGGCCGGGTCGCCGCCGAGGCTTCCGCCCGGCTGGGCGAAGCGCAGCACCACGACGGTGAGCAGGGCGAAGACCAGCATCGCCGGCAGCCGATCACGGCTGCGCCACTCCGAGAGCAGGTCTTTCGCGAGGACGGCGCGCAGGATATTCACGGGCGGCCTCCGAGGGCGGCGCGCAGGCTGGCCTCGAAGTCGTGGGGCTCGGAATCACCGCGCTCGACGTCGGCGGCCAGGGCGCCGCGCCGCAGCAGGACGACGCGTTCGGCGAACGCGGCGGCTCGGGCGAGGTCGTGGGTCACGAGCAGCACGGTTCGCCCGCCTGCGTGAAGCCCGGCGAGCCGCGCGGCCAAGGCGTCGGCCGCCTCGGGGTCGAGGCCGGTGAAGGGTTCGTCGAGCAGGACGAGAGGCGGCTCGTGAACCAGCGCGCGCGCGATGGCGACGCGTTGGGCCATTCCGCGCGAGAACTCCCCCGTGCGACGGTCGGCGAAGCTCTCGAGGCCATGCGCTTTGACCAGTGCGTCGGCGCGTGCTTCGGGTTCGGCCACGCCGTAGAGGCGTGCCGCGAAGGCAAGGTTCTCGCGAGCCGTGAGCTCGGGGTAGAGCAACGTTGCATGGCCCAGGTAGCCGATGCCCGCCCGCCGTTTGCGGCGGTCGGGTTCGGCGGGTCCGACCTCGAGCCGGCCCCCCGACGGTCGGGCCAATCCAGCCAGCAGCCGCAGGAGCGTGGTCTTGCCCGCGCCGTTGGGCCCGACGACCGCGATCGAACTCCCGGCCGCGATCGTGAGATCGAGGGGGCGGAGGGCCGAAACCGGGCCGAAGCGTTTCTCGAGCCCCACCGCCGTGACGGCCCAGGCACCGGCGCTCGCGGCCGCGGAGGTCACGCCGGCGGGCCCTCGAGGCCCGCACCGCAGCCCGAGCAGAAGCGATCCCCGGGTCGCGCTTCGCTGCCACAGGCGGGGCAGGCGGGGCAGGCGAGTGTCGCCGTGGGCTTGGCGGGCGGGGCCGAAGCCTCTGCGTCGCTCCGCTCGGCGGCGAGCAGGGTGACGGCTCGGCCACGCAGCTCGGCGCGCAGGGTTTGCCAGCCTTCCTCGTCGATCTTCCCCGTCTCGTAGTCGTGGTCGAGGTCGCGGATCGATTCGTACAGCAGCTCGCGTTCGTGGCGCGCAGCGGGCGCCTCGGCATCGTCGGCGAGGCCCGGGTCGGCGCCTTCCTTGGACCCGAGCGGTGCCAGGAGGAACGCCAGCGCCGCGACACCGACCACCATCGCCAGCACCCGGGTCGCGCGGGTCGAGCTGCCACGGGGGGGCAGGGCGCGCAGGTCGAGCGCCAAGCTCTCGCCGGCCTCGAGCTCGAACGTCTCGAAGGTCAAATAAAAACGGGCGCCGTCGCGCTGGGGCCTGCGCCGGTGCAACCGCTCGGTGGCGACGGCCACGCCGGTGTCCGCCACCAAGACCCGCAGCAGTGGAAGGCGGCGGTCGAAGCTTCGGGCGAGCCGCACCCCGTCCTCCCCGGAGCGCAGGCTGTAGGCGAGTCCCAGGCCGTGGCTCCCGGGCTGAAGCGGGCCGACGACCCCAACGCCGCCTTCGGTTCGCACCAGGCCGAGCGCGCTCGCGTCGGCGGAGAAGCGGATGTCCTCCGCGGCCTCGGGCAGGCGCAGCTCCAGGAGCAGCTCGCCCGGCTCGGCGCGCACGATCGAGTCGCCCGTCACCTCGAGCCGGTACTGCTCCTGGGCCTGGAGGGTCACGTCGTCGACCTCGAGGATTATCTGGCCCTCGACGAGTTCGAGGGCGCCCGGGTCGGCCCGCATCTCGGGCACACGGAGGGAGAGTCGCGTCGTGAAGGCGGCGCCGGGCGCCGTGACCTCGAAGGGCTGGAAGCGCATGCCGCTTTCCTCGACGACCTCGCCCGGCTCCATGCCGGCGACGGCCTCGAGGGGCCCACCGTCGCGCGCGAACACGCGGATGCGATCCGCTGCCGAGGGGAAGCGCTTTACGAGCGTGCGGGCGCCTGTCTCGATGGGGATGTCGTAGCGGAAGGAGATCTCCTGCTCGCCCGGATAGAGAGGGCCCCAGAACGCGAAGTCGCGTCCGTCGCGCGTGGCGCCCTCGGGGACGACGCCGAGCGGCATGGCGAAGTTTTCGACGCCTTCGAATAGCTCCGCTTCGAGCGGGGCGCGGCGTCCCGCGCGGCGCTCCGTGGGGACGTGGAAGACTCGCTCCCCGGAGTTCTGGAGGCGATGCACTTCGGAAACCAGGAGACGGCCGCTGCCGAGCGCGACCCGCACACTCGACTGCACGACTCGCACACTCGCGAGGTCGTCGCTCGGTTCGAAGAGCTTCACTTCGATCGTCTGCTCGGTGCTGCCCGCTTCGAAGACGACGCGATCGCCGGGGAAGGGCAGGCCCGCGTAGCGCGCGCCGACGAGGTAGACCACCGTGGCTTCCGTCGAGAGGCCTTCGAAGACGAAGCGGCCCTCGGCGTCGGTCTCGCTGTTCCGCGAGCCGGGGCGGCCGTTTGGATCGAGGGCGTAGAGAGCGATGGCCACGCCCGCGACGGCGTCGGGCCGCGCCTCGTGAACCACGCGCCCGCGCAACACGCCGGCGCCGCTCGGCACGTCCGAGATCTCGAAGGGTGCGGCTTCGCTTCCCGCCGCGGCCTCGCTGGCCGGAGCTTCGTCCGCGAGGGCCGGCGGGCCCGCCAAGAAGAGGAGGCCGAGCCCGGCCAGCACGGCAAGCCGCAGTGCGGCCCCGAGCCGCGGCAGTGCGGCCCCGAGCCGCGGCAGTGCGGCCCCGAGCCGCGGCAGTGCGGCCCCGAGCCGCGGGGTCCCTCGTGCGTTCATGCCGAAGTTTCCGACGCTCCGCCCGGCGTGGGGTGGGGCCACATGACGGCCACGGTCCCGAGGACGAAGGTGAACCCGCCTAGCCAGATCCAGTTGACCAACGGGTTGCGATGAAGCTTCAACGTCGCCGATCCGTCGGCCTCCACGGCCGTGAGGATGACGTACAGATCCTCACCCATCGTGGAGTGGATTGCGGGGATCGAGGCCGGCTGCTCCTCATGCCAGTACATGCGCCGCTCGGGCGTCATGATCGCCAGGGGCTCGTCGTCGCGATAGAGCGCGAGCCGCGCCTGGGCGCCGCCGTAGTGCTGGGCGGAGATCGGCTTCGCCGTCAGGTACTCGAGGCGGTAGTCCGAGAGTGTGATGGCCCCGCCGGGCTTGATGCTCTGGAGCGTCTCTTCGTTGTAGGCGGCGCCGGCCAGGCCGATGAAGACGAACACCACGCCGAGGTGGACGATGTAGCCGCCGTAGCGCCGCTGGTTGCGGCGCAGGAGCGTGCCGAAGGCCTCGACCGGGCCTTCCCCGAGGCGCCGCATGCGGGCTCCGATCGCGAGCGCGTATTCCTGAACCAGGGTCATCACCACGAAGGCCGAGATCGACCACGTCGCGAGCGCGACCCAGCCGCCGCCCGGCCCGAGCACCGCGAGCAACGCGATGAGCGTGGCCACGCCCACCGCCGCCGGCATCCAGAACTGTCGGCGAAGGCTCGCCCAGGTCGCGCGCCGCCAGGCGATCAGCGGCCCGACGCCGGTGAGGAAGAGGAGCATCAGGCCGAACGGCGCGCTCACGGCGTTGAAGAAGGCCGGGCCCACCGTGATCTTGCGATCGATCAGCGCCTCGGAGAAGACCGGGAACATCGTGCCCCAGAACACCACGACCAGGATCACCATGAACAGCCAGTTGTTCACCAGGAAGCCGCCCTCCCGCGAGAGCGCGCTTTCGAGCTTGCGCGCGCTTCGCAGGGGGCTGTCGGCGGGCCGCCGGCGCCATAGGAGCAGGCCGAAGAAGGCGAACGCAATGATGAGCACGTAGGCGAGGAAGACGTACCCGAACCAACCCGAGTTCGTGAAGGAGTGGACCGACGAGACGATGCCGCTGCGCGTGAGGAAGGTGCCGAACAGACAGAGGCTGTAGGTCAGACCCACGAGCACGAGGTTCCAGGTCTTCAGCATGTCGCGCTTTTCCTGGATCATCACCGAGTGCAGATACGCCGTGGCGGGCAGCCAGGGCATGAACGAGGCGTTCTCCACCGGATCCCAGGCCCAGTAGCCGCCCCAGCCGAGCACTTCGTAGGCCCAGCGTCCGCCGAGCAGGATCCCGATGGAGAGGAAGATCCACGGGAAGAGCGTCCAGCGCCGGGTCGTGCGCAGCCAGGCGCTGCCGAGGTCGCCGGTCGCGAGCGCGGCGAAGCCGAAGGAAAAGGGGACGGCGAAGCCGACGAAGCCCGTGTAGAGCACGAGCGGGTGGATCATCATCACCGGGTGCTGGAGCAGCGGGTTCAACCCGTTGCCGTCGGACTGCAGGAAGCCCGGTGCGACCCGATCGAACGGGTTGGTGATGAAGTTCAGCAGCACGAGGAAGAAGATCGCGTTGGCCGAGAGCATCGCGATCACCCAGGGCATGAGGCGACGGCTCGAGCTGCGGTGCACGGCGATGGCGGCGCCGCCGTAGAGGCAGAGCAGCCAGAGCCACAGCAAGAGCGAGCCCGACTGTCCGCCCCACAGGGCGGCGAGTCGGTAGTGGAGAGGCATGCTGCGGGCCGAGTGCGCGGCGACGTACTCGATGCGGAAATCGTTGCTCGCGAAGGCCCAGAAGAGCGCCACGATCGAAAGCGTCACGAGCACGCCGAGGATGCCGGCCGAGCGGCGCGCGACCCGGTCCGCGCCGGCGTGGTTTCGCACTCCGGCGAAGATGCCCGCGCCCATCCCCACGACGGCAACGACCAGCGCGATGCGCAGCGAATACAGGCCGAAGTCTGCCAAGGGCTAGAGGGAGGCCGCTTTGGCGGCGGCGTTCGGCTCGGCCTGGAACTTCGACGGGCATTTGGCGAGCACGAGGTCGGCGACGAAGGCCTGTTGGGAGGGGTCCATGCGGCCCTCGACCACGACCTCGGCGCCGTCCTTGAAGAGGTCGGGGATCTCGAGGGAGTTGTAGATCACGGCGAGGGTTTCGCCCGGGGGCGCGCCCGCGTGGGGCGGGTCGGCCTGGACGTGGAAGCGCACTTCCTGGGCCTCGACGCTGCGCTGGATCGTCCCGTCGGCGACGTAGCCGTGCACGCGTACGAGGTCGCTCGGCATGCCCGCCGTGCGGAACTCGCCGAGTGTCTCGTAGTACTGGAACGAGGCCAGCTCGCCGAGGTTGTTGACGGCGTAGGCGCCGACCAGGAGCGCGATCGCGGTCGCGCCCAGGATCATCTGGGTTCCCTTGGACATCCGGGGCCTTCCGACGCGTGGGACGCGGCCCAGAGTAGTCGGTCCGCCGTGGAGCGTCAAACCGCGCGCGGGCCGAAACACACTAGATTCCGCGCACTTGCGCCTGTGAAGGCACTCGGCTACCCCGCCGCCATGGCCCTGGTCTTCGGCACCCGCAGCGACCGCATCGAGCCGTTCCTGGCGATGGAGGTGATGGAGCGCGCCTTCGCCCTCGAGCGCGGCGGCGCGAAGGTCCTGCACCTCGAGATCGGCGAGCCTGACTTCCCGCCGCCCCCCGCCGTGAACGAGGCCTGCGCCGCCGCCCTGGCCGCAGGCGACACCCACTACACCGACAGCCGCGGCCTCCCCGACCTGCGCGCCGCGATCGCGCGCGACAAGGGCGAGCGCGCCGGCGTCGAGATCGACCCCGGGCGGGTGATCGTCACCAGCGGCACGTCGCCGGCCATGTTGCTCATCTTCTCGTTGTTGGTGGATCCGGGCGACGAGGTGATCGTCGGGACGCCGCACTACCCCTGCTATCCGAACTTCGTGCGCTTCTGCGGCGGCGAGCCCGTCTTCGTTCCGACCTCGGCCGAGGACGGCTACCGCCTCGACCCGGACGCGGTGGCTGCCGCCATCACGCCGCGCACCCGCGCGATCGTCACGACCTCGCCGGCGAACCCGACCGGCGCGGTGCAGCCGCCCGAAGTCGTTCACGCGCTGGCGGCTCTCGGCCCGCCGCTGGTATCCGATGAGATCTACGACGGCCTCGTCTACGACGATGCGCGGGTCACCTCCGCGCTCGCCGCCAGCGACGAAGCCTTCGTGCTCGACGGCTTCTCGAAGCGCTATGCGATGACGGGCTTCCGGCTCGGCTACGCCGTGGTGCCCGAGCCGGCCCTGCGGCCGCTGCAGATCCTCCAGCAGAATCTTTTCATCTCCGCGAACCACTTCGTGCAGATCGCCGGCCTCGCGGCCCTCGAACACGGCGCCGACACCGTGCGCGAAATGTGCGATGCCTACGGCCGCCGCCGTCGGCTGTTGGCGGATGGCTTGCGCGAACTCGGCTTCGGCCTGCCCGCCGACCCCGCCGGAGCCTTCTACGTCTTCGCCGACGCCCGCAAGTTCGGCGCCGACTCGCGCAAGCTCGCCTTCGAACTGCTCGAGGCCACCCACGTGGCCGTCACGCCGGGCGTCGACTTCGGCGAGGCTGGGGAGGGCTGGCTACGATTCTCGTGCGCAGCGGCCGAGCCCGTCCTGCGCGAAGCCCTCGAGCGCCTCGGGAAACACCTCCGATGACCACCGAACGCGTCCTCGATGCGAAGATCGTCGCCACCGCGGCCGGGCCGGATGGCTTCCCCACGGACGGCATCCCGGAGATCGCCTTCCTCGGCCGTTCCAACGTCGGCAAGTCGAGCCTGCTCAACAAGCTCGCCAACCGGAAGAAGCTCGCACGCACGAGCTCGACCCCGGGCAAGACCCGCCTCGTCCACTTCTTCGAACTCAGCAACGCCCAAGGCTCGCTGCTCTTCGTCGACCTCCCGGGCTACGGCTACGCGAAGGTCTCGAAGAAGGAGCGCGCCAGCTGGCGGAAGCTCGTCGAGAGCTACCTCGGCGGCCGCAAGCCGCTGAAGTGCGCGGTCCTTCTGCAGGACGCCCGTCGCGACCCGCGCGAAGAGGAGATCGACCTCATCGCGTGGCTCGGCGAGCAGGACATCCCCGTCCTGGTCGCCGTCACGAAGTGCGACAAGCTCGGCACGAGCAAGCGCTCCGCCGCCGTCCGAGAGATCGCCAAGGCCCTCGGCATGCCGCGCGAAGCCGTCGTCCCGACCTCGGCCAGCAAGGGCTTCGGCATCCCAGAACTCTGGGGCGCCCTCGACGCGGCACTGCACGGTTAGGACGCGCACGGAGGCGGCGGGAATCGAACCCGCGTCCGAGTTCTGCTGACGGGATACAGTCATGACGCGAGGTTCTCGGGCCTCGAAAGACCGCTTGGACTTCCTATCCGCCCGGCTCATCGGAAATCGGACCCTCGTCGAAGCCTGCGTTTTCCACCCCACAAGTCCGTATATTTCATGGTCCCGAATCGAGATGTCGGAGCCAGATCGGAGCGCAGAATGGCAATCGCTGGATTGATCCATGTGAACATCAATTGCAGCGACTACGATCGCTCCAAGGCGTTCTACGAAGTGCTCGGCTTCAAGGAGGTCTTGCGAGTTCCCGAAACCAACGATGCGGAACGGGCGGCAGTGGTGGGAATGCCTCCATCCAGAGTCAGGGGCGCGCTCCTCGAACTCTCTGGCACGGAAGTCAGGTCAAGAATGATGATCGATCTGCTCGAATGGATCGAACCACGGGACGAAGATCCGCCCTACTCCCATCTCTATCATTTCGGAATCGCACGCATCGCTCTAGCGACGACCGACCTGGATGCGGACATGGCAAGACTCAGAGACGCTGGCGTAGAATTCCTGTCCGAACCCGCCAGCATGCCGCCTGAGTCGGGAATGCCCGCACGCTTCGTCTGCTTCAAAGACCCGGACGGCACCGTACTGGAACTCGTGGAGCCCGGATCGAGGCCGAATCGGTCGTAAGCTCGGGCCGCTTGCCACGCTGCCACGAGCAGACGGTCTGGCGATTTCCACCTCCGGCGCGAAGCGCATAGGCCAGCCCAGCTCGCGGATGCGGCGAACGGGCGACTGATGAAATCAGGCGCCGATCAGAGAGGAGCTCAATTCCCATGGAGTACGGAGCCATCATCCAGAATGCCTTCGTCGTGAACGATCTGGACGCGGCGATGCACCACTGGCACGCGATGTTCGGTACGGGGCCGTTCCTGGTCACTGAGCACATCCAGTTCGACAGAGTCGTGTACCGCGGAGCGGAGGTCGAGCTCGACATCTCAGTCGCACTTGCGCAGTCTGGCGACATGCAGATCGAACTGATTCAGCAGCACAGTGACGGACCTTCCTGCTACCGCGATTCGTACGCGCCCAGCGAGGAGGGGTTCCATCACGTTGCGATCCTATGCGAGGACCACGAGGCGATGTGCCAATGCTACGCCGACGCCGGCATTGTCGTGGCCACCGAGATTGGCAGCGGTGATCAGAGAATCGCGTACATGGATGCCCGTGCCAGCATTGGTGCGATGGTCGAGCTGTACCCCGACACCGACGGAATCCGAGCGCTCTTCGAGATGGTGCGCGGGATTCACGAGGGATGGGACGGAAAGAAGCTCATCTGGACACCATGAGTCGGGTTCAGCAGGAATCGGCTCCCGCACATGACCTGACCCCCAACGCCCAGCGACAGCGGTACTCGCCCCTCGACATACCGATTTCGCCATGGCGATCACCCCGCTGAGCAGCGAGCAGTCGACGCAGCTTGAAATCGTCCCCGCCGCGGGGCTTGCCATAACGCCCATACTCGGCCATTGAGCGAAAACGCAGCTTGAACGCCTTATCAGCGACCTTCGACCAGAGATCCGTGGCGCCGAGGAACGCGTCGGGGACCGTGACGGTACCGAGAGCCCGCGCAGAACCGAATGCCGGAGGGGATAGATCGGCGAGCTGTCACTTCCGGTGTCCGGCCTGCCTTCACCTCGCGTCGAGGGCGTCGAGGTTCGCGAGCGCTTCTTCGTGGCCGGGGTCCAGAGCCAGCGCCTTGCGAAGCTCGTCCCGGGCCTCGCCCTTCTGGCCGAGCTTCACCAGCAGCGAGCCCAGCTTGCTGTGGGATGAGGCGCTCGGGTGGTCGCGGGCCAGGCGGCGGTAGTAGAACGCCGCCTCCTGGAGGTTCCCCTGCTCGACCAGGACCGCCCCGAGGTTCCTGTAGGCAGCCGGGTAGGTCGGGTCCTCCTCGATTGCTCCCTTGAACTGGCCAACCGCGTCGTCCAGTCTGCCCTGTCGCCAGAGCGCGAACCCGAGCCCGTTGTGGATCGCCGCGTTCGGCTTCGTCTCCAAGGCCGCGCGGAAGTGGCTCTCGGCCTCCGAGAACTCCTGCTGCCTCGTCAAGGCCGCCGCCAGGTTGAAATGCGCCGGCCCGCCCCGCGGATTCAGCTCGAGGGATTCGCGATACACCTCGATCGCCTCTTCCGTCAGCCCCTGCCGCTCCAGGACGAAGCCCAGGTCGCTGTAGATCTCCGCCTTCGGTTCGAGCTCGAGCGACTCCCTGAAGTGCGCTTCCGCCTGCTCGAGCTCGCCCAGCTCGATCGAGGCCAGCGCCATGTTGTTGTGGGCCTTCGAGTGCTGGGGATCGGCATCGAGCGCCTTTCGGTACTCCACGACCGCTTCCGCGCTCTTGCCTTGCTGGAACAGGGCCCAGCCAAGGGAGTTGAGGAGCTCCGGGTGGGCGGGCTCGATGGCCAGCCCGCGCTTGTAGGCACGCACGGCGCCGGGGTAGTTGCCCGTCCTCTCGTTGGCCATTCCCGCCCGCAGGAAGGAGTACGCATCCAGGAACCTCTCGCGGATCCAGGAGATCGCATCGGCCGGCAGGGGCACGAACTCGGGGATGTTCGCGGCGCGATCGCTCGCCGTGAAGCGCTCGAGCAGGACGGGCGGCGTGTCACGACCCTCCGCATCGATGTGCGTCAAGAAGAGCTGGGTGTAGGGCGTATTGACCTTCGAAGAGAACACGAGCCATCGGCCATTGGAAGACCAGCTGTGCCAGGAGTTCATGCGTGCGGTGTTGGCCCGCAGGCGCCGAGGGACACCCCCTTCGGCCGGGATGATGAACAACTCGCTATCCGGCTGCAGCAGCATGTAGCTGTTCGCCTTGCAGAAGACGATCCATTTGCCGTCCGGGGAGAACTTCGCGAAGAAGTTGCTCATTCCGTTGGCCGAGGCCCCTTCGATGGGTTCCGGCGTACCGCCGCGGCCCTCGTTGAAAGGGATCCTGTACAGGTCGAAGCGGAACGGCGTCTTGCCGGTGACGAACTCCGGGACGTCCTTCTCGTTCAGCAGGATGCTCTCTTCGTCGGCGATCGCGGTTGCCCGGTAGGCCTTCGTCCGGGCGAAGACGATGGACTTCCCATCGGGGCTCCAGCTGGGATTGCTCTGCACGTACTGGGGGTCATCGGCGCCAGGCAAGGCTTGGAAGGTCTTGGTCTGGGTGTCATAGACGACGAGGATGCCTTTGATGGGGAAGAAGAGCTGGGAGAAGGTGATCTCCGGCGTGGCGACGAATACCGCGCGATCCTTCACGGTGCTGATCACATACCGACCATCGGGCGACATCTGCGAGAGAAGCCCGAAGGTGAGCTCGCCGTCCTCCTTCTCGTACTCGCTCCAGCTGATGATCTTCTCGTCGTCCATCACCATCTCTTCCGCCACGGGAAGGATGGCGTAGCCGCCCTTGTCGTTGCCGTAGTCCACGTCCAGGCCCAGGACGCTGCCGCTGGCCGAGAAGGAGTGGCAGTTGCCGCAGACCGGCAGGTCCTCCAGGACGATCGGTGGCGCCGTCTCGGTGTCGATGGCTCCGAAACGCCAACGGATCCGTGACGGGTCCTGCACCGCCGTGAGGAAGGGGAGAGGAACCTCGCGATAGAAGATGGAGTCGCCCACAGGGTCGCTCGACGTGCGGATGCGGACGCTTGCCGAGGACGCGACCTCCGTGACTCCCGGCTCGCCGACGCCGATGACCGCCACGTCGGCATCCTGCTCCCGGCTCAGCAGCTTGATCCGTTCCCAGTCTTTCTCGGAAGGTCGCCAACGCGGCTGGGTCGTCGGGAATCTGAGCACGTCGTCCGTGTTCTGGAACCTCAGCAGGACGAACCACCGGGCGACGCTCGGCGTCTCGTCCTTCCAGAGAAACGTCGGGGCCACGATCTCCGGAGGAAACAGCGTGCCATCCTGGGGATATGTGATCTGCAGCCGACCCGCCGCCCCCTCGGGGAAGGCGGTCGTCTCGAGGGTCACCGGCGCGGGGCCGCCGTCGCCGCAAGCGACGAATACGATTGCCCCAAGGAGGAGAAGTGCTCTGGAGACGCTGTGCGCGACGGCGCGCGTGCGAGCCTCGATTGCCCCGCGGGTGATCGTCAAGCCTGGCCCCCGACCTCTCCGCACCACCCGGAACGAGGCAGCGATCTCCTCTGCATTTCGACCGCGTCCATTATTGACACGCAGAGGCCCTTCGCGTAAAAAAACATGAGGGGAAGTTGCCACTTCCCTGCCCATATGACCATGGGTGCAGACTGGTCTCGAAGCCGGAGAAACCAAGATGAACCTGCGTCGTTTCAGCCCGTTGCTCGGAATCGCCCTCCTGATAGCGTCGTCCGCGGCCGAAGCCGTGGTCCATCGCGTCCACCCCGGGCAGTCCATCCAGGCCGCAGTCGACGCGGCTTCACCGGGTGACACCATCCTCGTGTATCCCGGGACCTACCAGGAAACCCATGGCGGCCAGTATGGGGTGCACGTGACCACGGACAATCTCCGTCTGATCGGTCGGGCGCGGCGCAGCCTGGGCGAGGCCGGCAAGGTCCGCCTCGTTCCGGGCCCAGGGCAGGAGACGGGCATCATGGCGGTCGGCACCTCCCCCACCCAGTATCTCCAGCGTTTTTACCTCCGTGGCTTCACCGTGGAAGGCTTCTCGCACCACGGCATCATGACCCGCTGGGTCTCCGACTTCCGGATCGAGCGGAACGAGTTCATCGACAATCTCGAGAACGGGATCTTCCCGATCCTCTCGGCGAACGGAATGGTACGGCGCAACGTCTCCTACGGATCCCTCGACACCGCTCTCTGGGTGGGTAGCGTGCAGAACGTTCGCATCCTGAACAACGAGCTCTATGACAGCCCGATCGGCATCGAGATCACGAACTCCACCGACGTCACGGTGAAGCGCAACGACATCCACGGCAACGCCGTGGGTATCGGCCTCTTCCATCCGAACGCTACCGGCTTCGGCGGGTCGCTCGGGGCGAACATGCGGGTCGAGAGAAACCACATCCACGACAACAACGGCCCGAACAACGCTCCTCCCGGAACCTTCCAGGCCGACCTGCCGATCGGCGGCGGGGTCCTGTTGCTGGGCGTCGATGAGGCAGTGATCAGGCTCAACAAGATCGAGGACAACGATTTCTACGGGGTCGCGATCGTCGACTGGTGCACGGCCATGGTGGCTGGCCCCGAGAGCCGCAACTGCACCAACGACCCACCGCTCGATGATCCTACCCCGGATAACAACTTGGTCTCCCGCAACAGGCTGAGCGGCAACGCGACGGCGCCACCGGCCCATCCGCTCGCCTTGTTCGCAGAGGAGTTCATCTACCTGATCGGCTTCCCGCCGCCGGGCGTCGGCAACTGCTTCGAGCGAAACACCTATTCGACGCACTTCTCGACCGAGCCCGGCGGTCTGCTGCCCGTCGACGGATGCTGACGGCCCGCCACGGGTGAGCCTGGGCGGGCAGCCCCCAGAGGGCTCGAAACCACCCCATCTACGGGATTCGCGGGCGGCCGCGGACCGTGCGATCCTGCCTGCCCGAAGGCCAGGAGACCCGGCACGCATTCGGTCCACCTCGGGCCCGCGATCGTCTGGTCACCCCTGGAGTCCGGCCCTTGGGGGCCGGACCCTCGAGTGCCCAGCAACGCCGAGACCGCTCGGCGATCAAAGGATCGCAGTGGAC
The DNA here is from genome assembly GCA_019311105.1 of Deltaproteobacteria bacterium. Taxonomy (GTDB): domain Bacteria; phylum Myxococcota_A; class UBA9160; order UBA9160; family JAFDDA01; genus JAFDDA01. The sequence continues at coordinate 58,716 of JAFDDA010000030.1, forward strand.
CGCCACAGCCCAGCAGAGACGATCAAGACGGATGACTGCTCGATCGTCTTTCGCCGGGTCGCCGGCCCAGAGGCCGACGAGCTCTTTGCCGTCTGTCACCCGGTGCCTCGGACGAAGGATCCACGAAGGCAGACCGACAAGCTGTATCGCGCGATGTTGGGTGTGCTTGCGGCGGAGGGTGCGTCCTTCGAGTCGGTGGTCAGCGAGACACTCTTCCTGCGGAATCTTCGAGCCGATCTCGAGGTCGTCCGTGCGGCGCGCGCACGCGTCCTCGAGGAGGCCGAGAGCGAGCCCTGTCGGCCGGCGACGATCGAGATCGAGCAGCCTCCGCTGGAGGAGGGAGGACGCCTGGCGGTCTCCGTTCATGCGGTAATCCCTCGCAGCGGGGAGCCGCGGGTGACCCAGCTTCGGGCCACGCCGGCCTGTGATTGCAGCGAGTGCGCACGGTCGTACGCTCGCCTGGTCCACCTTGGGGATGAGACCCGCTTCCACGCCGGAAACCTGTACGGGTCTGGCGTAGACCCATTCGAAGAAACCCTTGCGATGTTCCAGGCGGCCGAGGATCTGCTGCGGAAGGCGGGGATGGGCTTTCGTGAGGTGGTCCGCACCTGGATCCATCTTCGTGACATCGACCGGGACTATGCGGATCTCAATCGGGCGCGGCGGGAGTTCTTTCGGCAACGAGGCATCGATCCTAGCCCGGCAAGCACGGGAATCGGCGGCGGGCCGGTGCCGGACGGGCACGACCTGTGTCTCAGCGTGCATGCCGTGCAGGCGCCGCAGCCGCCGGCGGTGGCCGTGATGTCTGCCCCGACCCTCAATGATGCGGCGCTGTACGGCTCGGACTTCACGCGCGGAATGAAGGTGGTGGAGGCGAACAAGACCGCGCTCCATGTCTCGGGGACCGCGAGCATCGACGAGGCCGGCAGGACGGTTCACCCGGGGGACGTCGAAGCCCAGACGGCTCGCATGTTGGTCAATCTATCCTCGCTGCTCGCCGGCCAGGACGCGTCGTTCGGCGACGTGGTCTCCGCGATCACGTACGTGAAGCGCCCGGAGGACGCCCCGATCGTAAGAGCGATGTTTTGCGAGCGCGGGTTCGAAGGCTTCCCCAACGTGCTGGTCGCGGCGCCCATCTGCCGCCCCGATCTCCTGTGCGAGACCGAAGCGCTCGCGGTCCTGCCGCGAACCTCTTCGCACAGCTAGCGGGCGCACGATCGCTGATAAGGCGTTCAAGCTGCGTTTTCGCTCAAGGTCCGAGTATGGGCGTTATGGCAAGTCCCTGTACGGTCCGGGCACATCCTTTACAG
>JAFDDA010000202.1 GCA_019311105.1 Deltaproteobacteria bacterium
CAAGCAAGACGTGTCGAAGGGGACGGTTCTATTTGATGACGAAAGATTTCGTCATCAAATAGAACCGTCCCCTTCGACACACTTTGACGGCGGCTGGGCTACTCGCGCAGCTGATCGGCCAGGTAGTTCTCTTTGCCCATTTCACTGATGGCGTGGAGCTGGCCTTCGAGCCAGTCGGCGCCCGCCTCTTCGCCCTTCAGGATCTCTTCGAGCAACTCGCGCGTGCCGTTGTCGGCCTTGTCCCGACAGACGGCGATGGCGGAGTTCAGGCGCTCGATGTTGTCCTTCTCGAGTTCGAGGTCGAGCTTGTGCTGCTCGACGGCATCCTCGCCGACGCGCACCGGATTCAGCCGTTGCATGTTCGGCGTACCGTCGAAGTAGAGGATGCGCTTGATGATGGCGTCGGCGTGCTTCATCTCGTCGGTCGACTCGTGATACTTCTGGGCCGCCAGCCGCTGGTAGCCCCAGTTCTCACACATTCGCGAGTGGATGAAATATTGATTGATCGCGGTGAGCTCCGCGGTCAGGACCTCGTTCAACCGTTCGATGACTTCCGGATCGCCCTGCACGGAACACCCTCCCGCCGACTCAGCGCCGGCTTCGGGCGAAACTAGGCCCTCGCGCGCAAGGCGCCAGTCAAACGAAAGCGACTATCGATTTCAGAGGTAGGAGCGACGTGCGGGCTAGCTCGCGAGGAGCGGGCTCGAGATGGTCTCGATGGCCGTGCGGTCGAGCTCGTCGATGACGATCTCGTGGACGATGGTGGCGCAGCCGCCGCAGCCCGTGGCCACGCCGCAGGCCCGGGCGACCTGGCCGACGCTCGTGGCCCCGTTTTGGACGATCTTCCGGATCTGGCGATCCGTGATCCGGCGGCAGTGACAAACGATCAACGCGAGTAGCCTCCGTTGCCGTGGGGCCCGACCCCACCGTCCCCTCGGAACGGAGAAGAGTCTAGATGGGTGAAATTGAAAATCAATATCGATTTCGAATCACGAATAAAGTCAATGATTTCAGACGGATAGATGCTAGAGGCCCGGAGGTCGACCCCTAGCCGCGCCCCAGGCCGGCCGCCTGACGCGCCTGCTCGAGGAGTGGGCCGCCGACCTCCCGAGCCCGGCTCACACCCGCGGCCAGGACGTCCTCGACGTCGTCGGGCCGGCTCGCCCAATCTTCGCGCCGCGCGCGCAGAGGCTCGAAGTGCTCGAGCACGCGGGCGAGCAGATCCTTCTTCGCATCGCCGTAGCCGAGCCCGCCCGCCTCGGCACGCGCGCGCATCTCGCTGCGCTCGCTCGCGCTCGCAAAGAGCGACCAGAGTTGGAAGACCGGGAGATCCCACTTCTTCGGCTCCTCCACCGGCGTCGAATCGGTGACGACGCCCATCACGGCCTTCTTCGTCTTCCCCTTGCTCGCAAACATCGGGATCACGTTGTCGTAGCTCTTGCTCATCTTGCGCCCATCCGTGCCGGGCACGACGGCCACCTCTTCACGAATCAACGGGTCGGGGATCTTGAACACCTCGCCATAGGTGTGATTGAAGCGCTGCGCGATGTCGCGCGTCATTTCGATGTGTTGCTTCTGGTCCTGGCCGACGGGCACGCCGTCCGGGTTCACGATCAGGATGTCCGCGGCCTGCAACACGGGATAGGCGAACAGCCCATGATCCGCGGAAAGCCCCTGGGCCACCTTGTCCTTGTAGGCGTGCGCACGCTCGAGCAGACCCATGGGTGTGACCGTCGAGAGCAGCCACGAAAGCTCGGTCACCTCGGGGAAGTCGGACTGGCGATAGAGCACGGCCTTCGTCGGGTCGAGCCCGCACGCCAGGTAGTCGAGGGCCACGCCGAGGGTCAACTCGCGCCGCAGCTTCGGGTCGCGCACGGACGTCATGGAGTGGTAGTCGGCGATGAAGTAGAAGGCCTCGTGGCCCGCCTGGAGCTCGAGCTGCGGCGCCAGGGCCCCGAAGTAGTTGCCGATGTGGAGCGCCCCGGAGGGCTGGATCCCTGATAGAACGCGCACTTAGGAGCCCTCGCCGGCGTATGCGAGCCAGTTCGCAAACTCGGGGTCTTCGCCGCGCTCGACCTGGTGGAGCCGATCGAGGAGCGCCTGACTCACCGGGCCGATCGCGCCCTCCCCCACCGTCTTCCCGTCGACGGAAACCACGGGCCAGACGCCCGCGGTGGTCGTGGTGAGGAAGACCTCGGCGGCCGAGAAGAGCGCATCCGGGTCGATCGATTCTTCGTGCACGGCGCGGCCATCGTGGCGCGCGAGTTCGATGACCGTTCGGCGCGTGATGCCGGGCAACACGTTCGCAAGCGACGGCGTGTGCAACGCACCTTCGGCATCCACGAGGAAGATGTTGCTCGTCGGCGCTTCGGCGAGCTTGTCGTGCTCGTCCACGAGCACGATCTCGTCGTAGCCGTTCTTGCGCGCGCGCCACTTCGCCACCATGGGCGAGGTGTAGTTCGACGCGACCTTCGCCTGGGGCGGCATGATGTCCGCGCGCCGGTTGCGCCGCTCCTTCTCGATCCAGAGTTTGATCTCCGGCGCGAAGTGGAACTTGCCCGGGTTCTTGTCGATCACGTCGGCGCGCGTTTCGTAGGCGGCAATGGCGATCGAGATGCGCGGGTCCTGCGGGACGACGTCCACTTCGATCGAAGGCAGGAACGCGCTGATCTTGAGGTTCCGGCACCCGGGGTTCGCGCGCACGGTTTCGAGGACGGCGGGGCGCAGCTCCGCGGGCCCGAGCTCGACGGGCAGACCCACGAGGTCGGTGGAGGTGGCGAAGCGCTCGAGGTGGTCGTCGAGGCGGAAGACGGCGGGGCCCCGGGCCGTCTCGCGCACGGACATGTAGTCGAAGACCAGCGAGCCCCTCTGGATCGAGTGGGAGAGCACGTGGACCGTGGCCCGCTCCCAGGGCACCAGCTCGCCGTCGAGCCAGATGAGACGGTCGGTGACTTCACTCATCGGGGACCCCGAGGGTCGGTGACTTCACTCATCGGGGGAAGGTATCGCCTCGATTCGGCAGCGATATGGCCTGTGAGCGGCTGAGAGCGTTCAAATTTCCCCCTGGGGGACAGTTGCGCACGATCTGCCACCCCGCCTGACACCAACCCACCCGCCAAGTCCATTCCCTCTCCGTAGGGGGAGAGAGGAAGAAGGCATGAAGAACGCAGCCGATCGAGCAAGACGGATCATGACGGACATCGCAGGGCTCTATGTGGAGCTCGCGCAGTCCGCGCTCCGACTCGTTCCCGGGCGTTCCTGACCGGCTTCCTCGCGGACGACCCCTTCCCTTTCTAGTTCACTCCTAGACCATCCCGCGTAACCGTCGCGCGACCGCCCTTCGGGGCGGTCGCCGTCGGATATTTTCGTTTGCGCGATTAGAGGAGGACTCGGGTAGCCGAGGCGAAGAGGCGACTCTCGCTGGAAGGGACGGTTCGGCTACCGCCCGGTCGCTGGAAGGGACGGTTCGGCTACCGCCCGGTCGCAGCCTCGGGCCGTTCCGCGGGCGCGTTGCGCCACTCGCCGACCTCGAGGCCCGCCGGGTCGGCGGCGTCGGCGCGGCGGCCGTGGGTCAGCATCTTCGGCTCGTTCACCTTCACCCACGCGCGCGCGGCGAGCGTCAGCGCGAAGAGCAAGCACACGCCAGCCGCGACCAGGAAGTCGCTCGGCGTCAGCCCCACGATCTTCCAGGTGTAGGAAGTCGTGATCCAGAACGCCTTCTGCACGGCGCCGACCATCATGCTCGTCCAACCGAGCAGGATCAGGAGGTCGATCAGGGGCAGCATCGGCATGGCGGTCCTCGCAGTCCGGCCGGGGGAGGGTTCGGCCGAGGGCCCATCCAACGCGCGCAAGGCGGGCCGGGTCAAACGGTGGCCCTGGGCGGCCACCCGTCGCAAACCAGCAACGGCAACGCACCCTTAGGGCCCGGCGCCCCGGCCGGAAGGGGCTTCGGCCGCTCTTCCGGTGGGCCACAAACGGGCTAGAATCCGGCGCCCCGATCGCCCAGCGCGCCCCGGGGCCGAGCCGACGTAGCTCAGCTGGTAGAGCAGCTGATTCGTAATCAGCAGGTCAGCGGTTCAAATCCGCTCGTCGGCTCCAGGCCACTGGGTTCGGCCTGGTTCGGTCGGACGCACTAAGTGCGTTCGAGAAGCCCCGCATCTCGCGGGGCAAGAAGTGGCTGTACACGTCCAAGAGCATCTGGCTCGAAGCCCATCCACCCATCCGACGGATCCACTCAAGCGGCGTCCCGCGCGAGAGGTGAAGGCTCGCCCAGGTGTGCCTCAGGGTGTGAGGGGTAACGCGGCGCTTCGACTCGAATACGTCCTTCACCACCGGATCCCAAACTGTGGCTGATCTCTTCCGTCGGCCGTCGCTTCCCCGGCATCCTCTCGTCCTCCTCGCCTTCTAGAAAATTCTAGTTCGATTCGGACCAGTTCTTGGGGAACAGGTCAGGGCGATCGGGCGCATTGCAGCTCCACTCGCGGACTGTCATTTCGATTCTTCGCAGCGTAGGATGGTCGTCGTGCGATTGTGCTGCGGGAACGGAGACCTGCAAGGATGCGTCCCTCGATCGTGTCGTCCGCGCGGCTCTTCATGAAGTCGAGCTCAACCCGAAGGGCCGAGTTTACTGAAAGGCCGATTTGACACGTCTACCGGGACAGGTCGCGCGGGCGCTGCTGGTGGCAACGCTCTGCTGGGTCGTTCCCACGAGTTCCGATGCCCTCGAGTTCGGAGATGGGCGCGTAGAACTCCACGGCTTCTACCAGATGGAGTTCCGCGGCATCGCCGACAGCTTCGAGCTGACGGACTTCAACCCACACCAGTGGGCCCATACCCTGAAGCTCGAGGCCGAGTTCGACCTGCTGCCCAACGGGTGGGGTCCGATCTCGCTCCTGCAGGCGTTCGTGAGCGTCGAGGGACGCTTCGATTGCGTCTGGCAGTCCATGTGTCACATCGCGACGGGGCAGCGCCTCTGGGGCAACGAGGCGAACCGTGCCCCCAGCCAGTTCACCAACGGGCGTTCGACCGGATTCTCGGGCTCCCTGCCTGATCCCGCGCGCCCGTCCATGCCAATCCACGGCTCCGGAGCACGCCTCGTTCCCCTGATCGACATCCCGCCGCTCGACGAGCTCTTTCGCCTCGGTGGGGACGCGACCCGGGAGTCCACCGCACGCACGTTGGCTCCGACGGACGGGGTCCTGTTTGCGGTGCGGAACGTCGAGGGTTCGGTGGCACCCACGACGGTGCCGCTCGGACCATGGGTGCCGGAGGATGTGAAGGCGAACGGCGCACTGCGAAGCATCTCCACGACCCTTCCCAGCGGGCTCACGACGCCCACCGTCCCGCTTCCCATGCGCCCCATTCAGCCCTCACTCTATTCGCCGTCGCCGCGGCTGCGCGAGCTGGTGGACGATCTCGACGATCTGGACGTGAACTTCTCCGAGAACGAGCTCCAGTGGAACCGCGGCGCGAGCCAGCAGCAGGTGAAGGAGCTACGCGAGGCCTTCCTCGATCTCGAGTTGTTCGACGGGGACGTGTTCGTCCGGGTCGGCAGACAGACCACCGTATGGGGAAAGACAGAGCTCTTCCGCGCCCAGGACCAGTTCAATCCCCAGGACATCGCCCTTTCGACCCTCCCAAGCCTCGAGTCATCGCGCATCCCGCTCTGGTCGATCCGGGCGATATGGTCCCTATGGGACGTAGGCCCCTTGAGCGACGTGCGGATTGAGTTCGCCACGAACCTCGACCACTTCGAGCCCACCGATGTCGGCACCTGCGGAGAGCCCTACACGGTCTGGGTTGCGTGTCTCAAAAAGGGAGGCGCGTTCGCCCACGGCGTGTTCGGGGTCGGTTTGGCTGGCGAGGAACGCCCCCAGGATCCCTGGAACAGTACGCGAGGCATTGAGGCGGGCGTGCGCATCGAGTTTCGCTATCGCCGTTTCAGCTTCGCGCTGACGGACTTCTACGGGTTCCCCGATTTCGGCGTGTTGGACACGTTCAACGAGTACGAGCGAAATGTGGATCCCGCGACGGGCCGTCCGCGGGTTGCGGGCTCGATCGGCGTGGGCAACTGCACGACCGGAGCACAGCCGAGCTGTTTGATGCCTGACAACGCAGGGACGTGGAGCTCGGGCAACCGCCAGCTGTTCGACGTGCTCTGCTCGGGCACGAGCGGCTTGCTGGCCGACGGGCTCGCGGGGCCGGGTGTGTTCGACGCCGAGTGCGCGCTGGATCTGTTCAACACGAACGACATGGTTGCGGGCCTCTCGGTGAAGACGGTCCTGGCGCGAGCGCTCGGGGGGGCGGGCCTCTGGAACGCGGCGGTGGGCCCGCTGCTCGTGACGGCCCTCGGTGGGACGCCGGCGGATTTCGTCCCGGCCGTGTCCCTGCACAGGGGCCTCATGGACGGCCCCGAGATCTACAGCAGCCTGACGGCGAGCTGTGGGAACACGTTGAGCGACCAGCAGGAGGCTCTTCTCGGAACGGGCGCCTTTTTCCACCCGGATCTCGCCGGCTCGGGAACCGACATCTGTGCGGCCCGCGGGATCGACCTCTACCACACCGAGGCCAGTGTGCTTCTCGAGGCGTTTCCCCAGTTCGACGGGCCCGTCGCGCGTCGTTTCGTCGAGAGCATCGGCGTCTTCCACCTGCCAGGCGCTCGAGGCCCCGACGAAGCAGGGTACGATCCCCTCATCGACGGATGCGTCCGGGACCTAGTGGACGATGGCGGTGCATGCGACGGGATGGCGGCGCTCCTCGACCCGCGCACCGGGCTGGGCTTTCGCAGCGAGATGACGGCGGTCTCCTACAACTTCCTGGCCCTCATGGCGGAGCTCTCGGTCACGCTGCCCGGCAACGAGAGCTGCGTTCCGGGGGTTGCGTCGACCCTGGGTGCAGACCAGACTGCCCTGCTCCAGTGCAGCCTGGTCTCGAGCCTCTTCCTTCTTGGCGGCGCCCGTCGGCCGGAGGTGTCGGCAGGGGGCGATGGCCGGTTCGGCAGGCGCGATTTCCTCTGGCATGGCGGCAGCGAGTCACGCTTCCTGTACAAACGCCGCAATGTCCTGGGCTTCGCGACGGATTTCGCCGAAGACCGCACCAAGACGAGCTGGGGGGTCGAGTTCGTCTGGTTCGAGGACGAACCCTACGCGAACACCCA
>JAFDDA010000031.1 GCA_019311105.1 Deltaproteobacteria bacterium
ACGCTCGGCACGAGCGAGACGAGCCGGCGCGGCCCCGGGCCGCTCATTGGAAGCGGATGCGGAGGACGCCGTTTTCGAAACGCGTCCCGGCGACGGTTCGGCCCGCGAGCGAGGCAGGCAGGGCGACCAGCCGACGCGCGTCGCGCACGCGGATCACGAGCTCGTCGCCGAGGGTCGAGAGATCGATGTCCTCCTTCGAGGTGTTGGGCAGATCGATCTCGAGAACGGGCACGCCGCCTTCCTTGTGGAGCCGGACGGGGCGGCTGCGCGTGAAGACCCCGGCCGGGTCCGTATCGCCGTAGACCTGGCGCGCGAGCTCGCGCAGGGCCTCGAGGCCGCGCACCTCCTGGCGATGGAGCGGCGCGTGGAGGATCGGGATCGGGAACGAGGCCTCGATGTCGGCCTGCTCGCGGCGCTCGCGCTCGGCCCAGCGCTCGAAGAACCCACCGCGCGCTCCATCGGGGAGCTCGCGGTTCACCACCACGGCATCGGTCGCGACGCCGTAGAGCGAGAGGTAGGCGAAGGAGCGGCGCGCCTCCTCCACGACGACACGTGCCGGATTCACGACGAGCCGGGCGCTCGTCCGGTCGCCATCCATCAGGATCTGACGCACGTCCTCGACCTCGCGATAGAGGCGCTCGAAGGCTTCGAAGAACTCCTCCTTCGGGATGAGGCCGCTCGACACGCGGTTGAGCAAGGGGCGCAGCAGGCGCGCGCCGCGCCGCTCGAGGTCGAAGAAGTTCTCCATGAAGATGCGCAGCGCGTCGGGGAAGCGGAGCATGCGGAGCGTCGCGCCGGTGGGCGCGCAGTCGACGACGCAGACGTCGTAGGCCTCGGTGGCCTCGACCTCGCGCACGGCACGCAGGGAGACGAGTTCCTCCATCCCCGGGAAGACCAACAGCTCCTCCGCCATCAAATCGTCGGCGTCGTCCCGCAGGAGCGCGCGCAGCCACTCTTGGACGTCGGACCAGGCGCGGTCGAGTTCGGCGAGCACGCCGATCTCCTGGGCCATCAGGTTCGGGGCGATCTCCACGGGCGCGGCGCCCACCGGGTGGCCAAGGGCGTCACCGAGGCTGTGGGCTGGGTCGGTGGAGAGGACGATCGTCCGGTGCCCGTGGGCCGCCGCGCCGAGCGCGGTCGCGAGGGCCATCGATGTCTTGCCGACGCCGCCCTTGCCGGTGAGCAGGAGGACGCGCATCAGGAAGGCGCCACGGCGAAGCGCACCACCAGGCGGCCGCGATCGAGGCGGGCCCCTGCGAGGTCGAGGGCGGCGATGCGGCGGGGCAACGCGATGGCTCGGCGCCGGGAGGCCGTCGTCACGACGAGCTCGTCTTCCATCTTCACGACGTCGAGGTCGTCCGCGCTCGCACCGGGGAGCGACATGGAGAGGCGGTAGCCCTCCTTCGAGCGCGTATAGCGCGGCCGCGGGGCCTTGCAGAGGGTGGCGTCGGGTTCCGCTTCGGCGAAGAGTGCCTCCCCCTGGCGCGCGAGCCGTTCGAGCCCGACGACCTCGTCGTCTTGAAGCGGTGCGCGCAAGACGGGCAGGGGCTCGAAGAGTGCCTCCACCTCGCGACAGCGTTCTTCCTGCACCGCGCCCCAATCCTGGAAGAAGGCTTCGGCGCATGCGGCTTCGGGAAGCAGGCGGTTCATCACGATGGCGTCGCAGCCGACGTCGAACAGTGCGAGGTCGGTGTGGGCCCGACGTGCCTCGTCGATCACCATGCGTTCGGGCGTGACGACCAGCCGCACACTCGTATCCGCCGAAGAAAGCCGTTTGCGCAGACCATGGAGCTTCTTGTAGAGGAGGTTGTCCGCATCGCGGAAGACCTCTGCGCCGGGCAGGGGCGCGGGGACGAGGCTTCGGGCCAGCGGCGTGACGACGCTCGAAAGAACCTTTTGCAGACGCAGCAGCCATCGGAGTGTGCCGTCCGCCACGTCGGGGAGCGTCACCAGGCGGAGCGTCGAGCCCGTCGGCGCACAATCGACGATGACGAAATCGAAACGCCCACTCGACGCCAGCTCCTCGACGGCCAGCAGCGTCGCCAACTCTTCGGCGCCGGGCAGCAGCGCCAGCTCCTCGGCCACCACCTCTTCGATCCCCTGATAGCGGAAGAGCGAGATCAGGTAGTCGCGCACCCGACCCCAGTGCCGCTCCATGGCTGCGCGGGCATCGACCTCGAGGGCGTGGAGGTTCTCCGTGACGGCCTGGGGTTCGAGGCGCGCTTCCGGCGCGTCGAGCCGCTGGTCGAGAACATCGCCAAGGCTGTGTGCTGCGTCGGCGGAGACCACGAGGGTCGCGATGCCGCGCCGCGCCGCACAGACCGCGGTGGCCGCAGCGGTGGTCGTCTTCCCGACGCCACCCTTCCCGGTGTAGAGCACGACTCGCACGAACGCGAAGGTACCAGCCCGTGCGCGAAGGGCAGCTCGGCGCGCTAGGCCGCGGCGCGGACCCCGACGCCCACGATCTCCCTGCGATCCACCACGAAGCGCGCGTGGACCTCGGCGATGGGCACCGTCCAGAGTTCGTCCCAAGCCACACCAAACAGCGGATCGCAGCGTTTGCCCGTCCGATAGCCGGCGCTGAAGGCCGCGAAGACTTCGTCGAGGTCGGCGCGACGCGAGACGACGTTGAGGAAGATCAGGGCAACCATGTAGCCGAAGAAGGCCGGCGATTTGAACTGCCCCGCATAGAAAGCACCCAGGCCCACCTCGCCGGGCAGATCGTTTCCCCAGCCCGTGACCACGTGCCAGATATCGTGGGTCTGATAGAGGTGATTGAGAAACCAGCCCACCTCGTCGTCCGGCGGCACGTGGACGAGGTTCGGGTTGAGGTCGCGAGATTGGCAGTGGTCGGCGAAGACACGACCGAGCGTCCCCGCTGGCAGACCCTCCAGATCCTTCAAGACGATCGGGCCGAAGGGCCTCCGCTCCTTCAGGGCCGCCGCCGTTTCGGGGTGACGCTTCAGCGCGGCGATCGTGTCCTCCCAGCGCGCGAAGCGGCGGCCCAGCTTCGAGCGCGCGAATCCGATCTCGACGATGGCCGCCTCGTCGGTCGTCTCCTCCGGGTTACGGCGCACGAGCCGCCATGCGGCGAGGGCGTAGCGGAGCGGGTTCTTCGTGGGCTCTGCGGAGTAGACGGCGTCGTTGGATTCCAAGACGGACCCCCAGCGAATGGACAGGCGATCCCTTCAAACTGAACGAACGCGTCGCCTTTCTCAAGCCGATCATGGAAGGGGGCGCAGAGGGCTCCCGCTGCGCACCCCGAGGCCTGGCGGGCCGGCGCCGCCGCGATCGGCGCCGGCCCGCAGGCTTGGGCAGTTGCCCTGCCTAAGCAGCCACGCCGGCCGCGTCGCTGGGGGAAGCGACGCGGTGGCCGACCGCGCTCACGCGTACGGTCCACAGGTATTGACAGCGGGGGCACTCGGCCAGCAAGACGACTCCGTGGTCGATCACCTCGTCCGTACGGACCTCCGTCGAGCCACAGACCAGACAACTCGTTCGCGTTCGGTTTGCAGGGGTCATGGGGGTGGTTCCTCCAGGTCGGGATCGGGCGCGCCTTCGGGCACTCTCCAACTCTCTGCTTGGACAGTGGGGGTGAGAGGCACATTCATAGAAAAACACCATCTCGTGACGGATCCGGTCACGCCCGGTGACAAAGCGGAGACGCTTCCGGATCTACACCGTTGAGTGCCTGTGGCGGGGGGCCAGGTTGCTTCGGGCGAGGCAGTCGGGCGGCCTTTTCGGGGCGCTGCGGCGCTATCCGATGCGGCGGAGGTACGTGACGGCTTCGTTAGGCGAGACCGGTGCGCCGATGCGGAAACCCTGCAAGCAGTCGCAGCCGATGTCCCGCAAGAAAGATTCTTGCTCGGCGGTCTCGACCCCCTCGGCGATGACGTAGAGCCCGAGGTGCTGGGCCATGGCGACGATGGCGCGGGTGATGGCGGCGTCGTCGGGGTCCGAAGCGACGTCGCGGACAAAGGCCCGGTCGATCTTGAGCGCGTCGATCGGGAAGCGCTTCAGGTAGGACAGCGACGAGTAGCCCGTACCGAAGTCGTCGAGGGCGAGGCCCACGCCGATCTGCTTGATCTCGGCGAGCGTGCGAATCGAGAGATCCTCGTAGCGCATGATCGCGCTCTCGGTGATCTCGAGCTCCACGTGCTCGGGTGCGACGCCCGTCTCCTGAAGGACGCGCGCCAGCACTTCGGCGAATCGTTGCGCGCGAATCTGGAAGCTCGACAGGTTCACCGACATCACGATGGGCTCGAAGCCCGCATCGATCCACTGCCGCTGCTGCGCACACGCCGTGCGCAGGATCCACTCGCCGATCGGGACGATCAGGCCCGACTCTTCGGCGACCTCGATGAACTCGTTCGGGCGGACCTTGCCGAGCTCGGCGTTGTCCCAACGAACGAGCGCCTCGACCGCGTTCACTTCGCCGCTCTCGAGATCGAGCTTCGGTTGGTACACCACGGACAACTCGCCGCGCTGGACGGCGCGCCGCAGGTTGTTCTCGATGTCAAGCCGGCGGGACGCCTTCACGTTCATGGCGTCCGTGTAGAACTGGAAGTTGTTCCGCCCGCGATCCTTGGCGTGGTACATCGCGGCGTCGGCGTTCCGCAGCAGCGTGTCGACGTCGTTCCCGTCGATCGGGTGGATCGCGATCCCGATGCTGGTCGAGGTGAAGACTTCGTGCCCATCGATGTCGAAGGGCTGCGCGAAGCGCTCGAGGATGCGGCTCGCGATGCGGCCGGCATCATGGGCATCGTCGAGGTCGCGGAGAAGCAGCGTGAACTCGTCGCCACCGATACGCGAGATCGCCGTCTGCATCTTGCCGCCCCGAGCGCTCGCGACGTAGTCGGAGGAGCGCACACACGTGTGGAGCCGTTCCCCTGCTTCCTTCAGCAGCGCGTCGCCCGCCTCGTGGCCGAGCGTATCGTTGATCATCTTGAAGCGATCGAGATCCAGGAAAAGCAGGCCGAGGGGCTTGTTGCTGCTGCGCGCGTGGCGCAGTGCGCGGTCGAGGCTCTCCTTGAAGAAGCGTCGGTTCGGAAGCCCGGTCAGCACGTCGTAGTAGGCGAGTTGACGGATGCGATCCTCGCTGCGCTTGCGATCCGAGATGTCCTGGAGGAAGCCCGACATCCGCAGCACCTCGCCGTCCACGTCGGTGACGGCCTCGGCCTGTTGATGGATCGTCAGCTCCTCGCCGTCGATGCGCATGCAGCGGTACTCGAGGTCGGCGGTGAACTTCCCCTGGGCGGCGCGGCGGAACCACTCACGGATGGCCTTGCGATCCTCGTGGTGCACGAGGTCGAGGAGCGTCTCGAGCTGGACGCGACCGTCTTCGGAACGTGCGCCGAGGATCTGCTGCACCTCGGTGGACCAGTGCATTACTCCCGTCTGGACATCCCACTCCCAGGAACCGAGACGCGCCAGGCGCTGGGCCGTCGCGAGGTGAGCCTGACTGGCCTGCAAGTCGGTAAAGGCACGGCTCGATCGCAGCAGGTAGCGGACCCGATGAACGAACAAGCCCCAGTTGACGGGCTTCGTCATGAAGTCGGTGGCGCCGGCGTCGAAGGCGCGGGTCATGGAGGCGGCGTCGCCGTTGCGCGCAATCACCAGGATCGGTGTGTGCTCGCTGCCACGACGGCGGCGAAGCTCTTCGCAGGTGCGGTAGCCATCGAGCCCGGCCATGTCGACGTCGAGGACGACCATCGACGGCGAGTCCGACACGAAGGAGATCAGAGCCTCGGCACCGGTGGCGACTTCGCAGGCTTCGAGGCCCGCCTGCTCGATGGCAGCGCGCGCGTGGAGACGCTCGGCGACATCGCTGCCGGCGATCAGCACCACCTCACACTTCGACTCTTCCATCGGCCTCGTGCTCCCGGGCGCAATCCTCCCCGAGGCGCAGGGCAACCTGCGGCCGCTTGGCGAAGGAAAGGGCCACTTCATCAATCGGTTAGGGGCGGACGCCCTTGAGACGGATGGCGAGAAAGCTTGGCCAGACTCAGGGGAAACCCTGAGTTCGCGGGTATTCTCTTCGAGCTCGCAGACCCAGGGAGAGAACGTCCATGAAGCTTGGCCTCATCTTGACCGGCGGCTCCGCCCGCGCCGACGTAGAGCTCGCGATCCGCGCGGAGCAAGCAGGCCTCGACTCGGTCTTCACGATCGAGTTCTTCAATCGCCACGGCTACGCGCCCCTCGGCGCCATCGCCCAGGCAACCTCACGAGTGAAGATCGGCACCGGCATCGCAAACGCTTTCACCCGCTCGCCACTCCTCCACGCGAGTGCAGCCATGGACCTCGATGAACTCTCCGGCGGGCGCATGATCCTCGGCCTCGGGAGTGCCACGCGACGCATGAACGAGGACTGGTTCGGGATGCCCTTCTCGGCGCCGGCGCCGCGCATGAAGGAGCTGGTGGAGCTTTTGCGCAAAGCCTTCGCCGCCCAGGCGGGCGGCGGCTTCCGCTGGGAAGGGAAGCACTGGGACCTGAACGTCCCGATCTACGCGCGCCCCCACGCCGCGCGCGAGCAGATCCCGATCTGGATCGCGGCCGTGAACCGCGGGATGATCGGCGCGGCCGGCGCCGTAGCCGACGGGCTCGTGGGCCACCCGATCGCCACGCGCCGCTGGCACGCGGAGGTGACGCTGCCTGGCCTGCGCACAGCGGAAGAGAAGGCTGGGCGTGAAGGCGGCGCGTGCGCCCTCTACCCCTACGTCCTGACGTCGATCGCCGACACCCGCGAGGAAGCGCTGCGAAACGCGAAGGGCCAGATCGGCTTCTACTTCACGACCAGGCTCTACCACTCGATCCTCGAACACCACGACATGGCCGACGTCGGTGCCGCCTGCAATGCAGCGCTCCGCCGCTTCGACACGAAGGCCATGGCGGAGGCCGTCCCCGACGCCCTGGTGGACGAGCTCGCCGTGGCCTGCACGCCAGACGAGGCGCGCGACCGGCTCTCGCAGTGGGAAGGCTTGACCGAAGAGGCGCTGCTCTACGCGCCCAGCATCGGCGTCGGGCCCGAAGCCCAGCACAAAAACATGGACGCGATGCTCTCCGTGTTCGCGGCGGCCTAGGTCCTCCTGCCCGCTAGACTGCGGGCGAGGAGAAAGCCGACGTGAACGAAGAGGAAGAACGCCGTCAGAGGTTCATGAGCCACTGGCAGGCGGCCACGCAGCCAGCCGAAGGCGCCTGGGCCCAAAAGCGACGACTCGCCACGGCCATGCGGCGGGTGATCGACCGGCTGGTCACGAGTGACGCGCCCGAGGAGGAGCTCGGCGATGCGGCGGACCGGCTCGAACGCTACGCAGACCATCTCGAAACCCATGGCCAGAGCCGCCCGTACTCCGGCTTCGCCGAGGCGGCCAACGCCGGGAGCGTCGGCGCCTTCTTCGATGCCAGCCCGATCATCGGCCTGGCCAACCCTCTCGCCCCGCCGCTGCGATTGGCCGCCGCGGGCGACGTGATCACCGGCGACGTCCACTTCGGATCCGCCTACGAGGGCCCGCCCGGGTGTGTGCACGGTGGCTGGATCGCCGCGGCCTTCGATGAGTTCCTCGGCTTCGTGATGTCCGCCACCGGGAACCCCGGCATGACGGGCACGCTCAAGGTGATCTACCGAAGCCCCACGCCCCTGAAGACCGACCTGCGTTTCGAAGCGGGTGAGCGACGGATCGAAGGTCGCAAGACGTTCGCCACCGGCCGGTTGCTCGCGGGCGACCGCTTGTGCGCGGAGGCGGAAGGCATCTTCATCTCCCTCGATGGAACGGATTTCCTGGCCTTGCTCGAGAAGCGCGAGAGCGAACGGCGCGCAGCCGACGAGGCGTGAGCGAACCGTCTACGAATTCCGCCGAGGAGCACCGGTTCCTCACCCATCCACACCGGACGGTCTTCGCGCTGTCGATGCCGGTGCTGGTTTCGCTCGTGGCCGAGCCGCTGACCGGACTCGTCGACACGTTCTTCGTGAAAGATCTCGGCGCCGTGCCGCTGGCCGCCCTCGGTCTCTCGGTGATCCTCTTCTCGAGCGTGCTGTGGGCGTTCAACTTCCTCGGCATCGGCACCCAGACCGAGGTGGCCACCGCCGACGGAGCCGGCGATCACGAACAGGCGCGCGAAGCGTTCGGCGCGGCACTCATGTTGGCCGTCGGTCTTGGCGTCGTGCTCGGCGTCTTGTGTTGGCCGTTCGTCGAGGCGGGCGCGCGCTTCATGGGAGCCGACGGCGCCATGGTCGGCGATGCCGCCGTATATCTTCGCATCCGCCTGCTCGGCGCCCCGGCAACGCTCATGATGATGGCGAGCTTCGGTGCGCTGCGCGGGCTCCAGGACATGAAGACCCCGCTGCGCGTGGCGGTGGGCTCGAACTTGCTGAACGTCGCCCTCGACACCGTTCTCATCTTCGGTGCCGGCCCGATCCCTGCGTTCGGAATCGCGGGCGCAGCCTGGGCCAGCACGGTCGCGCTGTGGGTGGCGGCCCTGTGGGGTGGCGGCGCGGCGTACCGGCGGCTCGGGTGGCCCCAACAAGTTCGCGTGCGCGACGCGCTCGGGCTCTTCGTCGTCGGGCGCGACCTGTTCGTTCGCACGGGCCTGCTGATCGGCTTCCTCATGCTCGGCACGCGCGTGGCCACCCAAGCCGGTGCCGAGACCGGCGCGGCCCACCACGCGATCCGCCAGGTCTGGACCTTCCTCGCCTTCCTGCTCGACGCCTACGCCAACGCCGCCCAGAGCTTGATCGGCTACTTCCTCGGGGCTGGCGCGCGCGAACAGGCGCGGCGAGTGGCGAAGATCACCTGTGGATGGGGCATCGTGACGGGCCTGCTCGTGATGGCAGCCATGCTCGCGGGAGAAGGCTTCGTCGCGCGATCCTTCGTCCCGACCAGCGCGCACGCGACCTTTGCCGCCGCCTGGTGGGTCGCCGCATTGGCCCAGCCCCTGAACGCCGTGGCCTTCGTGACGGATGGCATCTTATGGGGCGCGGGCGACTACCGATACATGCGCAACGGCATGATCGCGGCGAGCGGAATCTGCGGCGTCCTGCTGCTCCGGCTCGACGTCACCCGCCCGGACGTCCTCGTCACCCTCAACCTCGTGATCGTCGCCTGGATCGCGATCCGCAGCATCGTCGGCCTGTTGCGCGTCTGGCCAGGCGTCGGCGCAAGCCGCCTGCGCTAGCCGCGCAGCTCGTCGTCGTCCTCGTTCTCCTCGGACCAGTCGATGCCGAGCTCATCGGACTCGCGGACGTCGAAGTCCCAGTCGGGTTCTTCGATGGGGTCGGGGAAGTCCGAGAACGGGAAGGGGATGCGCTGCTCGTTGTAGGTGAGGTAGCGCGCGATCCGGTAGTCGAAGCTGATCAGTCGGTTCGTCGCTCCCCGCAGGCCTTCATTCGGCGGGCGGCGCGTGATGAAAGTCCAGACCAGGCCGAACACGACGGCGATGCCGATGATCGTGTCGAGAACGCTCGCAACGATCGCGAACAAGATGGCGAGCCCGATCCGAAGCCCCGTGTCGCGGCGGTCGATCTCCGGCTCCTGGGTCTGGCTGGCATAGGTGGCAGTCGTCATGCTCATGGGGTCCTCCTCGGCTGTGAACCCAAGATATTGCACCCATCGTGCCAACCAGGGAGCCCCCTGAATGCCCCTGCAGCCATCCAGGTGCAGGGGCCCGACTTCGGTGTCGTGAGGAGCCCGCATCTAAAGACGCCCCGTGGGCCAGCGGCGTGGGGAGCCCTGCGGCGCCGCCGAAGGCGGAATCAGCGTTGACCCGACAATCCAAATCTGTCCGGCGATCGCCCAGCCGGGCGAAGCGAGCCATTCGCCGCGGGGCTCCCCACGCCGCTGGCCCTCTCGTCGCGGGGACGCCTCTACCCTTTGAGCTCCCGCTTCAAAATCTTCCCCGTCGGCCCCTTGGGAAGCTCCGAAAGAAACTCCACATGCCGCGGGTACTTGTACGCCGCAAGCCGCTCCTTGCTCCAAGCGATGATCTCGGCTTCGGTCACGCTCGCACCGGCCGCGAGCGCCACCACCGCCTTCACCTCTTCGCCGTGGCTCTCGTGCGGGATGCCGATCACCGCTGCTTCGACGATGGCCTCGTGGCCGTAGAGCACCTCTTCGATCTCGCGCGGGTACACGTTGAAGCCGCCGCGGATGATCATGTCCTTCTTGCGGTCGACGATGAAGTAGCACCCGTCGGCGTCGCGCTGACCGATGTCGCCCGAATGGAACCAGCCGTCGCGGATCGCCTCCTTCGTCGCCTCGGGCTTACGCCAGTAGCCGCTCATGACATTGTGGCCGCGGATGCAGATCTCGCCCACTTCGTCGTCGGGGAGCGGCTCGTCCTTCTCGTTCATGATGCACATCTCGACGCCCCAGACCGGGTAGCCGATGGAGCCGACCTTGCGCGGGCGATCGAGGGCGTTGAAGCTCGCCACCGGCGACGTCTCGGAGAGCCCGTAGCCCTCGAGGATCTCGACGTCGTATTTCGCGTCGAAGGCCTTCATCACCTCCACCGGCATGGGCGCGCCGCCGCAGAAGCAACCCCGCAGTGAACTGAGATCGAACGCGTCTGCGCCCTCGTGGTTCAGGATCGCGAAGTACATGGTCGGCACACCGGCGAAGATCGTCACACGATCGCGCTGGATGATCGCGAGCGCGTCCTCGGGCGTGAAGCGGGGCAACAAGGTGAAGGTCGCACCGAGCGCGATCATCCCGTTCTGAATGACGGTCTGACCGAACGAGTGGAAGAGCGGCAAGGTTGCGAGCGCCACGTCGTCGGGTCCGAGCGGCATGAGCTTCGGCACCACCGTGCCGCAGTTGAGCAGGAGGTTCGCGTGGCTGAGCTCGGCGCCCTTGGGCTTGCCGGTCGTGCCCGACGTGTAGAGGATCACCGCCGTGTCGTCGGCGCGCGTCGGGTGGAGCGCGCTCACGGGCTCGGCCGCAGCCCAAGCCGCGAGGGTCTCGCCCTCGTCGCCATCGGCCCACGCGATCGGCACGCCCGCCGCCGCCGCGCCTTCGCGCGCCGGCTCCGCAAACGTCGGGTGTGCGACGAGCCAGGCGGCTTGCGAATCCTCGAGGTGATAGGTCACCTCGGGCGCCGTCAGCAGCACGTTCAATGGGACGACGGTGCATCCCGCGTAGAGGATGCCGTAGTAGGCAATCGTGAACTCCGGCACGTTCGGCACCATGATCGCGACCTGGGCGCCGGGCTCGATGCCGTGCTCGGCGAGGCTCGCTGCCACACCGCGCGCCGCGCGGTCGAGCTCGGCATAGCTCACGGTGCGGTCGCCGAGGCGGATCGCCGGGTGATCGGGGCGCGACTTCGCACTGGCCAGCAGGATCGTTCCGAGGTTCAGGCTCATGGGCTCCTCCGCGGGCCCACTCTATCGCGACCCCATCGCAAGGGTTAGATTTCGCGGCCATGAACGCCCTGCTCGATCTCCGAATCCTCGGCTGGCTGATCGTCGGCATCGGCGTGTTCGAGTGGTTCCCCCTCGCGGCCGCGGCTCTCTTCGGCGAGCGGCTCTACCCCCTGGCTGCGAGTTCGACGGCCTGCCTCGTGGTCGGCTTCTCGATCGTGGCCTCGGTGCGACCCACCGACCCTGCGCTGCGCAACCGCGACGGCTTCCTCGTGGTCAGCGTGGGATGGGCGCTGGCCGCGACCTTCGGCGCCTTGCCCTACCTCTTGTGGGACGTGCTCGGGCCGATCGACGCATTGTTCGAGGCCACGGCCGGCTTCACGACCACGGGCTCCACCGTCCTCGCGGACGTGGAGAACGTGCCGCGTTCGCTGATGATCTGGCGCTCGCTGACCCAATGGCTCGGCGGCATGGGCATCATCGTCTTCGCCCTCGCGATCCTGCCGGCCCTCGGGATCGGCGGCATGCAGCTCTTCAAGGCCGAGATCCCCGGACCCACCGCCGACAAGCTGCGGCCCCGGATCGTCTCCACGGCCCGGCGGCTGCTGTTCGTCTACGTCGGCTTCACCGTGGCCGAGTTCGTGGCCCTCGAGTTCGCCGGGCTCTCGTTCTACGACGCGCTCTGCCACTCGCTCACCACGGTCTCGACGGGTGGCTTCTCCACACGCAACGCATCGATCGCTTCGTTCGGTTCCGCGACGGTCGAGTGGATCGTGATCGGGTTCATGTTGCTCGGCGGCATCAACTTCGCGCTGCACTACCGATGGTTGCGCGGCGATTTCGGCACGGTCTACCGCGACCCGGAGCTCCGCTACTTCCTCACCGTGGTTGCCGTGGCGACCGGTGTCGTCACTTGGTTGCTTACGCACTCGGGCCACGAGGCCGGCCAGGAGGTCCGGGCTTCGCTCTTCCAGGTCGTCTCGATCGTCACGACCACGGGCTATGCGACTGCGGACTTCGAAGCGTGGCCCCCGCTCGCTTCGGTCATCCTGCTCCAACTCATGGTGCTCGGCGGGATGGCGGGCTCGACGAGTGGCGGCGTCAAGGACGTGCGCGTGATCCTGAGCTTCTCCGTCCTCCGCAATGCGCTCGATCGCGGCCTCCACCCGCGCTCGATCGGCAGCCTCAAGTACGCCGGCCAGATCGTTCCGACGAACGTCCTCGCGGGAATCTGGGCCTTCCTGACGGCTTACGTCGGCATCGCGCTGCTCGCCACCGCGATCCTCGCGGGGACCGGCTACGAGCTCGACGCCGCAGTCTCGGCGGCCCTCACGGCCATCGGCAATGTGGGCCCGGCGCTCGGCCCCCTCGGCCCCACCGAGACGTTTGCCGACATGCCGGCACACGGGAAGCTCACCCTCGCCTTCTGCATGATCGCGGGGCGGCTCGAGATCTACACCCTGATCATGCTCTTCGTCCCCGGGTTCTGGCGACGCTGAGACGGGGACCATCGGTTCCGGCCAAAAAAACGTTTCATCCCGACATCGTTTCGGTTTATGCTGGCCCCATGGCGGCCGGCGAATCCGACACGCGTCTCCACGAACTCGAAGAGATCTACCGCGCAGCGCCGGTGGGCTTGTGCCTCGTGGATGCCGAGTTCCGCTTCCTCCGCATCAACGAGCGGCTCGCCGCCATCAACGGCCACCCCGCGGCCGATCACATCGGGAAGACCGTCGAGGAGATCGTCCCGGAGCTCGCCGAACAGATCCTCCCCCGCTATCGCAAAGTGCTCGAGACCGGTCACGGCATCGAGAACGTCGAGGTCACGATCCCGGAGACCGGCCACAGCTGGCTCGTCAGCGACCTCCCGGTGCTCGGCGACCAGGGCCACGTGACGGGGATCATGACCGTGGTCCAGGACATCACAGCCTTGAAGGAGAGCGAGAAGGAGGTCCGCCTCGGGCGCGCCCGTCTCCGCCGAGCCGAACACGTCGCCCAACTCGGTTGCTGGGAGTGGAACCTCCAGACCGACGAGATGTGGTGGAGCGAGGAGTACCACCGAATCTTTGGCCGCGAGCCGGGGAGTTGCGTCCCGCGCTTCGATCTCTTCATCGAGCACATCGTGTCGGAGGATCGCGGCCGGATCCGCGAGCAGCTCGAGACGATCTATGCCGGGCTCGACCAGGCGCAGGCCGAATTCCGGATCACGACCGTCGGCGGTCAAGAGAGGACTCTTCGTGCCATCGCCATGCTGCAACGCGACGAGGATGGCGCGCCGCTCACGCTGTTTGGAACGACCCAGGACATAAGCGACGAGAAGGACACTCAGCTCTCCGCGGAGCTGGAACGGAACGCCCTCGAAGAAGCGCGGCGCGAACTGGAAGAGGTGCTCCGCGTTCGCACGGGCGAACTCGATCGAGCCCTCGACCGCCTGCGACGCGGCCACTAGCGGCTCTTCACGGCAGGGTTAGACGGGCAGGTCTTCGCGCGTGAAGAGCGGCTCGAGCGGGATGCCGCGCTCGGCAAACGCCTCGGCCGCTCCCTCACCCCGATCCACGAGACAGAGCACGCGAGCGACCTTGCCGCCAGCGGCCTCGACCAAGTCAACGGCATCGAGGGTCGAGCCACCCGTCGTGGTCGTGTCCTCGACGAGCGCCACGCTCTGCCCCGGCGCAAAGCCGCCCTCGATCTGACGACCGAGTCCGTGCTTCTTCGTCTCCTTGCGCACGAAGAATCCCACGAGCTTCGAGCCCGGGTCTTCCGCGGCCGCCGCGAGCACCGCGGTAACCAGCGGCACCGCGCCGACCGCCATGCCGCCGACCGAGTCGACCCAGGTTCCGCCGTGCATCAAGCGCGCCAGCACCTGCTCGCCCGCGAGCTTCACGCCGCGCGGCAGCATCAAGGTCTTGCGGAGATCGAGGTAGAAGTCGCTCTCCTTGCCACTCGCCAAAGTGACCTTCCGCTTCTCGAAGGAGACCTCGAGGATCAGATCGAGCAGCTCCTGCCGTGATTCGCGCGTCATGATTTCTCCAACTTGCCGCTCATTGCTTTCGCAGGCCCAGTGCCGTCTCGGCGATGATCTTCTTGTGCAACTCGCTCGTGCCCTCGCCGAACTCGAGGCTCTTGGCTTCGAGCAGCAGACGGCCCACTTCGTATTCCGTGGAGAGGCCGTAGCCCCCGTGGATCTGGATCGCGTCGAGGGCATTCTCGACGGCCGCCTGGCTCGCAGTCAGCTTCGCCATGGACGACTCGAGGCTCGCCCGCGCGACACCGGCGTCCTTCATGCGGCCGAGCCGGTAGACGAGCGCCCGCGCCGCCTCGGTGCGGCAGATCATGTTGGCGATCTTCTCCTGGATCATCTGGAACTGCCCGATCGACTGGCCGAAGGCCTCGCGTTCGCTCGCGTAGGGCACGGCGAGGTCGATGCAGCGCTGGGCCTGGCCGATGCAGCGCGCGGCCACGGAGAAGCGGCCCGTGTCGAGGGCGGCGCCGAGGATCGGGAAGCCGCCGCCCGGCTCTCCGAGCAGCCCTTCGTCGGGCACGAAGCAATTCTCGAAGTGGACCTCGGCGAGGTTGTCGCGCTTGAGCGTGCGCATGGGGAACTCGCCGATGGTGAGCCCTTCCGCGCTCTCTCCCTTCGGGTCGAGCAGAAAGGCCGTCACGCCTTTGTGCTTCTTCGACACGTCGATGCTCGCCACCACGAAGAAGAGCCCCGCGTGGGCGGCGTGGGAGATGAAGACCTTGGTGCCGGTGAGGCGCCAGCCGCCGTCCACCCGGGTGGCCGTGGTCTTGAGGTTGCCGAGGTCGGTGCCGCCGCCGGGCTCGGTGAGGCAGGCCGAGCAGAGGGTCTCGCCCGAAGCGATCTTCGGGAGCCAGCGCTCCTGCTGGGCTTCGGTCCCGGCTTTCAGGATCGAGCTCGCTAGCAGCGAGTTCGAGACCGAGACCACCGAGGCCACCACCCAATCGATCCGCGCCAGCTCCTCGCAAATCACGCCGTAGGTCAGGACGTCGGAGAACGAGCCGCCGAAGCGCTCGGGGATCATCGGGCCCATGAGACCCATGGGCGGGAGCTTCGCGATCAGCTCGGTCGGGTAGCGCTCCTCGGCCTCGTAGCGCTCGACGTGGGGGTGGATCTCCTTCTCGGCGAACTCCCGGACGGTGCGGCGGACGAGCCGCTGCTCCTCGGACAGGTCGAAATCCATCATGCGCTCGAGGGCGGCAGCTCCAGGGACAGCAGGGGGGTTGGCCATGCGGTGGACTTTAGCTGGGGTCTCACCTAGAGTCCGGCCGCCCCAGACCACCTCCTCCGCGCCCACCCCCATGGGCCCGACACCGACCTCGGAGCCTCCGTCATGAAGAAGGCCAAGCCGCTTCCGCATCGCAACCGGAGCAAGACGAACCGCCACCGCGCGAAGCTGAAGGCCAAGCTGCAGCGCCGGCGGAAGAAGCAGAGCTCCGGGCTCCGCAAGACCTACCGCTAGGCCCGCGCGATGGCCTCGCTCTTCCCGATGGCGCTCGAGGGCCGGTCGGGCCGAGCCCGAGCCGCCACCCTTACTACGCCCCATGGTTCGATCCGGACCCCGGCCTTCATGGTCGTGGGTACGAATGCCGCCGTGCGCGGGATCTCGCCGGACCAGGTTCGCGCAGCGGGCAGCCAGGTCGTGCTGGCGAACACGTATCACCTTGCTCTGCGGCCGGGCCCGGCGCTCGTCTCCAAGATGGGTGGGCTCCACGAGTTCATGCGCTGGGACGGGCCGATCCTCACCGACTCCGGCGGGTTCCAGGTCTTCAGCCTGCCCGACAAGAAGAAGCGCGCCAGCGACGATGGCGTCGTCTTCAAGAACGAGGTCGACGGTTCGGAGATGAACCTCACGCCGGAGCTGGCGGTCGAGATCCAGGAGCAGCTCGGCGCGGACATCATCATGGCCTTCGACGAGTGCACGCCGTACCCCGCCACCGAGAAGCTGGCGGGGCAGGGCGTGCGGCGGACCCTCGCCTGGGCCGAGCGCTGCAAGAAGGCCCACCAACGCACCGATCAGGCGCTCTTCGGGATCGTCCAGGGTGGAGTCTTTCCGCGGCTCCGCGAGGCCTGCGCCGCGGCGCTCATCGACATGGACTTCCCCGGCTACGCCATCGGTGGGGTCTCGGTAGGAGAGGGGCACGAACTCTTGTGCAAGGTCACGTCGCACGCGGCGCCGCTCTTGCCGGAAGACAAGCCGCGTTATCTGATGGGCGTCGGCATGCCCGAGGATCTGCTCGCGGCCATCGGCTACGGGATCGACCTGTTCGACTGCGTCATTCCCACCCGCTTCGGGCGGAGCGCCACCGCCTTCACCGTGCGCGGGCGCATCCGACTCTCGAACCGGCGCTTCCGACGCGACGCCTACCCGATCGATCTGTCCTGCGATTGCCGCACCTGCACGCGCGGTTTCAGCCGGGCCTACCTGAACCACCTGTTCAACACGAACGAAGTGCTCGGTGCGGTTCTCACGACGGTCCACAACGTGCGTTTCTATCAGCGCCTCATGGAAGGGGCCCGGGACGCCATCCTGGCCGGGCGCTACGATGCGTTCCACAAGGAATTCCTGGCGACCTACAAGGGCAAGGCAACGGAAGAATGAGTTTGCAGTGCGGCATCGTCGGGCTCCCCAACGTCGGGAAGAGCACCATCTTCAACGCGCTCACCTCCAACGAGATCGCGGCGGAGAACTATCCCTTCTGCACGATCGAACCGAACACGGGCATCGTGCCCGTGCCGGATGCCCGGCTCGCGACCCTCAACGAGATGTCGAAGTCCGAGAAGCTGATCCCGACGACTGTCGAGTTCGTGGACATCGCCGGCCTCGTGCGCGGCGCGTCGAAGGGCGAGGGCCTCGGCAACCAGTTCTTGAGCCACATCCGTGAGGTCGACGCCCTCGCCCACGTCGTGCGCTGCTTCGAGGACGAGAACGTCGTCCACGTCGATGGCGGCATCGACCCGCTGCGCGACGTCGAAACCATCGAGACCGAGCTCGGCCTGGCCGATCTCGAAACGTTGGAAAAGAGCCTCGACCGCGCCCGCAAGGGTTCGAAGAGCGGCGACAAGGAGATGAAGGCGACGGCCGACTTCCTCGAAGGCCTGCTCGGCCACGTGGGCGATGGCAAGCCCGCCCGCACCTTTGCCGTGCCCGACGAACAGCGCGCGATCTTCCGCGACTGCCACCTGCTGACGGCGAAGCCCACCCTCTATGTGGCGAACGTCGACGAGGCGAGTCTGGCGAAAGGCAACGCCACGAGCGGCGCCCTGGAAACCTTTGCTGCCGAGCAGGGCGCCGGCACGGTGCGACTCTGTGGGAAGATCGAAGCGGAACTCTCCACGCTCGACAGCACCGATCGCATGGAGTTCCTCGAAGAGCTCGGCGTCCACGAGCCCGGCCTCCACCGCCTGATCCACACCGCCTACGAATTGCTCGGCCTCGTGACGTTCCTGACCACGGGCCCGAAGGAGACTCGGGCCTGGACGGTGCGCGGCGGCAGCAGCGCGCCCGTCGCCGCGGGCACGATCCACAGCGACTTCGAGAAGAACTTCATCCGCGCCGAGGTCACGAGCTTCGACGACTACGTGGCGGCGGGCAGCGAGGTCGAAGCCAAGGCCCAGGCCAAGACCCGCATCGAGGGCAAGGACTACATCATTCGCGACGGCGACGTCGTGTACTTCAGAATCGGCGGCTAATTTTCTTCATCGGGGGGTGAGGCGTGGCGCGGAGCGATCTGCTCACGCCGCAGCAGGTGCTGCGGCGTTTCAAGGATGGGCCCAAGACGGGCATCTTCACCGACGGTTCGTGCGACCCGAACCCGGGCGCCGGCGGCTGGGGCTTCGTCTGGGTCGAAGACGACGCCATCGTCGAAGAAGCCCACGGCGAGGACTCCGACACCACGAACAACCGCATGGAGCTCCAGGCCCTGATCGAAGCCTTCAAGCGCCTGCCCGAAGACGCGATGCTCACGATCTATTCCGACAGCCAGCTCTGCGTGAACACGGTGAACGAGTGGGCGCCGGGTTGGGCGCGGCGCGGCTGGAAGCGGAAGAGCGGCCCGATCGCGAACCTCGAACTCGTGCGCGAGCTCTACGCGCTCCACCTCTCGCACCCGACAGTCACGCTGGCCTGGATCCGCGCCCACGACGGCAGCCGCTGGAACGAATACGCCGACGCCCTGGCGAGCACCTTCCTGCGGGAAGGCACGGGCTAGCCCTCGAGGATCGCGAGCTCCGCTTCGTAGAGGCGGTGCTTGAGAGCGGCCTGGGTGCCGCGGTCCTTGCCGGTGAGCGCGCGGGCGATCTCGATCGCCCGGGGCAGCACCTCGGCCTCGGGCACGGCCTCGTGGACAATCCCCTTCGCCGCACACTCCTCGGCGCCGTAACGCCTGCCCGTGATGATGGCCTCGTGGGCCGTCACCTTCGGGAGCTTCGCCGTGATGAGGGCGTTCATCCCGGGCGTGAGCGGCATCCCGATGTCGGCTTCGGGGAGGCAGAAGTAGCCGCGGTCGCTGCGCATGACTCGGAAGTCGTGGCCGAGGGCCATCATCCCGCCGCCCGCGAAGGCGTGGCCGTTCATGGCCGCCACCGTCGGCAGCGTGAAGCCGAGGAAGCGAGCAAACATGCGATGCACGTCGCTGATGAACTCGTTCACCTCGCCCGCGCCGTCGCCGCTCATCCAATCGAGATCGAGACCGTTCGAGTAGAACTTCCCCTCGCCCGTGGTGACGAGCGCCGCCGGGCCCTCGCTCTTCGCCACCTCATCGAGCGCCGCGAAGAGCGCGTCGAGGAAGCCGCGGTTGAAGCGATTCTCGCCCGCGCGCATGTGGAGGACGTGGACGTCGCCGTCGCGTTCGAGGTCGATCATTGGACGAGCATCTTCGAGCCGGCCTTCTTCAAGGCCTCCGTGTCCGGGGCCGTCTCGGGCGGGAGCGGCACAGCGCGGCCCTTCTGCACGGCCGGCCGCGCGGCCACGGCGTCGAGCCAGCGCTGGAGGTTCTCGAGGCCATCGACCTCGACCCCCGCCCAACCGTGGATCGAAACCCAGGGCCACGCCGAGATGTCCGCGATGCCGTAGTCGCCGGCCAGGTATTCGACCTCGCCAAGGCGACGATCCATCACTTCGTAGAGGCGCCGAGTCTCGTTCTGGTAGCGATCGATGGCGAACTGGATCTTCTCGGGCGCGTAGCGGAAGAAGACGTTCGATTGGCCCTGCATCGGGCCGACGCCGCCCATCTGGAACATCACCCACTGCATGGCGACCGAGCGTGCCTTGGCATCGCTCGGCCACATCCTGCCCGTCTTCTCGGCGAGGTAGACGAGGATCGCACCCGACTCGAACACGGCGAAGTCGCCCTCGTCGTGGTCGATGATCGCGGGGATGCGACCGTTCGGGTTGACCTTCAGGAACCAGTCTTCCTTCTGCTCGAGTTCACCGAGATTGATCGGGCGCACCTCGTAGGGGAGGCCGACCTCTTCGAGCATGATCGACGCCTTCCAACCGTTCGGCGTCGGCGCGGTGAGGAGCTCGATCACTTGGAGGCTTCCACGGCGGAGCGCTTGGCGACGCGCTCGAACCAGCCGGGCAGCCAGGTGAGGCCGTCCCGCAGGGGCTGCCCGACGCTTCCGGCGAACTCGACGACACCGAAGAGGAGGATGTCGGCCACCGTGTAGCGATCGCCGCACACCCACTCGCGGCCCGCGAGCTGGCCGTCGAGCCATTCGAGCTTGTCCTGGGCGTTGGCCTTGAGGTCGTCGGCCGCCGCCGGGATCGTGCGCATGCGGTCCTTGAACAGCGGCAGGCCCTCGGCGTAGCGGAAGCCGCCGAAGATGTTCTCGGCGACGCCGAGGTCGATGCGTCGGGTCCACATGCGGGTCTCGGCGCGCTCCTCGGCGGTCGTGCCTATGAGGGCGGGCTCGGGGTGCTTCTCATCGATGTACTCGCAGATGGCGAGGATCTCGGAGAGGTAGGAGCCGTCGTCGAGTTCCAGGCAGGGGAGCTGCCCGGCGGGGTTCCTTTCCAGGTAGGGAGCCTGGCGGTTTTCGCCGCCCATCAGATCCACGGCTTCCATGGGCACCTCGACGCCCTTCTCGGCGAAGAAAATGCGAACGACGCGGGGGTTCGGGCCAATGCTGTTGTAGAGCTTCACGGGGTCCTCCTGGATGGCGCGGCGGGCATGGTAACCCGTCCCATGGCGGGCAGGACCGGCAGGCGATGGGCAGGACTCGGAGTCCGGAAACGATTTTCTCGCCAAGCGGTTACACAAACCCCCTTCAGCTCCCACTACAAGCCACGGTCCATCAAGCTGCTGGGTCCAATTCGGCCCTCCTGCGACCGCCATGGGGTGAGAGTGATGAAGCTGACCATCAAGCTGTGCGCGCTGCTGGCCGCGTTGATCCTGGCCCCGTCGGCCCAGGCGATTTCCTTTCCGCTCGACGTCACGGTGACCTTCGCCGCGGTCGGTAACCCCTTCGGCGCCGTGGTGGGCACCACGGCGAACGCCGGCATCGCCGACATCGGCAGCCAGACCGTGGCCGGGCTGCCCGAGGAGGAGAAACCCCTGAACCCGGCCTTCGACGCCGCGGCGAGCCTCTCCCTCACGATCGGGAACATCCTGTTCGGCGACGAGGACGACATCGACGTCGCCGTGACCAATGACATCCCGGCGCTCATCTTCATGAACGGCATCGGCACCGGCCTCGACTTCGTCGTCCTGCTCGAACTCTCGGGTACGTCAGCCATCGGCGAGGACTTCGTCGGGACCGATCTTGGCCAGGACACGAGCCACTTCCTGAACACCGCGCACTACTGGGCGGATTTCCAAGAGGACGGAGCCTTCGAGATCGGCCTCATCACGGGCTTCACCCCGCTGTTCGATGACGAAGAGATGGAGACCTTCCTGGAGCCGGACACCACCCTCCTGGTCGCCGGCAACATCACCGTCCCCGAGCCTTCCCTCGCCCTGCTGGGCATGGCTAGCCTTGCGGCACTGGGCCTGACCCGCCGCCGCTAGGGGCTCCGGCGGTTCGTCATCAAAGAGAACCGTCCCCTTCGTCACGTCCGCCCGGGCCCCCGCCTCCTGCTGACCAAGTCGGGCGATCTCGAGCAGATCGACCTCGCCCAGCTCGACGCCGCGGGGATCGACGGGCGCCTGATGACGACCCAGATGCCGCCGCAGCTAATGCAATGGAAGAACGACGGGCACCTGAACGTCCTGGGCCATCGTCACGTGGCGGACCTCCTGGCAAAGAGTCTCGCGCCGCCCGGAGTGACGGCGAAGCCCTAGTGCCGGGCGGGCAAGGCATGCGCCGGGAGATGGAAGTGGGGTATCAACACCCGAATGCGAAGGCGCCAACGAATCGATGGCCAGGCGCTTCGACCGTCTCAACAGAGCGCGGAGCTGCGCTATTCGTTCGCGATCGCGGCTGACCGACGCAAGGCGTTCTACGAATCCCTGCTCCGCGCGTTTCTGGCCCGCCCGGTCGCCACCCTTTGAGCGCCCCCAAGCCTCGACAGCCCAGCTTGTTCTTCATCGGCCTCGTGGCCCTCGGGCTGGGATTCACGTGGATGGGGCTCGAGCTGGCCTTCACGCTCGCATCAGGTCGCGTGCTCGTCCCGGCTCAGCTCCTGGAGCGCATGGTGCAGCTCCTCCCGTGGCAGCTCGTGCTGTTCGCGGGGATCGGCGTCGGGGTAGCCCTCGTCGCGCGGCTACGCAGCCTCTCTCACGAGGCGGTCGTCTGGTGGTTGATCGCGGGTGGAAGCTTTGTCTTTCTCGGCGAGGCGCTGGTCGAGGGTCTGCTGAGAAAGCATGGCCCGCCGGAGGCGCTGCTGGGCATCACGACCCTGCTGGTCGCGCTCTGCGTCATGGCGGCCGCATCCCTGGCGGCGGCGCGTCGCCTCGAGGGGCGTGCGGCGCGCGGCTTGCTGCCGGCAGTCTGGGCGGGCTTCAGTGTCTTCTTCATCCTGTGGATGCAGCACTCCATCGGAGCCATCCGAATCTGGGAGCCCGGGATGCCCGTTCTATGGGATCAGCTCGGCGCCACACATGTCGCGGGGGCCGTGGGCGCAGCGGTCCTCGGGTGGCTCGCGGCCGGGCTGGCGCCAGCCGGGCGCGCCGCCGCCCTGGCAGCGGTGCTACTGCTCACACCGGCGGGTCCGCCCCTGCGTGCGGTCGACGCTCCGCCCATGCGTGTCATCGACGCTTCGCCGGCCCGCCCAGACATCCTCGTCCTCGTGATCGATACGCTCCGCTTCGATCACCTGGGCGCCAATCTCGGCATCGAGGGGCTCACCCCCGAGCTTGACGCGGTGGCGGCGGAGTCAATCCTCTTCACGCGCGGCTTCTCGCCCGGCAACTACACGAAGCTCGCGGTTCCCGGGATCCTGGCCTCGCTACCCTTCCGCGTCGTAAAGACTCCGCTTCCAGACGACGTCACCACCCTGGCCGAGCACCTGAAGCGCGCCGGGTATACGACCTATGGGATCTCCGCGAACCCGTACGTCACCAGCACTTTCGGCTTTGGGCAGGGTTTCGACCACTTCCTCGACCCGGCTTCCGTGAACGAGTTCCTCGTAGAGGGGCTGCTCGAGGCCATCGGCGTCGCGTTCCCGGGCCCGTCCTATCGCACCGGGTTCGTGACCTCCGCCCTCTACTACGCGCCTGCCACGGTGGTGCGCCGCCGCGCCCTCGAGTTCTTTGACGGCTCACCGGAGCCCACGTTCGTCTACCTCCAGACCATGGATCCCCACGGGCCCTACCTGCCGCCCCATCGCTATCTGCCCGAGGAGTTCGAGTACGACGACTTCGAGTCCTATTATGCCTTTGACGCTCTGAAGGGCCGCGGCCTGCTGGGAAAGCGCGAGTATGAGCCGGCGTTGCGTAATCTCCAGCAGCGCTACCGGGGCGAGGTTCGCTTCACCGACGAAGAGGTGGGCAAGCTCGTCTCGGGCCTCCGCAAAGGCGGACGCTGGGACGAGATGTTGGTGGTCGTCCTGAGCGACCACGGCGAAGCCTTTGGCGAGAATGACTGGGCGGGCCACAGCGGCCACAACGTCAGCCGCACCCTCGTGCAAGTTCCCTTTATGATCAAGCCACCGCGCTCGTGGGGCATCGCCCCGCGGGTCGAGCCGTCGGCGGTCTCGACCTACGATGTGTTGCCGACCCTGTTGTCGCTGCTCGATCTGGCGGCGGCCGAGACGGTCTTCGGCCGCGATCTCGCGCCGCTGCTGCGCGGCGACGTGCAGGCCGGGGCACGCACCGTGGTGAGCTTCGCGTACGGCGCGGGCGTGGACATCTACACGGCCATGCGTTGGCCTTGGAAGCTCGACATCGTGATCGACCGTCCGACCGGCGAGCGCACAGAGCGGACGCTTTACGACCTGCGGAGCGACCCCGGCGAACTCCGCGACGTGGCGTCGGCCCACCTCGAGGTCGCCCGCGAACTCTCGGGCGTGTTGCAGGCCTGGCGCGAGCGCGAGGATCGCGTGGCGCGGTCCGACGCCAGCGAGCCGCTCGACCCGATGGTGCGCGAACAGCTCCGCAAGCTCGGCTACGTCGAGTAGCGCCGTGATCCGGCACGCACGGGTCGAATCCCGCAATCTTGCAAGCCTCGTGGAGGTCGATCGGACGGTTGTTGGAACTACGCGGCCAGCTTCGTGCTCCGCGTAGGA
The DNA here is from genome assembly GCA_019311105.1 of Deltaproteobacteria bacterium. Lineage (GTDB taxonomy): Bacteria > Myxococcota_A > UBA9160 > UBA9160 > JAFDDA01 > JAFDDA01. The sequence continues at coordinate 24,037 of JAFDDA010000031.1, forward strand.
GCATCCGGTTCGCGCGCCTGCGTTTCTGGGGGGGGGAGGGGCGAGCTGCTCCACGAACGCAGTGACGATGGTGCATTGGACGTGCCCCGGAGATCCCACGGGTTGACTGACGAGCAGAACGCCCTCGGCATCTTGACGCGCCGTTGATTCCCGGCGATGGGGACGCGCCCCCTCGGAAGCACCATTCTGGTAGACTGCTCGGACTGTCCGTGAGGGGACAACGCGCGGCGAAGATTCGTTTTCGCGCGCTATAACTCATCGGAAACCCAACCAGACCACTCACGGCTAGCGGAGATACAGCCTTGGAATCGGCTAACCGCGATACAGCCTTGGAATCGCAAAGCCCTAACGACGACCAAACATCAGAGGTTCGCCGCTACTGGCAGAAGCAGCCGTGTGGCACCCGGGACGTGCCCGACGGCGAGCGAAAGGCCTTCTTCAAAGAGCTTGAGCGCCAGCGGTATGAATGGGAGCCCTCGATTCTCGAATTTGCGCGATTCGAGAGAGGCCGAGGGCGGCGAGTACTCGAAATCGGTGTTGGCGCGGGGACCGACTTCATCAACTGGGCACGGCACGGAGCGGAACTCTCGGGGATCGACCTTACGGAAGCCGGAGTTGCCCTCGCCAATGAACGCCTCGCACTCGAGGGCCTGACCGACGACGTTCAGGTAGGAAACGCTGAGGCGTTGCCTTTCGACGACGACAGCTTCGACATCGTTTATTCATACGGCGTGCTACATCACAGCCCGGATACGGAGCGTTGTCTGGCCGAAGTACATCGAGTGCTGCGGCCCGGCGGAACCGCGCTGATCATGCTCTACAACGTCACCGCTTGGACCGCCTGGAACCTCTGGGCCTTTCATGGGCTAGCGAAAGGGAGGCCGTGGCTGAGTCCACGACAGGCCGTATACGATCACCTCGAAAGCCCCGGAACGAAGGCTTACACTGCTCGCGAGACAACCAAGTTGTTTCATCTCTTCTCTCGCATCGAACGGATGGAGACCGCATTCTTGGGCGGTGATCTGCTTCGAATGTCGCCGAGTGAGAAGTACCCGAGCCGCGTGGCAAAGTTGCTGTTCGCCCTTTATCCGCGACCCATCATTCGCTTCATTGGACCCCGCTTTGGATTTGCTCGAATGATCGAAGCGACGAAGTAATCACGCAAGGCTGGCCTTTGCCGCACGAGCCTTCGCTCCCGTTCGGCCCGCGCAGCTTGAAATCGTCCCGTTGCAGATCCCGTAGGGATATTTGACACAACGCCCATACTCGGGCGGCGAGCGAAAACGCAGCTTGAACGCCCTATCCACGGCCGGGCAAGCAGGCCGCGCCGTCACAGAGATCGACTGGGTTCGTCAGCTCGCACTCGACGTTTGCGGAGGCGTGGCCTCCCGACTCCATCCGTTTCTTCACGATCGGCATGTAGTCAGCGAGCTGGTTCATCACGCCTTTCGAGAGTCTAAGAGTGGCGATCCGCGCCAGGTGTACTTCGACATGGCCCGATCGTTCGCGGAGCGTGAAGATCTTCCCATGGAGCCACGCCGCCTTCTCCAACCTGAAGTCGTGGCTGCGAGGCACCTACCACGGTGTCAGCCGGAAGTACCTCCCACGCTACCTCGATGAGTTCAGCTTCCGCTTCAATCTCCGGGGCAACGAGGCTTCCATTGCCATTGAACGGGTTCTCCAAGCCTCGCCCTGTCCCTATCACCGTCTCGAAGCGGAGCTAACGGGATAATCGCAGGGGCGCTTGCAGGGTGGCTAACGGCCGGTCCAGTTGGGCTTTCGTTTTTGGGTGAAGGCCAGAGGGCCTTCGGTGTAGTCTGCACTCTTGAGAACCGCGTGGACCGAGGGGTAGCGGCCGTCCGCGGCTTCCTCGAGTGTCGCGTGGCCGAGGGTCTCGAGGGCGACTCGTTTACTCGCCCGCACCGAGAGCGGAGCGCACTCGAGAATCATCTCCGCCCAGCGGCGTGCGCCGGCAAGAGCTTCGCCCGCGGGCACGACTTCATTCACCAGCCCCATCGTGTAGGCCTCGGCCGCCGGAAGTTGCCGCCCGGTGAGCAGCATCCCCATGGCGTGCTTCATCGGGATCTGTCGAGGGATGCGGTGGAGGCCGCCGCCCAGGGCGAGCAAGCCGACGCGCGGCTCGGGCAGGCCGAAGCTTGCATTCTCGGATGCGATGGCGAGATCACACGCGAGCACGATTTCGCAACCGCCGCCGAGGGCGAGCCCGTTCACCGCGGCGATCACCGGCTTCTCGATTCCGAATCGATTAGTCAGCCCACCGAACCCGGACGGCGGCCAGACCAACTCGCCGCCCTGCGCCTGGTACTTCAGATCGTTGCCTGCCGAGAACGCCTTGTCGCCCTCGCCGGTGATGATGGCGACCCACTGTTCGGGGTCCGCTTCGAACTCGTCGAAGACGCCCGCCATCTCGGCGCAGGCCGGGGGATGGATGGAGTTCATCACCTTGGGGCGCGTGATGGTGACGATCGTTAGATGCCCGTCGCGCTCGACCTTGCAGAATTCACCCACGGGGATGGCCCTCCTTTCGCCTTGGCGATGCTAGAAGATCCTGTGCCACCGAGCCGGGCCAGCGTTATAGAATGATGCGCCACGGGAGGTGCACGTGCCCTTGACCTTCACCTACGACGCCGAACGCAACCTCGTCCTGGGAGTAGCATCCGGACGGGTCACCGGAGATGATTTCGGCGCGGGCGAAATGCCGGACTATCCCGTCGGCACCCCCGAGCTGTTCGACGTTCGCGCCGTCACCGAGGTGGACGTGACAGGCGCCGACATCCGCCGCGTCGCCGAGCGCGAGCGCCTCGGCCCGAGCCGCATCTCGCGCATGGCCATCGTCACGGGCAGCGTCGTCGCCTACGGGCTCTCGCGCATGTTCCAGATGCTGGCCGACGAGGCGGAGTACGAAATCGAGGTCTTCCGCGAACTCAACGACGCGCTCAAGTGGCTCGACCGCGAGGCCCCCAAGGGCTGAACGCGAAAGGCCCCGCCCCGACACACGGTCGAAGCGGGGCCTCTGATGAGCCATGGCGCCTTTGCGTCAGAACCCGACGCCCAGCCGGAAGAACGCCCCGTGGAAGGTCTGCGTCTCCTCGTCGAAGTCGGCGGGGTTCCGGTCGTCGTCGAAGAGCGCACCCTTCGAGCGATACTCCGCACCCAGGATGCCGGCTGCCCCTCGACCGAAGAGGCTCACGCGCTCGATCGGGCTCCAGCGACACTCCACCCCGCCGAACACGCCGACGCCCCACCAATCGGTGGATGCTTCGATGCGATCCACGTCGGCGAGGTCCTGGTAGAGCAGGTGGACGTCCTGATTGCTATCCGCTTAGCGTTCCACCTTGGGGCGCGCCCAGCGGCGGAAGCCGCCCTCGCTCACATGGACCTGGCCTGTCATCCACTCCCCTTGCGCACTCACGAGCCACGCGACCAGGTTCGCGACATCCTCGGTCCGACCCCAGCGACCCGCGGGGAACATGCGGGCGATCACTTCATGCGAGCGGCCCTTGGCATAGCCCGTGTCCGTAGGGCCGGGGTTGATGCAGTTCACCGTCACGCCTCGATCGATCAGGGCGTCCGCGAGGGTCGCTGTCATCTGATGGAGCGCACCCTTGCTCACGGCGTAGGCGATCTCGTTCGGCATGGGCCCGATGTGTTGGCCGCTCGTGAAGTAGACGAGCCGCCCACCGGGCCCGGGCGGGCGGCGCTCGGCGAGACTCTGGGCCAGCAGGATCACCGAGCGTGCGTTGATGGCCCAGCAGGCGTCGAGCTCTTCGACGGTGGCCTCGGCAAAACCCTGGTGGGAGCTGCGCGCATGGTTGGCGACGAGGATATCGACCGCGCCGAAGCGTTCGATCGTCGCAGCGACCACGCGGTCGGACGTGGCCGGGTCGGCGAAGTCTGCGGGCGGGAGCGCGTGCCAGCGATCGGCGGCCGGGTGTTCTTCGAGTGCTGCTGCGGCACCCCCGGCGTCGGTCTCCCACGGCATCTCTTCGTCGTGGGGTTCGAAGCCCGTGGTGACGACGCGCGCGCCATCGTCGAGCAAGCGGGCGGCCACCGCCGCGCCGATGCCGATGCGGCGCGAGACGCCGGTGACCAGGGCTACGCGGCCCGAAAGCGAGTTGGAAGGGGACATGAGGTAGCGATCCTCCGACTAGAGGTGGAAGAGGGCCCGAAGGCTCCCCCGGATTCGAACGGGTTCGAACGTCGTCGGAAGGCGACCGCTACATCGTGTCGGAAGCCTAGCCCCTAGCGCAGACCTTCGCGCGTCTGGCTCTCGACCACCTGGCGGGCCACGAGCGCCTGGGTCGACCGCGGCAGCAGGCGCCGTGCCCCCGCCGCGCGCAGCCAGTTGAACCAGCCCGCGACGACGGCGGGTTGTTGGCCCAGGGCATCGAAGGCTGCCGCGACGACTTCGTGAGCGGGCTGGCCCTCGTGGGGCAACTCGCCCGCCGTGTCGTGGAACTCCGACTCCGTGGAGCCCGGCTCGAGCACCAACACGTCCACGCCCGTCCCTTGGAGTTCGCCCCAGAGTGACTCGGTGAAGTGGGCATCGAAGGCTTTGGTCGCGCCGTAGACCGCGTGAAGCGGGAGCGGCTGGCTGCCGGCGATGGAGCCCGTAACGAGGACGGCGCCAGCGCCGCGTTCGAGCATGCCGGGCAAGAGGCGGTGGGTCAGGACCACCGGTGCCGCGCAGTTGAGCACGACCATGCGACGCATGCGCTCGGCATCGAGTTCACTGAAGCGGCCTGCGAGGCCATAGCCTGCGTTGTTCACGAGGATCGAGATCGGCAGGTCCGCGACGGCGTCGGCCAGCTCGCTGGCGCCGGCCTCATCCGAAAGGTCGACGGCAACGACGCGAGTCTTCACGCCATGCTCCTGCTCGAGCTCTTCGGCGAGCGCCGTCATGCGGTCTTCGCGCCGGGCGGCCAACACGCAGGAGACCCCCTCCTTCGCGAGCGCGCGCGCGAACTCGACACCGATACCCGCCGACGCGCCGGTCACCACCGCCCACTCGCCGTAGCGTTCGCGAAGCGGTGCGTGCGACGCCTCGAAGAGCGGCTTCGCCTGCCAGAGCGCGCGCGTGAGCGCACCGAACGCGAGGAAGGAGACGACGCCCACCAGCACGCCGCCAAACCCATCGACGTAGAGGAGCGGCCAGATGAGCATCCCGATCGCGACCTGGGCCCAGTAGACCGCCGCCCACGGGTGCATCCACGAACGCATGCGCCAGAAGCCGTGGGCCATGCCGGCGTAGAGCACCCAGTGGGGGATGGCCAAGATCTTGGCCCACGCGCCGTGGAAGCGGATGCCGAACCAGACCTCTTCGTCGATGGCGGCGGGCTTCACCAGGATGTCCCACGGGCAATAGATGACGGCCATGAAGACGCTGAAGAGCATCAGCGCGTTCATCCAGCCGGGCCGACCCGCCAGACGATCTCGGAACCAGTCTTGGAAGAATCCCATCGCGCCCTCCGAAGGGGGTTACTCGATCACGCAGGGCAGTGTCCTCCACTGCTCGGGGTCGTGGCCGAAGTAGACCGTGGCGCCCGCGTCGCGCAGCGCCCGCAGGCGGTGGAGCGAGGCGAGCATGCCGTCCCGATCGTAGACCACCCCGGGCAGGTGCAGGGCTTCGAGGGTCCGGCGCAGATAGCACGCGTCCGAGGCCAGGACGTACTCGCCCGAGTCGAGCCGCACGCGCAGGGATTGATGGCCCGGCGTGTGGCCGTGGGTGGGGATGCAGACGACCCGGCCGTCGCCGAAGACGTCGTGCTCGCCGTCTGCGAGGGTGAGCTCGTGGCCGAGGTCGTAGTCGTGGCTCGCGAAGCCGTTCTGGCGCGCGAGGTCGGGGTCGGCGCCGGCCTCCCACTCGCGGCGCTGCACCACGAGCCGGGCGTTCGGCACTTCGGCGTTGCCGCCCGCGTGATCGAAGTGGAGATGTGAATTCACCAGCCAGTCGATGCGCTCGGGGTCGATATCGCGCTCGCGCAGGCGCGCCGCGATCGTCTCCTCGTGGGTGAGCTCGACCCGGAACATGTCTGCGAGGTAGCCGAGGCGTGCAGCCGGATCGTCGGCCGCCTCTGGGTGCATGCCCGCATCGAAGAGCAGCGTGCCCTTTGGGTGTTCGACGAGCCAGGCCAGCACGGGGACGCGAAGCTCGCCGGCCTCGCCTTCGAGGAACCCACCCCGCGCGCCGGTCAGCCAGCCGCAGGTCAAGGGGTGGAGTTTCAACCGCGGCTCTGGCGCCGCCGCGCCCGCGAGCGGCGGCCCTCTGAGCGGGCACGTTCCAGGTGCGACGCTGCACGACCGAGCCGAGTGAGCGCGTCCTTGCCATCGGCGGCCTGGGTGCGAAGCCCCGCCAGCTCTTCCTCCGACCGACGGATCCGCTCACGCAGGACGTTGCGGTAGCTGAGCAGCGGGAGCGCGGTCTCGTCGTCGTCCTCGCGCGTGGCGCGCAGCAGGGCGTGGCAGGTGCGCGCCATGCGGACACGCCGCTCGGTCTGCTCGGCCTCGAGTTTGTTGCGCAGGAAGAGGATGCCTGCCGTGGCGCTTCGCAGGTCTTCACGGGCGCGGCCCAGGGCGGCGCGCTCGCGCAGGAATTCCACACGGCCGAGGGGCGGGGTCGCAACGCCCGTTCCGGGCGCCGGGAAGCGCGCGTGCACCTGCTCTGCCAGGAACTCGTCCACTGCATCCACGATTCGTTCGATCGCCATCGTCTACTCCGCTTCCATGCGCGTCATCCCGCGCCCTCGCTCCAGTCTTCGTCGCGCAAGTCGAGCTCGCGAATCTTGCGCGCGCAAGAGATAGTCGCGCTCGAACTGTTCGACGGCGAACTTCTTGGCGTCGGTGAAGGTCGCGGCGTGGTTCGGCAGCGCCGCAGCGGCCGCGAGGACGGCGTTCGAGTCGAGGCGGAGGTCTTCCTCCTCGATGGCCTCGCCCGAGGCCATGACGGCAGCCTGCTCCACGACGTTGCGCAGCTCGCGCACGTTGCCCGGCCAGGGGTGGCGAGCGAGGCGCGCCATGGCACCGTCGGAGATCGGCTTGCGCTCCCGGTCGAGCCGATCCGCCACCTGTTCGAGAAAACGTGCCACGAGCATCGGCAGGTCTTCGAGCCGCTCGCGCAGGGGCGGGATCTCGAGTTCCACGACACGCAGGCGGTAGTAGAGATCTTCGCGGAAGCGGTCGGACGCAACATCGGCCTCGAGGTCGCGGTGGGTCGCGGCCACGACGCGCACGTCGGCTTCGATGGGCTTCGTGCCGCCAACGCGCTCGAAGCTTCGCTCCTGGAGGACGCGCAGCACCTTGGCCTGGGTCTCGGGCGCCATGTCGCCGATCTCGTCGAGGAAGATCGTGCCGCCCTCGGCCGCTTCGAAGCGCCCGGCTCGGCGCGCGTCGGCCCCGGTGAAGGCCCCCTTCTCGTGGCCGAAC
>JAFDDA010000112.1 GCA_019311105.1 Deltaproteobacteria bacterium
GAGGAAGACCTCCTCGGCATGGATACCGAGCTTCGCGGGTTCGAGGTCGACGCCGGGCGACGGATGGAAGACGAGGCGATCGACGAGGGAGAAGGAGGGCATGGCGAGGGCGAGGGCGAGAAGGACTGCGGCTCCAGTCACGCGCGGTGCCCCTGGGTCAGGGCGTCGGCAGGAAACGTGGGTTGATGGGCTGGCCGATATTCCTGCCCGTTGGTTCGTTGTCCTACCCAGGCCATGCCAACGGTCATAGGAATGAGACCTTTCACGAGCGAGGGAGCCATTTGCCCACCGAGCTAACACCTTGCTCCCGGTAGAGCACTCGGGCAACCCGGAATCCGCCTCAGGGATCTAAGTTCTGTCCGGGCGAGGAGTCTGGAGGTCACCCTGCCCCGCCGGGCTCGCGGCGTCTGTCCCGCCCGCCTGATCTTCCGTTCAGCCCGCACGCACTCGAGGAACGGCGCTCTTCAGACGATCCGCCCGTCGTGCATCTGGATGCGTCGGTGCGCGTGAGAGGCGACGTGATCTTCGTGGGTCACCAACAGGATCGTGTTTCCCTCTTGGTGCAGCTCGTCGAGGATCTCCATGATCTCGGCGCCCGTGACGCTGTCGAGGTTGCCGGTCGGCTCGTCGGCCAGGACCAGTGACGGTTCGTTGACCAGCGCACGCGCGATAGCGACCCGCTGGCGTTGTCCACCGGAGAGCTCGCTCGGCCGGTGGTGCATCCGATCCGCAAGCCCCACCCGCGCGAGCACCTCGCGGGCGCGTCGTCGTCGCTCCCCGGCGCGAACCCCGGCGTAGATCAGCGGAGTCTCCACGTTGTTCAAGGCCGTGGCGCGTGGGAGCAGGTTGAACGTCTGGAAGACGAAGCCCACGAACTCGTTGCGAATCCGGGAGAGCTCGCGGTCCGAGAGGCCGGAGACGTCACGACCCTCGAGGGCGAAGCGTCCGCTCGTCGGGCGGTCGAGGCAGCCGATGATGTTCATCAGCGTCGACTTCCCCGATCCCGACGGTCCCATCACGGCGAGATACTCGTTGCGGTCGATCTCGAGGTCCACCCCACGCAGCGCGTGCACGGGGACGGAGCCCATGATGTAGGTACGATCGATTGCATCGAGCCGGATCAACACCGCTATTCGTACCGCAGGGCTTCGAGGACGTTCTTGTAGGCGGCCACGCCCGCGGGGTACATCCCCGCCAACATCCCGATCCCCGCGCAGATCCCGAAGCTGTAGCCCACCCATACCCACGAGATCGTCGCGCCGGAACCGATCAGGATACGGCTGACGGCGGTCCCGCCGACGACTCCCAGCACCCCACCGAGAAGGCCCAGCACCACGGCCTCGATCAGGAACTGGAGCAGGACGTGGGAGCGGTTGGCGCCGAGCGCGCGACGGACGCCGATCTCGCGGGTGCGTTCCGTCACCGAGACGAGCATCACGTTGGCGATCCCGAGCCCGCCGACGAACAGGGAGACGAGTGCGATCAGCAGGATGAAGCTGGCGATCTCACGGTTCGTGTCCTGGATGGTCGCCAGAAAGAAGTCCTGTCGCCGCACGCGGAAGTCGTTGTCCGCCTCCGCACGCAACCGATGGCTACGGCGCAACAGTTCCTCAATGTCGAACAGCGCCTCGTCGAAGTCTTCGGCCGCGCGCATCTGGGCGAGGATGCTCGACAGGTAGTCGACCCCGAACAGGCGTTCCTGGGCCGTCGAGAGTGGGACGAAGATCTGGTCGTCCGGGTTCGACCAGCTTTCTCCCCGCGCTTCCAGCGCCCCGATGACGGTGAAGCGCTGCGAGTTCACCAGGATCTCGCCGCCCACCGGATCGTCGTCGCCAAACAGCTCGCTGCGCACCGTGTCGCCGAGCACCGCCAACCGGGCGCGCCGATCGACCTCATGAGCGCCGAAGGACCGGCCGGTCGCGAGGGTCTCGTTGTTGATCTCGAAGTAGGCGTCGGTCACGCCGGTGACGCGGGTCGTCCAGTTGCGATCGCGAAACTCGGCGCTCCCCGGGGCCGAGTAGGTGGGCGCGGTTCGCGCGATCACCGCCGATTCGTCGACGAGGAGTCGGGCGTCGTTCCACGTGAGGCTGGTGACGTTCTGCGCCGTCCGCACGCCGTGCATGTGCGAGTAGCCCGGACGGATCAACAGGACGTTGGTCCCCATCGATTCGAGGCGCTCACGGATCCGACGCTGGGTCATCTCGCCGAGGCTCACCACGTGGAGCACGGCGCCGATCCCCACCGCGATCCCCACGAGCGTCAGCAACGAGCGAAGCGGGTTGCCGATCAGGCTTTGCAGCGCGATCCGCAGGCTCTCGAGGGCGGTCACGGCGTCTTCTTGGGCGGGCGCTCACCACTCTTCTGGGTGCCCGCGCCGGACGAGCCGCCCCCGAAGCTGCGGCTGCTCCGAACCCGGGCATCCAGGCGGTCGTGGTCCGCCTTGAGGCGCGAGACCATCGGAACGCCGAGCACGTCGCCCGGCGACAGCCCCTCGAGCACCTCGATCACCCGGTGGTCGGTTCGCCCCGTTCGGACGGGATGCTCCTCGTAGCCCTCAGCCCGCTTCAACAGGACCCGCGCCGTCCCCGGGGCTCCCGGTGCGCCGCCGTCCCGAAGCGCCGACAGCGGGATCGTCAGCACGTCGGGGACGTCGACCACCACGATCTCGACGGTCGCGTTCATGCCGGACTTCAGCTTCCCGTCGGTGTTCGAGACCCGAACGACGACGTCAAAGAGCGTGACGTTCTGCTCGACGCGCGCCTCGGGCGCGATCCGCGTGACCTCTCCCGCGTAGTGCTGATCGGGGTAGGCCTCCGCACGGATCTTCGCATGCTGGCCGAGCACGACCTTCCCGATGTCGATCTCGTCGATGCCGGCTTCGATGTGGACCGCACGCATGTCGGCGATGTCGGCGATCGGGCTGCCTCCGCCGACGTTGGAGACGCCCGAGGCGATGATCTGACCGCTCTCCACGTACTTCTGCAGGATCAGCCCGTCGACGGGCGAGGTGATGGTCGTGTCCTGCATCCGCTCCTCGGCCCGCTCGAGCGCCGTCTTGGCCTGCACGAGCTTGCTGCGCGCCACCACCCGGTCGAGCTCGGTCTGGTCCTGCGCCTCGATGGAGATGACGTTGCGGTCGAGCAGCTCCTTGCGGCGTCGAAAGTTCTTCTCCGCGAGCGTGAGCTCGGCCCGCGCGATCTCGAGGTCGGCTCGTGCCTGCGCCAGCTCCGTGCGCGCGTCCACCTGGTCGAGCTTGGCCACCAGGGCACCCTTGGTAACCTGCTGCCCCACCTCGATGGGAAGCTCGATCACTTGGCCGCTCGCCTTCGACTTGAGCTCGATGCGGTCGATGGGCCGGACGAGGCCATTCGCGTCCACGGCGATCCGTAGCCGTCCGCGCTCGGCGACGACCTCCCGATAGGCCGGACCCGCTACCACGTCGCCGGTGCCGTTCGTGCGCCGGAGCCCCCAGACCGCGCCAGCCATCACGGCAACCGCGAGCAGGAGTGCGACCGCCCACCTGACCTGGCCATTCATCTTTGCGTGCCCCCGTTCTGCCTCGAAACTCTACACGGCCCCAGGCCCTTCGGAATGCCGCCGACTCTACCAACGAAAACGCCCCCGGCCCGACTGACCGAGGGCGGTTCAGAGAGCCCCGTGGAAAGCCCCAAGGCTCTCCACCAATCCTGGAGGGCGACACGCGAATCGAACCCGCGACCCTCAGCTCGGAAACATGGCAGGCAACACGGCCGGACTCGCAGGCGACCAATCCGGAGGTCACCCCCTCTCCGCCGACTCGCGGGTCCGAAACCCGGAGGTCGCCAAAGGGACCTGCGTGTGGAACCCCGTGAGATCCCTGCCCTTCTGTAGCGGCTGGCTGGCCGCGGACCTAGAAGCAGGGTCAGATCGGGGCGGATCGGCGGCGAACCCCCCTCTACCTACTCACTTACGCGCGCGTAGACGCGTGAATGTCCGCCGGGCTACTCTCTCACAGCTTCGAAGCCCAGTGGAGCGTCGGACTACGGCGCGCTCAGTGCTTGGACTCCAGCCATGAGTTCGCCGGGCAGGAAGGGCTTCTGGAGAAACCCGACGGAGCCGCCGTCGGGCAGGCCCACGACCGCTCGGCCGCGCGTGTAGCCCGACATCAGGAGGACGCGGGCATCGGGGTCGATGCCGCGGATTCCGGACAGCGTCTGCGCGCCACTCGTTTCGGGCATCGTGCAATCGAGCAGCACGAGTACGACTTCGTCGCCGTGTTGTCGGTAGAGATCGATCGCCTGCTCTCCGTTTTTCGCCTCCAAGACGGTGTAGCCCGCGCGCTCGAGCGTATAAGCGACGATCTCGCGCACGCCAGCGTCGTCGTCGACCACCAGAACCAGGCCTTCCCCGGACAGATCGACACTGGCGTTGACGTCGACTTCGACGGCGGGATGCAGCTTGCCGGCGGACGGGAAGAACAGCCGGAAACGCGTGCCGCTTCCGGGCTCGCTCTGGATGTCGATGGTTCCGTCGTGGCCTCGCAGGATTCCCAGCACGGTCGCGAGCCCGAGTCCCCGGCCGGTGAACTTGGTCGTGAAGAACGGATCGAAGATCCGATGGATGGTTTCGGAATCCATGCCGCAGCCATTGTCCTCGACTTCGAGGAACACGTAATCGCCTTCGGGGAGACCCTGGCCGAGCAGGGTGCGGTCCAATGTCTCCCGCGCCATGGGAATGACGCCCGTGCGAAGCGTGATGCAGCCGCGACCGCCGTCGAGCGCTTCCGATGCATTGAGAACCAGATTCATGACGACCTGGCTGAGCCGGCTCCTGTCGGCGCTGATCGCCGGTAGATCAGCCGAGAAGTCCTGTACCAGCAACGTCTCGTGACCGGCCGCCATCTCGAGGAGCGGTACGACTTCTTCGGCGGCGGCTGAAAGGTCCAGCGGCTCGACCTTCATGACGTCTTGGCCCGTGTAGGTGAGCATCTGGTCCGTCAAGGCTGCGGCACGGTTTGCCGCGAGTTGGATGCGTTTCATCCGCTCACGAATCGGCGAATCCTCGGGAAGGTCTACCAGAGCCAGCGCCGCATCACCCAGGATCGGCGTGAGCAGGTTGTTGAAGTCGTGGGCGATTCCGCCGGCCATGACGCCCAGTCCTTCGAGCTTCTGAACCTGTTGCATCCGCTGCTCGAGTGCCCGCCGGTTCGTCTCGGTGCGGATGCGTTCGCTGATGTCGCGAGCAATTCCGATCGTGTGGCGCTCGCCGCTGGGTTTCAGATAGAAGACAGCGGTGGCCTCGAACCAGAGGTAGTGGCCACCGCGATGGCGAAGGCGGTGGGGACCGACGTGGACCGAGGGAATGGTCTTCCAACTGGCCCGCAGCAGATCGAGGAACCAGTCCCGGTCGTCTTCGTGATGCAGATCCACGGGTCGCGTTCCCACCAGCTCTTCGCGCGAATACCCGAGGACGCCGAGGCAGGCATCATTGATGTAGGTGAGCCGGCCCTCGGGGTCCGTTTCCGTCACGAGGTCCCGGCTGGCGGCAGCGATCACCCGGAATCGCTGTTCTCGGCTGGCGAGATCGTCGAGCGCGCGCCAGTTCTCATCGGTACAGATCGCGGAACCGGGGACGACCGCGGCCAGCTTGGCCCGCAGCCTGCGAAGCTCATCGACGAGCTCTGCCTTGTTCTTGCGATCGTCGCGCATTCCGGTCCTCGAACCCGCGATGCAATGTCGAGTAGCCTTCCGGTATACGCCTTCCCTCGCCCCGCCAACAAGCGGCATTGCGGCCAATTCAACACAAAACTCCAAGTGCCTGAAAATTCAGCCGAATCCGGCGTATCGCAGGGACACGCCGGGGGCCGTCGCAGAGCGGCGAAAGTACGATGCCTGCATGGCGTCGAAGGGGTACTACCTAGCGGCGTGTAGCCAAGAATAGGCAGAGGTCGCGCTCGGCAGCCGAAAAGCGAGGCGCCCGAAGTGGTGCGTTCGGGCTCCTCTACTGCCTCGCGCGTGACCTGCCATGCGTGGGGGGCTGGGGAGGGGATGTTCTCGCCTCAACCGCGCATGGCGACACCAAGCCGCTTCTCAGCGAGCAGCGCACGCGGCGAGCAGCGGATGCTCGGAGTGCCGGCGGCCAAAGGCGTGGCGAAAGTCCGCGTAGGCGTGGGCCTCCCGGGACGCCCGCCTAGAAACAGGGCTGTCTCCCGAGACGGGCACGCGCACGAAGCCACGGAGAACGGACCAGAATCGGCGAACGCCCGGCGGCCGGACCCTCCGCCCTACCCCGCCGTGTATTCCGCGATTCTGGTCGGTTTCCGGTGTCGGGCTGCGGGGTCAGATCGGGGTGGATCCGGGCCAACGCGAGCCAACCAGACCCACCTCGTCCGGAGGAAAGGCGCAATCGACTGAGGCTACAGGGCTTTTCCGTCCGTGGGGGCGCTCTCATAACCCGGAGGTCGGGGGTTCGAATCCCTCCCCCCGCTAACACTTAAGCCCTCGGAATCCATGCGGTTCCGGGGGTTTCGTGTTTCTGGGCTCGCGTGGGGTAGAACTCGAAGATCTCCTGCGCGAGTCAGGAGGTCCCGCGACAAAAAGACGGCCCTGAGCGGCTCTACGCAGAACAGTGTCTCGAACGGGATTCACCTTTACAGGGCTGTGATTTAGAATGACGGCGTTGTGTCCGTCCAGACCGATATCGCGCCGCCGCCCTCCAACCGGCTCGGTGAGTACCTCGACGTCCCCGAGCAGCGGATCGTCGAGGCCCTCGAGAAGTGGGCGCCCGCTGTAGGGCCGCGGCCGAAGATCGGCCAGATCTTGACTGACGCGGGGCTGGTCGAACGCGACGCCCTGATCGACGCCCTCCACCGGCAGCGCCGAGATCGCCTGCGCGCCTGTGCCCTCTTCGCGGGGGTCCGCGAGAAGACGCTCCTCCAGCTGGCACCGATGGCCCACGAAGTGTCCGTCCGCGCCGGGCACCAGTTCATCTTCCAGGACCAGGTCGAGCGGCACTTCTTCGTGACGGTCTCGGGGCGCGCCCTCGTCTACCGGACCGACGAGAGCGGTGCCGAAGTCGAGCTCAACGTGAACGGGCCCGGCGAGCCCCTCGGCGAGCTCGGCTACTTCGCGGGGGGGCGGCGGTCGGCTTCGGCGCGGGCCATGGAAGACATCGAGCTCCTCCAGATCGACTACGCCGACCTGTCGCGCTGCTTCGACCTCGCACCCGAGCTGGCGATCAAGCTGCTCGACACGGTGTCCGAGCGGCTGCGTCGCCAGAGCCGCCTCTACGAGGAATCGACTCACGGGCGCCAGCTGGCCGAGCGCTCGCTCCGGCATCTCTCGGACTTCCTGAATCTCTCGGAGGCGTCGGCCCTCGGGCAGGGGATCGAGAAGCTCATCGAGCAGGTGGTCCACACGGCGAGCCACGTGATGCAGGCCGATCGCGCCACGCTCTTCCTCCTCGATCGCACTCACAACCAGCTCTGGTCCCTGGTGGCCGAGGACGAGGGAGGCCGCCAGATCCGCATCCCGGCCGACGCCGGCATCGCCGGCTGGGTGATCCAGAACGGCGAAGTGCTGAACGTCCCCGACGCCTATGCCGACGCTCGCTTCAACCGCGAGGTCGATCTCAAGACGGGCTATCGGACGCGGAACCTCCTGTGCGGGCCGGTGCGGGGCTTCTCGGGTGAGCTGATGGGCGTGGTGCAGGTGATCAACAGGTCCGACGGCGCCTTCAGGGAAGAAGACGAGCGGCTGTTCAAAGCGTTCTGTCACCAGGCCGCCGTCGCCGTCGAGAACTACAACCTCTACAGCCGCCTGATGGACAGCCACCGCAAGATGGCCGCCATGCTCGAGGTGGCGAACACCGCAAATGACACCCTCGACCTCGAGTCGCTGATCCACAAGGTGGTGGAGAAGCTGATCGAGATCCTGGGCTGCGATCGGGCGTCCTTCTTCGTGCTCGACCGCGAGGCGAGCGAGCTCTGGTCGATGGATGCCCACGGCTCCGAGCTGAAGCAGATCCGCTTCCCCGCGAACGTCGGCCTCGCCGGCCACGTCGCCACGAGCGGCGACATCCTGAACATCGCCGATGCCTACGGCGACCCGCGCTTCAATCCGGAGATCGATCGCCGCACGGGCTACCGAACGCGAACGGTGCTGGCCGCGCCGGTGCTGAATCGCGAGGGCGACGTGATCGGCGTAACCCAGGCGATCAACAAGAAGGAAGGCCGCTTCGAGAGCGGCGACGAAGAGCTGCTCCAGGCGCTCTGCTCTCAGATCGCGGTGGCCCTCGAGAACGCCCAGCTCTATGCGCGCAGCGTGGACATGCGGAACTACCTGGACAACGTCCAGCAGAGCATCTCGAACGCCATCATCTCCCTCGACAACGAGCGCCGGGTGATCACGGTCAACCGCGCAGCATGCGAGCTGCTCCACCGCGACGAAGGAGCGTGTCTCGGCCGGGACCTGGCCGAGGTGCTCGGCACCGGAAACGAAGCCGTGCTGGGCCTGATCGACGAGGTCGCCGGGGAGAAGACGCGCGTCTCCCGCTATGACCTCTCCTTCACTCCCGCCGAAGGCTCACGCCACTCCGTGAACGTGCATGCCCTCGACCTGAACGACGCCGAGGGGGAGCAGCAGGGTTCCGTGCTCGTGCTCGAGGACATCACCCAGGAGATGCGGGTTCGGAGTACTCTCAACCGCTACATGGCGAGCGATCTGGTCGATCAGATCCTCGCCGAGCCCGAGTTGCACCTCGGCGGCACGCGCACCACCGCGAGCGTCCTCTTCTGCGACATCCGCGATTTCACGAGCCTCTCGGAGCGTCTCTCCGCCGACGGCACCATGGAGTTCCTGAACTCCTACTTCACCCTGATGGTCGACGAAGTGTTCGGCAACCAGGGCGTGCTCGACAAGTTCATGGGCGACGCGCTGATGGCGGTCTTCGGCGTCCCCGTCGCCCGCGACGACGACGCCGAGCGCTGCGTGCGCACCGCCCTGGGCATGCTCCAGCGCCTGGAAGGGCTGAACACGCTTCGTCTGCGCCAGAAGTTGATGCCCATCCGCGTCGGCATCGGCATCAACACGGGCGAGATCACCTCCGGAAATCTCGGTTCCGAGAAGCGCATGGAGTTCACCGTCGTCGGAGATGGCGTGAACGTGTCCTCGCGCCTGGAGGGGCTGAACAAGGTCTATGGCACCCAGATCCTGGTGAGCGAGGCCACGCGTGACGTCGCCGGCGGCGGTTTCGAGACGCGCGAGGTGGACCTCGTGCGCGTGAAGGGCCGGATCGAACCGCTTCGGGTCCACGAGGTCGTGGGCCCGACGGGCGTGCGCTGGACGCCGGGCCAGGCACGCTTCACCGAGGGCTACGAGCTGTATCACGAGCGTCGCTTCGCCGAGGCCTCGAAGATCTTCGCCGAAGGCGCTCGTTCGGACGGCCCCTGCAAGGTCTTCTACGACCGCTGTCGGACTTTCCTGCGCGAGCCGCCGCCCCCCGACTGGGACGGCGTCTGGGAAGCACTCCACAAGTAGCCGAGCGATAGCCGGGCGCCGAAGGGTCGACGGGGGCGAGCGCGACATGGAGGAGTCCAAGGCTGGGCGGCTCCCGCCGTGGCTGTGAGCCTGACCCCCGGTTTGGTCCAGCCTGTGCCGGGTGGCCGTGGCTCAGATCGAGGTGGCTCCGGGCCAACCCGGGCCAACTGAACCCAGCTGTCCGGGCCAAGCGAGCAATGAACCGACGCCACAGGATTTTCCAGGCGGTGGGGCGCTCTCATGACCCGGAGGTCGGGGGTTCAAATCCCTCCCCCGCTACCAATCGAACGGCCCTGGGAGGTAACTCCCAGGGCCGTTGTCGTTCTGTGGCGCGGTCGGTTTCATGCGCGCCTGCGATCTTCGGCCGCGCCCTCGTCTACTGCACCCTGGACGGATGCGCGCTCGCTGCTCCGTCAGCTACTGCCAGCGATGCGCAGAGTCATGTGGATCTCGTCGGCCGACTCCCCCTCGTGGTGCAGGGCGTCGGGCTCGCGTCCCCAGACTTCGAAGCCTGCGCTCTCGTAGAGGCGCTGGGCGTGCGGGGCCGCGGAGCTGACCGAGAGCAACAACCACTCCAGGCCCCGCATGGCGCGCGCAACGCGGATGGCCTCGCCCATCATCGCGGCCGCGATGCCCCGGCGCCGGTGCTCGGGCCGCACGAAGGTCGCGAACACGTGGACCTTGTGCTGCGACTTCCGGGCGGGTTCGCGCCGCAGGATCATGCTACCGAGCAGCGAGCCGTCGGCGCCGAAGGCGCCGAGCATGACGGTACCCTCCTCGCGCAGCCGCTCCCGCACGATCCCCGGGTGGGAGGCGTCGTCCTGCTCGGGGGACCCAGCGAACGCCAAGGGTTCCGACGTCAGCATCTCGCGCCGCAGGGTGGCGAAGGCCTTCGCCTCGTCCGAATGCACGCGTCGGATGACGAAGTCACTCACGACGTGCTCTTGGCCTCGCCCGATAGCTTGTCGAACGCGGCGATGCCGCCGCAGTAGCAACGCCCGGTCATGGCCATGATCCGATCCCTCCGATGTTGCGCCGGGCGAGCATACCAAAAGGGAGCGGTGGAACGACATGAGGAGTTTCCTTCCGCGCGTGCCGCCAAGGGCGCGCGTCCCGCACACAGGCGTATCGAACCCCCGGGCCCTGGGAGGCGGCTCCCAGCGCCGTTGTCGTTCTTCCGGCGCCAACCCGGCACGAACGTAAGGTTGCGGGCCCCCCGCAACCGCCCCCTACGCTGCCAGGAGCAGGCCCAGCTCCCAAGGGGCTACCCGGACGTAGCCCTCCCCCGCTACCAATCCAAGCCCTCGGAATCCACTTGGTTCCGGGGGCTTTCGTTTCTCTCGAGGACGGGAACGAGACGTGCGCACGAGGGCGAAGGCCGCAGCCGGGAGGCTCCTCGCTTCCGTGAGGGCACGCTGGGCCTAGCCGCGGCCTCTCGGGGCTCAGCCTGCCTCGGTCGGCTCGACGTGCTGGAACTGCTGGCCCACCCAGCGCACCTTGGGCGCGATGTAGATCGCCCAGGCGGCGAGCGCCGCCGCCACCGGCAGCGTGGGGAGCCAAGCGAACGCCGCGGCCCAGGCGGCTCCGAAGGCGAGCAGCCGCAGGCCCGCCCAGGCCACGTGCTTCGCCGATGGGAAACCGCGCGCCCTCAGGAACCAGCCGTTCGCGATCAGCAGCGAGGCGAAGATCGGCCACGGGATACCGCGCGAGTCGAGCGGCGGGTCGGCGTCGAGCGCCGCGTCGGCGGAGCCGGCCGTGTCGAGCGCACCCGAAACGCGTGTCCAGACATGCTCCGCCGTGGGTCGCTCGGTCGCACCGCCCATGTTGCGGTGGGTGGGGACGCCCCTCCAGCGGTAGAGGACGCGCCCGTCGCGCGCCAGTGCGAGGACGCCGGGCTGGAAGTAGCCCTTCGGATGCATTGGGACGAAGCCGCGTCCCTCCCCCACACTCGCATGGAGGAACTCGAGGCGCTCGTTCACGAAGAGATCGAGCCAGCCACGCTCGCGGCAGGCGCCCGCAATCTCCTGGTGGGGGTCGCCGACGGTCTCGAAGTCGAGCCGCCAGTCGGTCGCAGCGCGCCCTGCCAGGGCCTGCGGCTCGCTCGACACCGCGTAGATCTCGCCGCCCGCCGCCCGCACCGCGTCGGCGACTCCCGCTCGCACGTAGCCCCGCAACTCGGAGCGACAGGGTGGTCACCAGTAGCCGCGATAGAAGACGAGGACGACGAAGGCGTGCTGGGCCAGCACGCCTTCGAGCCAGCCGCGGCGGGCGCCCGGCGGCGGGTCGAGTTCCGGCGCGGGGCTCTCGGCCCCACCCGGGGGCGGCGGGTCCTCGGCGAAGGAGACGGCCGAGCCGTCGCCCTGGGAAGCCACGCGAAAGGAGCGCTGTTCGCAGCGATCGCCGCCGCACAAGACGAGGCGAAGCTCGCGGGGCCCGTCGCCCGCGAGGGCCGCCTCGGCGTCGACGATCCCGGTCACCTCGAAGGCGACGTCCTGCTGCCCGTTGAACCAGGCCAGGGCCGCCTCGGCGTCGGCC
>JAFDDA010000032.1 GCA_019311105.1 Deltaproteobacteria bacterium
GGCCCAATCATGGTTGAAACGAGGATCCAATGAAGAAGCTGACCACACCGATTCTGATCGGTGCCATGGCCCTATTGTGGGCTGGAGCTGCGAGCGCGACCCCGATCGTGCTCACGTACGTGAGCAGCACGAGCGCCGGTGCGGCCTTCCCGTCCACTCAGGTGTTTACGCCTGCGCTGCCCTTCAATGGCGGTGGGGACATCGATGAGGTGGCGGGCACCTACAGCCTGACCCTTCCGAACTTCAGCATCGTCATCAACATCGCGGCCTTCGGCGCTCTCGATGACGCGCAGATCGACACGGCGGGCTGGGGACAGACCGGCACGTTCACGCCGGGCGCGGGCTCGCTCGCTCTCACGGGCACGAGTTCCACCGGCACCGTCACCTGCACGCCACTCCTCGGCGCGGGCGGGGCCTTGGTCTGCGGAAGCGTCCCGGGGGGCGTGGCGCCCTGGCCGCCGACGGGTGGTGCTCCTGCGCCGCCGTGGGGCCCTGCGGGCGCCTGGATCGACACCGGCACCAACACGATCACGGTCAACGAGGCGTTCGATGCCAACGGTGGCCAGATTCAGAGCATCTACACCTACACCTTCGTGCCCGAGCCGGGCACGATGCTGCTGCTGGGGACGGGCCTCTTCGGCCTGTTCGCGACCGCGACCGGGCGGCGGCGCTCGTAGCGCAGATCGCCTGAAGAGAGCCGCGACATTGCGCGGCCTCTCGAAGAACTCGGGGCGGTCATCCTCTCGCAGGATGCCGCCCCTTCTTCATTGGGCTCGAGTGCCGCGCTGCGGCCTCGACGTATCGCGCTGCGGCCGCGGCGCTAGTCCCGGAATTTGGGCGGCGCCTTGGCCTGCTTGCGGATGATCCCCACCCCGGCCGGGTCGATCCCGACGCCGTGGACCTGCCAGTCGTTCGAGTGCCCCAGCTGGTGGAGCGACATCGCCGCTTGAAGCGATGTCCACAGGCCCTGGGCGTCCTGCATCTGGTTCACCGACTGCTTCGCGAGCTTCAGCCCCATGCTCGGCCGCTCGGCGACGTGGCTCGCCATCTCGAGCGTGTAGGCCTCGAGGCGCTCGCCCGAGACGACCCGGTTCACCATGCCCAGCTGCTTGGCCTCGGCGGCAGTCAGGGCCTCGCCGGTGAAGAGCATCTCCTTGGCCTTGCGTGCGCCCACCTCCCAGGGGTGAGCGAAGTACTCCCCCCCGTTCACTCCGAAGGCGACCACCGGGTCGGAGAACTCCGCGTCCTCGGCGGCCACGATGAGGTCGCACACCCAGGCGAGCATCAGCCCGCCCGCGATGACCTTGCCCTGGACCTGGGCGATGGTGGGCTTCGGCAGGTTCCGCCAACGCCAGCAGAGGCCGAGGTAGATCTCATGCTCGCTGGCCATGTAGCCCTCGATGCCGGGCTGAGCGGTCCCGCCCCAGTTCCCCACCGGCGGGAAGTCCGAGATCTGCGACGCATCGCGGAGGTCGTGGCCCGAGGAGAAGTGGGGGCCGTCGCCGGCGAGAATGATGACGCGAACTTCGTCGTCGTGGGCTGCACGGTCGAAGGCCGCGTTCAGGGCGTAGAGCATGGCCTTGTCCTGGGCGTTGCGTGCCTCGGGACGCGCCAGCACGATCCGCGCCACGCCCTCCGCCGGCTGCTCGAATCGCACGCCATCCACCGTCGCTCCGTCACCGTCTGCTGCCTGGCTCATTACCGACTCCTCGTGGTCTTGGACGTTCGTGATGCTATCAGAGGCGCTCAGAAGCCCTGTAGCCTTGCGAAGCGATCTCGATGGTAGGTGGCATCGCCGAGGAAGAGCTCGGCCGTGCGTGCGCGCTTGAGGAAGAAGCCGATCTCCTCCTCGTCCGTCATCCCGATCCCGCCGTGCATCTGGATCGCCTCGCAGGTGACCAGAGCCGCTGTATCCGCGAGCCGCGCCTTCGCTGCGCTCACGAGCGAGGGCAGCTCCTCGCGCCCTTCGTCGATGGCGCGGAGCCCGTCGAGCGTGATCGAACGGGCGAGCTCGAGATCGCAGAACATGGTGGCCGCGCGGTGCTTGAGCGCCTGGAACGAGCCGATCTTCGCGCCAAACTGCTCGCGCGTCTTCAGGTAGGCGACGGTCCGCTCGAAGGCTTCGCTCGCGAGGCCGAGCATCTCCGCGCAGAGAGCCAAGGTCGCGCGGTCGAAGACGGCGTCGAGGGTGTCCGCGGCGGCGCCGACCCGCCCGAGGGTGGCCTCCTCACCGACCGTCACGCCGTCGAACACGACCCGCGCCGCGTTCCGGCTGTCGGCCATGATCGTGCGGGTGATCTCGACGCCCGGGGCCGCGGGATCGACCAGGAAGAGCGAGAGACCGTCTCGTTCGGCCTCCCCGCCGCTGCTGCGAGCCACGACGATCAGACGGTCGGCGACGTGACCATCGACGACGAAGCACTTCTCGCCGTCCAGCCGATGGCCGTCGGCCGTCGCCGTCACCTTGGTGGCCACCCGATACGGCGCGAAGCGGCCCGCCTCCTGGAACGCGAGGGCGAGGATCCCGTCGCCGCTGCAGACGCCGGGCAGGAGCTCCGCTTGCTGCGGCTCGCTCCCCGCTCGGAGCAGGACCTCGGCGCCGAGCACCACGGTGCTGAGGAGCGGCGTGGGAGCCAGCGTACGACCGCACTCCTCGAAGACAACTCCGAGCTCCGCGTAGCCGAGCTCGCTGCCGCCGTAGACTTCCGGCAGCGCGATCCCCGCCCAGCCGAGCTCGGCCATCTGCTTCCACAGCCCGCGAGAGAACCCGGTCGCGTCGCCCTCGTCCCGCAGCTCGCGAAGGTGGGCGACGGGCGCGTGCTCGGCCACGAACTCCCGCGCCGTCTTCTGGAGCATTCGCTGCTCATCGTTCAGGATCATGCTCATGAGTTCTCCCGCGCCTTCTGCAAAGGAAGGCGCCGACGGCTCGTCAATCGGGAAGGCCCAGCACGCGCTTGGCAATCACGTTGAGTTGGATCTCGCTCGTCCCGCCTTCGATGGAGTTCCCTTTGGAGCGCAGCCAGCCGCGCGTCTGGGCGAGCTCGGTGGCACTGAAGCCCTCGCCCTCCCAGCCGAGCGCCTGCGTGCCCATCACGGAGACCAGGAGCTCCTGGCGCCGCTTGTTGAGCTCGCTCGCGTAGTACTTCGACATCGAGACGGTGTGGCCGACCTCCTGGCCTTCCTTCGCGCCATCGCTGCTCCGCTTCATCGTGAGGCCAAAGCAGAGGTTGTCCATCTCCACGCCTACGATGCCGTCGCGCAGAAACGGGTCGGCCAGGCGCCCCTCGGCGTCGCGCCCGAGGTAGGGCGCGGCCAGGTCGGCCATGCTGTGGAAGTTGGGGAGCGGCCGTTTGCCGGACTTCCGCTTCCGCGACGGCGCGGCCCCGCCCATCATCCCGGAGAGCCCGCTGCGTTCGTGCTGAAGCAGCCGCTTCGCGATCGTCCAGCCTCCGTTCTTCACGCCGACCAGGTTCTCCGCCTTCGCGCGCACCCCATCGAAGAAGATCTGGCAGAAATCGGACTGGCCGCTGATCAACTGGATGGGGCTCACGCTGACCCCCGGGCTCTTCATGTCGAAGAGGATGAAGCTGATCCCCTCGTGCTTGGACGCGTCGGGGTCCGTGCGCACGAGGCAGAAGATCCAGTCGGCGAGGTGCGCGCTGGTGGTCCAGATCTTCGAGCCGTCGATGACGTATTCGTCGCCATCCAGCACGGCGCGGGTCTGGAGCCCGGCGAGGTCCGAGCCCGCGCCCGGCTCGCTGTAGCCCTGGCACCAGTCGACCCGCCCGTTGGCGATGTCGGGAAGGAAGCGCTTCTTCTGATCGTCGTTCGCGAACTCGAGCAGGACGGGCGCGAGGAGATACATGCCGAAGCCGCCGATCGGCGGCACGGCCCGGATCCGCGCCATCTCCTGGGCCAGCACCTTGGCCTCCTCGGGCGACAGGCCGGCCCCGCCGCACTCCCTCGGCCAGGTCGGCGCCGACCAGCCTCGCTCGCAGATCTCCCGCTTCCAGCCCTCGATCTGGGCGTCGAACTCGGGGGAGCCCCACGCCGGCGCCGTCTCGCCCTCGCGCAGCTGGCGGCGCGTGGGCGGACAGTGCTCGTCGAGCCATGCGCGGGCGTCCGCGCGGAACTGCTCGAGGTCGGCCATGGTCTTCTCCTTCCGATCCCGCAGCCGACGGTGGCGCGAGACGTCCGCGCGGCTCCGGGCCTGCCGCGGGATCCGGGCGGGCAAGCTTTGCACAGCGGGCCGCGGTGTCCATGCCACATCCGGTCCGGCTCGTGCGAGCGGACCCGACTTCGGGCGTCCAGCGCGAACGGGCACAGATTTCGCCGGCATCGCCATTGACTCGGGCGGTGCCGAGCTAGGATGCTCCCCTGCGCATCCGGCGAGCCGCGCTCGTTTTTCACGAAGCACGCCGCTGTGGCAAGCTCCCGGTCGCACGGGCGTTCGCTGAAGAGCCGAGGAGATGGAGCATGGAAGATCTGACCGGAAAGGTCGCGTTCGTGACGGGCGCGGCTTCGGGCATCGGCCTGGCCCTGGCGCAAGGTTTCGCCAAGGAGGGGGCCAAGGTCGTCCTCGCCGACATCGAGGCCGATGCGCTGAAGAAGGCCGAGGGAGATCTCCTGGCCTCGGGCGCTGAAGTCGTCGCCGTGCAGTGCGACGTCTCGGACCCGGCCTCGGTCGCAGCGGCGGCCGACCGATCCATCGAGGCCTTCGGGAAGGTCCACATCCTGTGCAACAACGCCGGCGTGGCGCCCGCGGGCGAGATCGACCAGACGACGCCGGACGACTGGAAGTGGTGCCTCGGTGTGAACCTGATGGGTGCGGTGCACGGCATCCAGTCCTTCGTCCCGAAGATCAAGGAGCAGGGCGAGGGGGGCCACGTGGTGAACACGGCGTCGATCGCTGGCCTGATGGCGTTGCCGACGCTCGGGATCTACACCGCCACGAAGTACGCCGTGGTCGGGATCTCCGAGACCCTGCGCGCGGAGCTGGCGCCGGCAGGCATCGGCGTCTCGGTCCTCTGCCCGTCGTTCGTGAAGACGCGCCTCCACGAGGGACATCGCAACCGGCCCGCAGAGCTCGGCGCGAGCCCCGAGGAGCCCAACGAGTTCATGGCCCAGATGCTCGCCGTCGCGACCGAGCCTTCCGTGATCGCGGAGCGCGTGATCCGCGGCATCAAGCGCGGCGATTTCTACATCCTGCCCCACACGGACGTAAAGGCGGGCGTCGAAGCGCGGGCCAACGAGATCCTGGCGGCCTTCGACCTCGACTGAACGAGACCCGGCACATCCTGCCAGGCGAACGACCGAGGAGTCACGATGACGGATGCAAGCGGGGGGAATGCGAAGCGCATCGTCGTCGCCGGCTCGACGGGCTACCTGGGCAAGTTCGCCACCCGTGAATTCAATCAGCGCGGCTACCGGGTGCGCGCCCTCGCCCGCAGCGTCGAGCGCCTGGAAGAGCCCGGGCCCTTCACCGCGCCGGCCATCCCGCGTGCGGAGATCGATGACGTCTTCGTCGGCGAGGCCACGAAGCCGGAGACCCTCGAAGGGCTCTTCGACGGTGGCGTCGACATCGTGTTCTCCTCCCTCGGGATCTCGCGCCAGCGCGACGGCCTCACCTTCGAGAAGGTGGACTACCAGGCCAACCGCAACCTGATCGACCTGTGCATCGAGCACGGCGTCCGCAAGTTCGTCTACGTCTCGATGCTGGGCCACGAGCAGATCGCCCACCTCGCCATCACGAAGGCCCACGAGCGCGTGGTCGCGGACCTCGAGGCGTCGGGTCTCGAGTACGCGATCGTCCGGCCGTCGGGCTACTTCTCCGACATGGGTGCCATCATCGACATGGCGAAGCGCGGGCGCGTGTACCTCGTGGGAGAAGGCACGAATCTGTTCAACCCGATTCACGGTGCGGATCTGGCGGCGGTCTGTGCCGACGCGGCCGCGGGCGACGACCTCGTCGTCGAGGCCGGCGGCCCCGATGTCCTCAGCCAGCGCGATGCCGCCGAGCTCGCCTTCGACGTGCTGGACAAACCGCCCAAGATCACGGTGATCCCGCTCTGGCTGGCCTACGGCCTGGCACGCTTCATCGGCGTGCTCAATCGCCAGTTCGGCGACCTGGCCCAGTTCATCGTCACGGCCGGCGAGGTCGACGGCGTAGGCCCGGCGCGGGGCAAGATCACCCTCCGGAGCTACTTCGAAGAGCTGGCCTAGCGGCCGGCAGGAGGCGGTAGGCATGCAGAAGATCGTCGACGCGGCCATGCGCGGGATGGGCCGGATGCACATCTTCCTGTGCCGCATCCCCGGGATCGGCGAACCGCTGGCACGCGGCCTCAGCTGGTACATGGCGATCTTCCCATGGCTCGGCGGCGTGCGCCGGACCGCCTCCATCGACGAGACGAAGCAGAAGCTCGTCGAGTCGGGGGAGCAGATGGGCTTCCCGTTCCAGTTCCACGAGATCGAGGGAGACGAGTTCATCCTCGACCTCCCCTACTGCCCGTACGGGTTCTCGGGGCCGGAGCATCAAGACGCCTGCGACACGGCGATGGACATGGACCGGATCATGCTGCGCCGCTGCGGTGCCGAGCTGACGATCCAGGAGACGATCCCCGAAGGCGCGACGCGCTGCCGGATGGTGGTCCGGCAAGGTTGAGCCACTCCGGGCCGGACCGAGCGTACGACGTCATCGTCGTCGGCGGGGGCATCAACGGCCTCACCACGGCCTGCTACCTGCAGAAGTCGGGGCTCTCGGTGGCCTGCTTCGAGCGCAAGCTCGAGGCGGGCGCGGGCTGCTGCACCGAGGAGGTGCTGCACCCGGGCGTCAAGGTGAACCTCTGCGCGTGCAACCTCGTCACCCTCTGGTCGCCGGCCTACGGCGACCTCGAGCTCGAGAAGTACGGCCTCGAAATGCTGACCTCGAGTGAGTGGGGAATGTTCCACCCCTTCCTCGACCGCACGGCCGTGATGTTCCACTCGTGGGATCCGCGCAAGCAGTACGAGCACTGGAAGACGATCGACGCGCACGACGCCGAGGTCTTCAAGACCCTCTACAACGCGCTGGCACCGGGGATGTCCGACGCGCTCCAGCAGATGCTCTACAGCCAGGCGACGAAGGGCCCGGAGGAGGCCGAGGGCCCGGAGGGGACGGCGGCGATGTTCCGGCACATCCTCCCGGACCTTCCCGAGAACGCCCACGAGCTCACCGGGATCGAGCTCGTCGAGGCGGTGTACCGCAACGACAAGATCCGGACGGCGCTCCTCACCAACGGCGTGATGATGGGCGCTCTCCCGTGGAACCGCGGCGAGGACGCGATCCTGTCCGTGATCTTTCCGGTCATCCAGATCCTCAACAGCGCCACCTGGACCGCGCGCGGCGGCAGCCACGCCGTCACCCACGCCCTCTGCTCCTGCTTCGCCGCCCACGGAGGGCGACTCTTCACCGGATGCCCCGTCGACTCGTTCGTCATGGAGGGGGACGAGGTGCAGGGCGTGGTGCTCTCGAAGCACGCCGTCTACCCCGAGGCCGAGATCCACGCTCGGCGCGCCGTGGTGAGCAACCTCTCGTGCCACCCGACCTTCCTCGGCCTGATCGGCGAGGAGAAGCTCCCCGACCCGGTGAAGGAGGGCGTCCACGCCTACCGGTACGACGAGGGGATGATGTTCACGAACTACTGGGTGCTCGATCGCCCGCCCCGATGGGAGGGCTACCCGCCAGAACTCGACCGCGCCTACGGCTTCAACTTCGGCCTCGAGAGCGTGGACGACATCCGTCGCATGGAGCGCAACCTCGCGAACGACGAGCTGCCGAGCCCGCCGCTCGTCGCCGGCCTCTCCGTCCAGGGCTTCTCGCTCGCCGACCCCACCCAGGCACCCGAAGGCCAGTACACGGCGATGTCGTGGGCCTGCGTTCCCTACGAGCTGCCGGCCCACGGCGGGCCCGAGAAGTGGGACGAGATCCGCGAGAGCTACGGCGACGAGGTCGACCGCCTGCTCGCCCGCTACAACCCGGGCATGATGGATTCGGTCGTGGCGCGCTACTGCAACTCGCCGCTCGACTACTACCGCAAGAACCCGAGCCAGACGTTCGGCGCGACGCGAAGCGGCAGCGCCGGCGGGCGCTGGTACGGGACGGCGCGCCCCTTCCCGGGCTGCGGCGCGCCGCGCACCCCGTTCGGAAAGCTCTACCTGAGCAACTCGATCTGGCCCGTCGGCACGTCGACCCTCGGCGCCGGCTACGTGGCCGCGACCGAAGTCGCGAAGGATCTCGGCGTCCGAGAGGGCCAGGACTGGTGGCGACACCGGCCCCTCGAGGCGGGCATCGAAGTGCTACGGCGTCGCGGCATCGAGATCGAGCTCGGAATCGCCTGAGGAGGCACGGGATGGGGATTCATGCAGGGCGGGTGGCGATCGTCACGGGCGCAGCGAGCGGCATCGGCCGCGCGACCAGCGAGCTTCTCGCAAAGGGCGGCGCCTCGGTCGTCGCCCAGGACCTGGATGCGGATGCGCTCGCCTGGACCGAAGGCGTCGAAGGCGTACGCGGCCAGGTGGGGGACGTGACCTCCGCCGAGGACAACGCCGCCATGGTCGAGGCGGCCCTCGAGCACTTCGGCCGCCTCGACATCCTGGTCCTCAACGCGGGCATGACGCTGCCGGGCATGATCGAGACGCTGCCCCTCGAGAGCTTCGATCAGGTGCTCGACGTGAACCTCCGCGGCAGCGTCCTCGGGCTCAAGGCCGCGCTGTCGGCCCTGGCCGACGCGGGCGACGCGGGCGACGCGTCCGTCGTCGTGACCGCGTCGGTGTCGGGCCTGGGCGGCGACCCGGGGATGTGGGCCTACAACGTCGCCAAGGGCGGCGTGGTGAACCTCGTGCGCGCGGCGGCGGTAGACCTCGGGCACAAGGGCATCCGCGTGAACGGTGTCTGCCCAGGGCCCACGCGCACGCGCATGACGTCGGTCATCGAGACCGCGGCGCCGGAGGCGTTCGAGGCATTGCGGCGCCGTGTGGCGCTCCAGCGCTGGGGCGAGCCGGAGGAGATCGCCGAGGTGATCGGCTTCCTCGCCTCGCCGGCGGCCTCGTTCGTGACGGGCGCCGTGATCCCGGTGGACGGCGGCATCAGCGCGAACACCGGCCAGTTCCTGCCGCCCGAGCGGGCCTAGCCGCCCGCGCCGCGAGGGCGGCTAGGCCTTCTTCGAGCCGAACTGCTTCAGGCGCACGAGCGTGTCGGGCGTGGCGCCGGTGCTGTTCTCACGCTCGTAGGCAAGGCCCTCCGCGAGGGTGAAGCGCTGGCCTTCGTTCACGAGCTTCTTCTGCGCCCGCAACGAATGCCACGAGTTCTCTGTGATCGCCCGCGCGAGCTCGGCGGTCTGCTGATCGAGTTCCGCATCCGGAACGCAGAGATTCGCGAGGCCCAGGCCCACGGCCTCCTCCCCCCCAACCGCGCGACCCGTGAACATCAGCTCCTTGGTGCGAAGCAGTCCGATCCGGCGCGGCAGGCGCTGGCTCATCCCCCACGTCGGCGTCATTCCCCACTTGCCATGGGAGTCGACGAAGCGTGCCGCGTCCGAGGCGACCAGCAGGTCACAGGCGAGCACGACCTCGAGGGCGCCCGTGTAGCAGTGGCCGCGGACCGCCGCGACCACCGGCTGCGGAAGCGCCTCGATCGCATCCAGCGTCTCCGCTTGATAGTGACGCGAGGGAGCGCGCTCCCCGGCCGTGATCGCGCGCAGGTCGTTCCCCGAGGAGAACGCCCGCCCTTCGGCGCGCAGGACGACGCAGCCGATTGTCTCGGTCTCGTCGGCCAGGTCGTCGACGTGGCCACGAAGCGCCTCGAACAGCGCGGGGCTCAGCGCGTTCAGGACTTCGGGGCGGTTGAGGGAGAGGGTCGCAACGCCCTCCTCATCGCGACGGGTGACGAGTTCGCTCATGGTGTTCGCTCCGGCTCGGGGTTCTCGCCCCCAGCTTAGGGCGCATCGAGTCGCGTCCCAGTGCGAGGACCCCATGGTGAAGTCGCCCCTGCCAGACGCCGTTCCGGCCTCCATCCGTTGCCGAGGGGCTGCCGGCAGGGCGAGGGAAAAACGGAAGGCTTCTACCGATTTGCGGAAGTGTTTTTCCCTCCGAGCCCGCTGCGACATGGAAATGAACACCCGCGGGAAGCCGCAACCCGTTGAATTTTCGGGTTATTTTGTCGGATTGGACACGGCTCGAATCAATTCGGATACCGCTGGCGACACTTTCGCGACGACGGGCCACAGGCGCCCACCTCCGCAAATGCCCCTTGGGGGCAAGCCGGAACTCGGCATTCAATTTGCATAATTCCTCGCCGTATTCGGTTGCTTTCGCTGGGGGCAAGCGCCCCTTGGGAGTTCGAACTCGAGGTTTCCCGGCAATTGGGACGGTTTTCGAGGGCGGACTGCGAGCCTGAGCGGCGGTGGCGACAGTTGTTGAAGCTCAATCATGATTGAATCGAGGATCCAATGAACAAGTTGACCAGGTCGATTCTAGTCGGCGCAACCGCCCTTCTTTGGGCCGGCGCCGCTAGCGCGACCCCGATCGTACTCACCTATGTGAGCAGCACGAGCGCCGACGCGGCCTTCCCGTCTACGCAGGTGTACTCGCCGGTGCTGCCCTTCAATGGCGCTGGCGACATCGACGAAGCGGGGGGAACCTACACCCTGACCCTGCCGGTCTTCAGCATCACGATCAACATCGCGGCGTTCGGCGTTCTCGACGATGCCTTGATCACCACGACCGCCTGGGGCCAGACCGGTACGTTCGCGGGCGGAGCGGGTGGTGCCATGACGGGCACGAGTTCCACCGGAACGATTGCCTGCACGCCCCTCGCTGGAGCGGGCGGAGCGCTGGTCTGCGGAAGCGTCCCGGCGACCGTCGCGACCTGGCCGCCGACGGGCGCCGCCGGCCCGACGTTCGGAGCTCCGGGCGCCACGATCGACATCGGAACGAACACCATCACGGTGACCGAGGCGTTCGATCCGAACGGTGGGCAGATCCAGAGCGTCTACACCTACGCCTTCGTGCCCGAGCCCGGCACGATGCTGCTGCTGGGCACGGGCCTCATCGGCCTGTTCGCGACCGGCCGGCGGCGCTCGTAGCGAAGATCGCCTGAAGAGAGCCGCGACATTGCGCGGCCTCTCGAGAACTCGGGGCGGTTATCCTCTCGCAGGATGGCCGCCCCTTCTTCGTCGAGCCCGCGGCGAGCCGGAGGAGAGCCCGTGAGCGACGACGGCAGCTACGAGGAACGGCATCGGCGGGGCCTCGACGTCTATCGCACGATCCGAAGCGATCCCTCCCTGGACCTGGAGCAGACGGCGCAGGGGATGGCGTCGGTGATGGGAGCGATCGCCTCCTTCTCGATCGACCACGTCCTCGGAGACATCTGGTCACGCCCCGGCCTGGCGCGTCGCGATCGCAGCCTGGTCTCCGTCACGGCGCTCAGCTGCCTCGGTTCCGAGGCGGAGCTGCGGACCCATCTGGTCGGAGCACTGAACCATGGCGTCGAGGTGGACGAGATCGAGGAGGTGATGCTCCACCTCTGCGGCTACGCCGGCTATCCGCGCGCCCTGGAGGGCATGAGGGCGGCCATGGCGATCTTTGCAGAGCGGCCGGACGTCCAGCGCAGCCTGCCTCGCCCCGCCGCGGCTCCGAAGGACGACGAGCAGCGCCAGCGCGACGGCGCCGAGGCCTTCGGGCAGATCATGGGCTGGACCGCGCCGCCCGAAGTCATCGCCCGCACCATGGAGGAGCGGCTGGGGCCGCTGGGCCGCTTCGCGATCCAGCACCTCATGGGCGAGATCTGGGCGCGCCCGGAGCTGTCCCGCCGAGACCGCAGCCTGGTCACGATCGTGGCGCTGATCGCCCTCGGCAGGGTCAGCGAACTCCGCGTGCACGTCCCGGCCGCATTGCGCCACGGCATGACCCGCGAGGAGATCGACGAGGTCATCCTGCAGCTCGCCCTCTACCTGGGCTACCCGGCGGCCGTGGAGGCCTGGAACGAGAGCCGGGAGATCCTCGCGGCCCTCGACGAGACCGAGCCCCGGTAGCGCCTGCCTTCCGGCTCGATCTGGCTCGACCTGGCTCGATCTGGCTCGATCCGGCGCTCGGCACGCGGCTCGACACTCGCGGGCTGCCTGACGGCGCGTTCTCTCGCCGGCGACCGGCCTAGAGAAGCTCTTCGGCGAGCACACGCAGCGCGGGTCCGCCGCCGCCGATCAGCATCGAGCCCACGTGGCGCTTCTTGCCCGCCTCCTTCCAGACCTGGAGACGGTCGCGGATGCGAGCCTCGGGCCCGACGAGGGCGACCTCGTCCACCAGGGCGTCGGGCACGGCCTCCGCGGCCTCGCGCTTCTTGCCGTCGAGGAAGAGATCCTGGATCTGCACCGCCGCCTCCTCGTAGCCGAGGCGCTTGGCGTAGTCGTTGTAGAAGTTCTTCCCACGGGCGCCCATGCCGCCGATGTAGAGCGCCATGTTGTTCTTGATCGGGATGCGGGCCTTCTCGAGGTCGTCGGACATGATGCAGGTCACGAAGGGGGCGACCTCGAAGCTCTCGAGGCTCTTGCCGCCACCGGCCTTCGCGAAGCCCTTCTCGAGGGACGCCTCGAAGACGTCGAAGCGCTCCGGGCTCATCCAGATCGGGAAGACGCCGTCGGCGACCTCCGACGCGCACTCCATGCCCTTCGGCGAGATCGAGGCCGTGAAGATCTTCAGGGCGGGGTCGCCGTGCAGGATGCTCTTCAGCGGCTTGCCGAGGCCCGTGGCGTCCTTGCCCTTGTAGGGCATCTGGTAGTGGAAGCCCTCGTGGGTCACGCGCTCCTCGCGGGCGAGGATGTCGCGGATGATCGAGATGTACTCGCGCGTCCGCGTGAGGGGCCGCCCGTAGGCGACGCCGTGCCAGCCCTCGACCACCTGCGGGCCCGACGGCCCGAGGCCGAGGATGAAGCGGCCGCCGGACATGGCTTGGAGCGTCATCGCGGTCATGGCCGCCATGGCCGGCGTGCGGCCGGGCATCTGCATGATCGCCGTGCCGACGTTGATCTTCTCCGTTCGGGCGAGGATCCAGGCCGCAGGCGACACGGCGTCGGATCCCCAGGCCTCGGCGGTCCAGGCGGAGCTGAAGCCGAGCGACTCGGCCTCGAGGATCATGTCCATCGGGACCGACATGGTTGCGGGCGAATAGCCGACGAGCAGGCCGAGCTTCATTCTGGGTCCTCTTTCAGGGTCTGGTTCAGGTCAGATCCGGTTCAGGTTTCGTTTCGGGTTCTGGTAGCCGCCGAGAATAGACGAGCTGCCCCGCAATGGAACGGAGAGTTCCGTGGGGCCCGGCCCCGCTCGGTCGTCGAAGCGCTGCGCGCTTCGGATACATCTCTGCCCTGAAACTGCAGGTCCGTCCGCGGGTGCCGACGGGTACTCTTCTCGTCGAACACCATGAAGCGTGCGCGCCCGCCGCTGATCCATTCGGGAAAGGAACCTCCGCCTCCATGGGCGATTTCACCTGCAGCCTGGACGAGGTCGATTCTCGAAGCATCGCCCTCGTCGGGGGGAAGGGCGCCAATCTCGGAGAGCTGACCCGCGCCGAGCTGCCGGTTCCCCATGCGTTCTGCGTGACGACCGCGGCCTACCGGCGACTCATCGAAGCGAACTCGCTGCTCGCCCCCATCCTGGGCGTCCTCGAAGGGCTCGACTACGAGGACGCACCAGAGATCGAGGCACGCGCGAGCAGGATCCGCGAGATGATCCTCGGCGCAGACACCCCAGCAGAGATCGACGGGGCGATCCGGGCCGCATACCTCGCGCTCGAAGCCCGGCTGGGCGACGACGTGCGGGTGTCGGTGCGATCCTCCGCGACGGCCGAAGACCTGCCCGGCACGTCCTTCGCCGGCCAGCAGGACACGTACTTGAACATCCACGGCGCGGAGGCCGTCGTCGAGCACGTGAAGCGCTGCTGGGCCTCGCTCTGGACGGATCGCGCCGTCTCCTATCGAAACCGGCAGGGATTCCGGCACGAGGACGTGCTGCTCGCCGTGGTCGTCCAGGAGATGTTCCCGTCCGAGGTCTCCGGCGTGCTGTTCACTGCGAACCCGGTCACGTCGAACCCCAACGAGATCTTCCTCAACACCAGCTGGGGTCTCGGCGAAGCCATCGTCTCGGGCCGGGTCAATCCGGATCAGTACCTCATCGACAAGGATTCCCTCGCGATCAAGGACAAGAGCATCCAAGAAAAGCGCGTGATGACGGTCCGGCGGGAGGATGGCCAGGGCAGCGTGGAGATCGAGGTGCCCGAGGAGATCCGGTCGGTCGAAACCCTGGTGGACGAGAAGGTCCAGGAGTTGGCCGAGATCGGCGTGCGGATCGAGGCGCACTATGGCTTCCCGCAGGACATCGAGTGGGGGTATGCGCAAGGACGCTTCGCGATCCTGCAAGCCCGCGAGGTCACCGCGGCCGACCTCGACTTCCCAGAGGGCATGGAAGCCTGGCAGACGCCGAACGCACTCGCGGAGCTGACCCAGGACCGCTGGGTCTGGTCCCGCTCCTATTCCGACGAGCTGCAGACGGGCCCCTCGACCCCGCTCATGTACACCTTCGCGCAGCCGCATCGCATCAAGACGAAGCTCCACGCACTCGAATTCCTGGGGATCACCGAGTTCGCGGGCTACTCGGCCGAAGACTTCTCGGACATGCCGCTGTTCCGCTGGCACGGCGCGCGCGCCTACTACAACACGCACTTCGAGAAGGAGTGGATGCGGATCTTCATCCCGCCCTTCGCGCGGGACGAGGCCGCCCTGATGCCCTTCCCGGAGGAACAGCGCGAAGAGATCCGCAACATGCCCTTCGACTGGTTCCGCTTCATCCGGATGCTGGTGAAGCTCGAGTTCACCCATCCGACCCGCTCGCTGCTCGGAAGCACGCACTATCTCTACGAAAACTTCGAGAGCTGGGTCGATAACGCGAACCGGGTCTGGGCCGACTACGACATCGAATCCGCCGGCAGCGCGGGCGAGCTCTTCATGACCCTGTTGAAGGGGCGAGAAGGGAACGAGCTCGACGAGAACGTCGCCCTGCCCTTCAACTTCTTCCTCTACGTCCTGCCACACGGGCTGCGGAAGCTCTGCGAGATGTGGTGTGGCGACGAAGAGGGTCGGCTCTTCAGCCGCCTCGTCTCGGGCCTGCAGACCCCGACGGGCGACCAGAACGCCGCGGTCTGGGAGCTGTCGCGGAAGGTGACGGAATCACCGGTGCTGATGGAGCTCATGAAGAAGGAGGACCCCAAGGAGATCCTGCAGTGCCTGGAGGACTCCGAAGACGGGCGACGCTTCAAGGCCCACTTCGACGTGTTCCTCGCCGACTACGGCCACCGTGGCGCCAAGGAACGAGACCCGTTCCATTTCCGTTGGCGACAGAAGCCGGAGAACGTCTTTCCTGCGCTGAAGCCACTCCTCACGCTCGGCGAGGAAGACAGCCCGACGGCCTTCGAGACGCGACTCCGGGAGCGCATGCTCGAAACGAAGGCGGAGTGTCTGAGGAAGGCCCGGCAAGGACCGGTCGGCTCGTTGAAGGCCGCCGTCTTCAAGTGGTACCTCGAGCTGGTCCAAGACTACTTCTACTACCGGGATTGGGAGCGTTTCCAGAACGACCGGGATGGAATGCACTTCCGACCGCTACTCACGAAGGTCGGGAGGATGCTCGTCGAGAAGGGCCTGATGAACGATCCCGAAGACGTCTTCTTCCTCGGGATCCACGAGGCGATCGCGGCCGACCGCGACACCCTGAGTGCGAAGGAGATCGAGATCCGCGTCCGAGCGCGCCGCCGGGTGTACGAGAGATACACCCACAAGGAGCCGCCCAAGTATCTGCGTGGCTGGGAGAGCTTCGACGACGGTCAGCTGCCGGACGATGGCCAGGGCCTGCGCGGCACGTCGGCGAGCAGCGGCGTGGTCACCGGGCGCGCACGCGTATGCAGGAGCCTGGACGAGATCAGCACCGTCGAGAAGGACGACATCCTGATCACCGTCGCCACGGACCCCGCATGGACGACGGTGTTCTCCATCATCGGAGGCGTCGTGGTCGAGACCGGCGGCGTCGTGTCACACGCCGTGATGATCTCCCGCGAGTACGGGGTCCCCTGCGTGGCGAACCTGGCTCGGGCCTGCGACCTCATCCCCGACGGCCGGACGATCACCGTCGATGGCGGCACCGGGAGGGTGCGGATCCATGACGAATGAAGACGGATCCGAACTCGTCGCTCTCGTACGCCACGACCGTGCCGTTGTGCCCGAGCGCCGCGTTGGGCCCAAGCGCCGGGTTAGGTGCCAAGCTAGGCTCCGCGCGTCGTGACGAACTCGATCCGGGCAGTCTTCTTCGATCTGGGCGGGACGCTCTTCAGCAACCGCAACATCCCGGCCGCCACCATTCCGGTGCTCGTGGAGGCCGCCGAACGGCTCGGCGCCGAGGGGGGCGTCGCGAAGGTCGGGCCCGCCTTCCTGCGGGCCACGCGTCGTGTGAACGAGGACTACAAGCGCCGCCCGTACTACCTGCACCGGGATCTGTTCAACGACACGACCCGCGCTTTGGCCGGCGAGCTGGGGCACGAGGCGTCGCCGGCCTTCCTGGAGTGGTTCTACGACGCCCAGCGGCAGGTGATGATCACCCAGATGGTCCTGCGCGACGATTGTCTGGAGACGCTCGGCACCCTGCGCGAGCGCGGCTATCTGCTCTCCCTCGTCTCCAACATCGACGACGACTACCTCGAACCGATGCTCGATCAGCTCGCGCTCCGGCCGGCCTTCGACCACTGGACGAGCTCCGAAGAGGCCGAGTCGTGCAAGCCGGACCCCGGCATCTTCCGCCACGCCCTCGCCAAGGCCGACTGCGGGGTCGAGGAGGTCGTCTTCGTGGGCGACTCGCGCGTCCACGACGTCCAGGGAGCCCGGGATCTCGGCATGACGTGCGTGCTGATCAGCGAAGAAGGCGGGACGAGCCACCTGGACGACCCGGATCATGCGGTCGAGCCCGATCACCGGATCGGCGCCCTGTCAGAGCTCTGTCAGCTTCTTCAGCCACGAACGAGCGGAGGCGCGAGGTGAAGGCACTCGAAGGGCGGATCGCGGTGGTGACCGGAGCCAGCCGCGGGATCGGG
Organism: Deltaproteobacteria bacterium; assembly: GCA_019311105.1. Lineage (GTDB taxonomy): Bacteria > Myxococcota_A > UBA9160 > UBA9160 > JAFDDA01 > JAFDDA01. The sequence continues at coordinate 17,159 of JAFDDA010000032.1, forward strand.
AAGGGCATCGCCCTCGAGCTGGGCGCCGCGGGCGCGACGGTCTACCTGACGGGGCGCACCGTCGTGGAAGGCTCCGCCGAGTTCCCCGGCACCATCGGCGGCACGGCCCAGGAGGTGGAAGAGCTCGGTGGCAAGGCCGTCGCCGTGCAGTGCGATCATGGCGACGACGATCAGATCATCGCGCTGTTCGACCGCGTGCGGAAAGAACAAGGCCGACTCGACATCCTGGTCAACAACGTCTTCACGGCCCCCAAGCAGCGGATCCTCCAAGGCGGCGGCTTCTGGGAGTACCCGATCTCGATCTGGGACGAGATCCTCCACGTGGGCTGCCGCGGGCACTACGTCGCGAGTCACGAGGCCGTGCCCTTGATGATCGAGCAGAAGGAAGGCCTGATCGTCAACATCTCCTCCTTCGCGGGCGCCGCCTATGCGTTCAACCTGGCCTACGGCGTGGGCAAGGCTGCCGTCGACCGCATGGCTCGCGACATGGCCTATGAGCTCCGCGACCACAACGTCACGTGCGTCTCGCTGTGGCCGGGTTGGGTCCGAACGGAGCACATCCTCCAGCGCGCGGCCGACGGGGAATTACCCTTCAGCGTCGAGAATGGGGAGTCGCCCCGCTTCACCGGCCGCGCCGTGGTCGCCGTGGCCACGGACCCCGACCGCATGGCGCGGAGCGGGCAGGTCCTCGTGGTCAACGAACTCGGGCGCGAGTACGGATTCACCGACGTCGATGGCCGGCAGCCCGGCTCGCTGCCGGAGCAGATGGGTCTCTCGACGCCGGGATCGGAGGGTTCGTGATCATCATCGCTGGAACCGTGGACGTGGACCCCGATCGCCGGGACGAAGCCCTCGCGGCGAGCCTGGAGCATCAGACCGCCACACGCGCCCGGGAGGGGTGCATCCATTATGTATGGAGCGCCGACCCGCTGGTCCCGGGCCGGATCTACGTGTACGAGAAGTGGGCCAGTGCCGAGGCTCTCACGGGACACTTCGAGAGCCCTCACTTCACCGGCATGCGGGACACGATCGCGGCCCGCGGCATCTGCGGTCTGGACGTGGAGAAGATCCGAGGGACCCTCTCGGAGCCGGTCTACGACCCCCAGGGACGACCCCGGGCGGACTTCTTCACCGAAGGCTGAGCTCTCGCGAAGCGGCGGGCGATCTCAGGGCTTGTCTTCGGTGCCCGTCGCCAGCGGATCCGGAAGCGACTCCGAGCTAGGCCGGGCAACGGCAGCGCTCTGGTGCTTCGAGACGAGCCGCTCGACCTCGACCGCCGCCTTTCCGCGAGCGAACCCGAGCAACATCACCCCGGTCCCGTAGAGCATTGCGTCGAGGAAACCTTCGTCGCTCAGGCGATCGTAAGACCATTCGAAGGTCGTGATGGTGAGCTGGCTGGCGAGCCGCTCCCCCAGAGCCCGGGGGTCCGCCCACGCCAGGAGCTGCCGCTTCTCTTGCATCTCCTCGAGGGCGGCGATCAGCTCACTGCTCAAGGCGTTCGAGACGAAGTCGTGGAGATTCCCGCGGTCCGAGGCTCCACCGAAGAAGCTCATCAGCGCCCGCGCATAGGTGGCGTGCTGCGGAGTCTCGCGGCCGATCGTCTCCACCAGGGAGAGCACCCGGTCGAGGCCCACCCCCGGGCCCGGCCGCTCGGCGCTGCCGATCAGGGTGCCGAAGTGGGAGAGCACCGCCTGGAGCAGGAGCTCGTTCTTGCCGCCGAAAAGGTTGTAGAGGGTGGGGACGGAGACCAGACTGGCTTCGGCGAGGTCGCGCATGGTGACGCCCTCGTAGCCGCGGTCGCCAATCAAGCCGCGCGCCACCTCGAGGATGCGGCGCTTCCGCTCCTCGCGCTGTCGGGTCACGAGATCCATCGTTCGCTCCGTAGGCCCAAGACCCAGGGCGCGCACCCGCCCGGCCGGGTTGAGACCAACCCAGGCGCGGGGCCGGCGGAGGCGCCAGATCCGGATACAACTTTAACGCATTTAATCAGCTGAACGTGTTAAGGTCCGTCCGATTTTGCTGACGCTCGCGTCGGCCCTGCCCTGGCTGGGCTTCTGAAGCTGCCTGGGCCGCGGCGTGAGGGAGGAGTTCGAGCCGTGGAGGTTTCCCTGAAGGATCGCGTCGCCATCGTCACCGGCGGTGGCACCGGGCTGGGTGCGGGTTATGCCCGGGCCCTGGCAGCGGCGGGCGGCGCCGTCGCCATCACCGGCCGTCGGCCCGAGCCTCTCGCGCAGTGCGTGGCCGAGATCGAGAAGGCCGGAGGCGAAGCCCTCGCCATCCCTTGCGATGTCCGATCCCGACCCGAGGTCGATGCCACCGTCCAGAAGGTCGTCGACTGGAAGGGGAAGGTCGACGTCCTGGTGAACAACGCCGGGATCTACCCCCCGGGCCCGTTCCTCGTCGTCGAGGAGGAGCAGTGGCTCGACGTGATGGACACCAACATCAACGGCCCCTTCCGCTTCTCCCAGACCTGCGCGCGGATCATGACCGAGAACGGCTACGGCCGGATCATCAACATCCTGTCGCCCTCGGCCATCCTGGGCTTCGCCATGGTGAGCGCCTACGGGACCTCGAAGGGCGCCCTGGCCTCGATGACCCGGGGCATGGCCGCCGAACTCGGACCCAACGGCATCACGGTCAACGCACTCACGCCGGGCGTCTCGGCCACGGAGAAGTTCGTGGAGCTCTACAGCGAGTTCGGCGTGACCCTGATGAGCAAGGGCCTCCCGCTGGGCCGCGCCCTCGAGGACGAAGACACGAACGCAGCCCTGCTGCTGCTCGCATCCGAAGCCGGTGGTTACATCACCGGCACGAACCTGTGCGTGGATGGCGGAATGACCAGCACGTTCTCCGCGAATCCGTAGCCCAATCCGACACTGGCGACGTGCTCGATCCCGATGGAGCGAGCCAATACCAGCCCGGGGTAGTCCGCATGCGATCCAGCCAACTCCTCTCCGTCTCCCTCCTGGCCGCGGCCGGTCTTCTGCTCGCTCCGGCACTCGCAGGGGTCGCGTCGGCGCAGGAGACGTCCACCGTCCGCGCGGCCGAAGAAGAAGAGGTGGACGACTGGAATTGGGACGAGGACGAGTCGGCGGACGAGGACACCACCGTCGACGAGGTCGTGGACGAGGCCGTTGACACCACTCCCGACGACCTCGATGACGCCATTCAGGACGATCTCGACATCCTCGACCCGCCCGAGCTCGAGGGCGTACCCGACAAGCCCACGCTCGAGGGCGAACCCACCGAGCCCGAGGTCGAGGGCGCGCGCAAGAGTGCGAGCCGCAAGGGAGGGTCCGTCGAGAACCTCTACGTGACGGCGACCAAGCGCGAGGAATCGATCCAGGACGTGGCGATCTCCATGAAGGCCCTGAACTCCGACTTCTTGAAGGACTCCGGCCTGACGGAGTTCGGCCAGCTCCAGCAGTACGTGCCGAACCTGACGATCAACCCCGTCACCGATTCGCGCGGCACGGTGATCCGCATCCGCGGCATCGGCTCGATCGGCAACAACTCGGGCATCGACCCGAGCGTCGGCGTCTTCATCGACGGCGTCTACCAGGGTCGTGCCGGCATGAGCGTGGGCGACATGCTCGACGTCGAGCGCGTCGAGGTGCTGCGCGGCCCCCAGGGCACGCTCTACGGCAAGAACACCGCGGCGGGCCTGATCAACGTCATCTCGAAGCGGCCTCACTACGAGCTCGAGTCGACCCTCGAGGGCGTCATCGGCAACTTCGACGCCTTCGAGGGCCGTGGCTCGATCAACGTCCCAATCATCGACGGGCGCGTCGCCACGCGCCTCTCGGGCTACCGCGTCGTCCGCGACGGCTTCGACGAGAACTTCTTCGACGACAGCGACATCAACGACGGCGACAAGTGGGGGCTGAAGTCGCGCTGGCTGTTCGACTTCACGGACACCCTCTCGCTCCTGCTGACCGGTGACTACTCCTCCGAAGACACCAAGTGCTGCGTGCCGGACATCGTCACCTACGAGGGCAGGCCGACGCTGTGGGCCGGGCCGACGGCCGGTGGTTTCAGTCCTGGGCACACGTTCCAGGGCCTCGAGTTCGAGTCTGGAATCCCCCTTCCCGAGGCGGACCCCTTCGACCGCAAGCTGGGCGTGGACGTCACCCCCATGAACGAGGTCGACATCGGCGGCGTCTCCTTCGATCTGAACTACGAGCTTCCCCCCATCCCCTTCGTGGGGGAGATCCCCTTCTTCAGCGGCTCGACCATCCAAGCCATCGGCGCCTGGCGGACCTACTCGTCCGACAGCAGGTTCGACGGGGACTTCTCCTTCTACGACGTGACCGTCGGGGCGACGGACACGTCGCTCGACCAGTACTCGGCGGAGGTTCGCTTCGCCTCGCCGGACGACGAGATCTGGACCTATCAAGCGGGCTTCTACTACTACCACCAGAGCCAGGACACCGAGGACACCCTGACCCTCCAAGGGCTGACGCCGCTGACGTTGCCCTTCCTCGCGATCTCCTTGCCGATCACCAACGTCGGCGACAACCACCACACGACCACGAGCTACGCCGGCTTCGCCCAGACGACGATCAGCCCCACCGAGAAGTGGAGCGTCACCGGCGGGGTCCGGTACACCAAGGAGACGAAGACCCGCAGGGGAACCCAGGTCGCGACGTGCGGAGTTTTCTGCTTCCTCGATACGCCGCCGCTCCTCGGCCCCGACATCGATTCGGGCCTCCAGGAGCGGACCGTGGAGAACTGGACCGGGATGGCGAGCCTGCGCTTCTTCCCCACCGACGAAATCATGACCTACTTCTCGTTTGCCACCGGGTTCAAGTCCGGCGGCTTCAACCAGCTGCGGACCACATCCACCGTGTCGGGCGAGTTCGACGACGAGGAGTCCACCAACTACGAGGTCGGCGCGAAGACCACCTGGCTGGAAGGCATGATCACCCTCAACGGGACCTTCTTCTACACCGACTACGAGCAGTTCCAAGCCCAGACCTTCGATGGCAGCTCCATCAACGTCATCAACGCCGGCTCGCTGGTGAGCTACGGCTTCGAGGGCGAGCTCGTGGTGGTGCCGCTGCCCGAGATGGTCCTCGGTGCGAGCTTCGGTTGGAACGTCGCCGAGTACACCGACTTCGAGAAGGCCGAGCAGACGGCCCAGCAGCGCTGGGACGCGATCGACGCCTCGCCCATCGGCCCTCCCAGCGGGCTCATGGCCTGCAACGCGATCCTGTTCAACTGCAACCAGGATCTGTCGGACAAGGAACTCGAGAACGCTCCCGAGTTCAGCCTGAACGTATTCGCCTCCTACGAGTACCTGCTGCCCTTCTTCCCGGTCGCGCTCTACACGCGTGCTGACTACTCATTTCAGAGCGACCGGTACCTGGCCCAGGACCTCGACCCCCATCTGAAGCAGGACGACACGCACCTCGTGAACCTGCGCGCGGGCCTCAAGGCCGAGGACGAACGCTGGGACCTGACCTTCTGGATCACGAACCTGACCGACGAGGAATACGGCGTGGTCGGCTTCGACGCGCCGACGCTCAACGGCTTCGCGATGGTCAACGGCCCGCCGCGGCAGTACGGCGCGACGGTCCGCCTCAACTTCTGACGCCTCGTTCCGGACCGGGACGGCCGCGCTCCTTCCCGGGACGGGCCGGAACTCGATCCTCTCGCTACGCATAGCCGGCTTGGAGGAAGACATGGGACGCCTGCAGGATCGGGTCGCCGTCATCACCGGAGCGGCGTCGGGGATCGGTGCCGCGTGCGCAGTGCGCTTCGCCGCCGAGGGCGCTTCCATCGCGGCCTTGGACGTCGCCAAGCCGCCCGACGACCTCTGGAGCGAAATCGACGCCAGCGCACCCGGCACCCTCTTCCAGGAGGTCGACGTCCGCGACGAGCCTTCGGTCGAGGCGGCGGTCGCGGCCACCCGCGAGCGTTTCGGCCGGATCGACGTGCTGGTGAACGCGGCCGGCGTCGTCGGCTTCGGGATGGCTCACACCCTCGAGGTGGAGGAGTTCGACCGCGTCCTCGACATCAACCTCAAGGGCTCGTTCCTGACCGCCAAGCACGTGATCCCGGCCATGCTGGAGCAGGGCTCCGGAAGCATCGTCCACGTCGCAAGCGTCGAGGGGCTGGTCGGAATCGGCGGCCAGCTGGCCTACAACGCCTCCAAGGGCGGGGTCGTGCTGATGACCAAGAACATGGCAATCGACTACTCGCCGGCAGGCGTGCGCGTGAACTGCATCTGCCCCGGCGGCGTCGAGACTCCCATGACCGCGATGCTGAACCAGGAGGGGCTGAAGGCCGTGGGCGAGAAGCTCCGCAAGTTCCACCTGCTCGAGCGCTTCGCGAAGCCCTCGGAGATCGCGGCGGCCACACTCTTCCTCGCTTCGGACGACGCGTCCTTCGTGACGGGCACCTCCCTGGTGGTCGACGGCGGCTACACCGCCGGCCACCGCATCGTCCTGGACTGAACGCGCCCCCTACCCTTGGAGACACCATGAGCTTGGAGACACCATGAGCCTCCCGCTCGAAGGCAAGATCGCCGTCGTGACCGGCGCAGGGACGGGCATCGGCCTGGCCATCGCCGAGCGCTTCGCCCGCGAGGGCGCCCAGGTCGTGCTGGTCGGGCGACGCAAGGAGAAGCTCGACGAGGCGGCGGCCCGCATGGGCAACGGCGCCTACGGTGTATCCGTGGACGTGGGCGACGAGGCTCAGGTGCGGGATCTGTTCGCATCGCTGGACCGCGTCGACATCCTCTGCACCTGCGCCGGCAAGGCGGTCTTCGGCGCCATGGACGAGCTTCCTCCGAGCGCCGTGCGCGATCTCTTCTCCGGCCGCTTCTTCGGCCAGGTCTACGCCTGCCACTACGCCATCCCCAAGATGTCGGAGGGCAGCGTGATCCTGCTCTGCTCCGGCATCGCCGACCGCGCCCACGTACCGGAATACTCGGGCGGTTCGGCCCTTTGCGGCGCGGTGAACGCCATGGGTCGGAACCTCGCCGTGGAGCTCGGGCCGCGCGGGATCCGCGTGAACGTGCTCTCGCCGGGCTTCATCGGGAGCACCGAGATCGACTTCAACCTCGAGGGCGAGAAGGCCATCGCCTTCGTGAAGCGCTCCATCGCGAGCACGCCTCTCGGGCGCCCGGGCACCCCCGACGCCATGGCCGACGCCGCCCTCTTCCTGGCCACCTGCGACTTCGCCTCGGGCCAGGTCATCGAGGTGGACGGGGGCTGGACGGCCAGCTGAGCAACGGGGCCCAGCACGCCGTGCCGAAGCGCGAAATCGCACTCTCTTCGCGGACCCTCGCCGACGCCGCGCCCGCCGAGCTGATCGAAGCGGCGGCGGCGGCGGGTTTCGACGCCGCAGGGCTCTGGATCGACGCGGGTCGCTGGGACGCGACCACGACCCGGAGCGTCCGGGAGCGGCTCTCGGACACCGGGCTCCAGGTTCTCGATGTCGAAGTGCTGTCCCTGGCCGCGGACGTGACCGATACGACCCTCGAGCGGATCCTCGAGATCGGGGGGGCCGTGGGTGCGCGCAACGCCCTGGTCATCGGGATGGACCCCGACCCGGGCCGCACGGCCGACCGATTCGCCTGGCTCTGCGAACGCGCCGACCTCCACGGGATCCGCCCGGCCCTCGAGTTCATGCGCTTCACGGCGGTCCGCACGCTCGAAGAAGCGCTCGGGATCGTGCAGCGCGCGGGCCATCCGGCGGGTGGCGTGCTCGTCGATGCCCTCCACCTGATCCGCTCCGGGGGCCGACCCGCGGAGCTCGAGAGCGTGGACCCGAAGCTCCTCCCCTACGCCCAGATCTGCGACGCGCCGGCGAGCGCTGCGGACGACGCGCTCACGACCCTCGTCCACGAGGCCCTCGAGGGCCGGCTCCTCCCCGGGGAAGGCGCCCTGCCCGTCGCGGAGATCGTCTCGCGGCTGCCGGACGGCTGCCCGATTTCGTGCGAGATCCTCTCGAAGGATCTACGCACGCGCTTCCCCGATCCGGGCGCTCGCGCGCGAGCGGTCTTCGAGACGACCCGGCGATTCCTCGAAGCCGCGGGCGGCTGAGCCGCCCAGCCCAGCCCGTCAGGGCAGCCGGATGACGGCCGACTTCTGCGCCTGGGTCTCGGCGAGCAGGCGATCCCGCAGGACGACCTTCTGCACCTTGCCGCTTCCGGTCATCGGAACCTGCGCCTCCGAGAGCAGCAGGAGAGCCTCCGGGCGTTTGTAACCCGAGAGCAGCTCGCGGCAGTGGGCGAGGATCTTCTCGTCGGAGATCTCGCTCCCCTGCGCCACGACCAGTGCGGCGCCGACGACCTCGCCCTTCTCTTCGGAGGGAAGCGGGAAGGCATAGGCGGCGGCGACGCCGTCGATCTGCACCAGCTTGGTCTCGACGTCGGCGGGGCTCACGTTGATGCCACCGGTCTTGATCATGTCCTTGATGCGCTGGCCGAAATGCAGACGGCCGTCTTCGTCGACGTGGCCCAGGTCGCCCGTTCGGAAGTAGCCCTCGGCGTCGAAGGTCTCCGCCGGGTCCACTTTGTAGTAGCTGCGCAGGACCGCGGGCCCCTTCACGCAGATCTCGCCCGGCTCGCCGTCGGGTACGGGAGCGCCGGTCTCGGGATCCACGATCTTCAACTCGTTGTCGGCCATGAGGTGGCCCTGGGTGGTCAGCCGGATCGGCAGCGGCTCGTTGGCTCGCGTGCAGGTGAAGGCCGTGCAGGTCTCGGTCATGCCGTACATGTTCACCCCGCCGAGGCCGTCCTCGGGCGGGCCGCCCATCATGGCGTCGAACGGCCCCGTGCCCTTGTGGAGCCGCGAGTGGTCGCGGACGTTCCAGTCCGGGTGGCTCGTCAGCTCCTTCAACGTGTGGGGCCACAGGTGCCAGGCGGTGGCGGCTTCCCGCTCGATCAACTCCAGAGCCGGGCCGGGCTCGAAGGAGGGCTGGAGGATCAGGGAGGCGCCGTGGGACAGCGTCCCGAGCATGACGTTGATGCAGCCCGCCGAGAAGAAGAACGGGTAGTAGAACCAGACGACATCGTTCTCGTCGAGGCCCTGGTACTCCCCGATCCGCCAGCCGTTGCGCGCAACGCCGTCGTGGACCTGGACGACCCCCTTGGGCCGCGCCGTCGTCCCGGAGGTGTAGAGCAGATAGCACTCGTCCTCGGGATCCACGGATCCCCGCATCCCGGCGACGATCGCCTCGGGGACTGCGTCGGCCGCCGCCTCGAACGCCTGCCAGGTCTTGCAGCCCGCGGCGGCATCGTCGCCACCGCGCACCACGACGGCCCGAAGCGACGGCAGCGCGGAGGAGAAGATGGCGCCGCCACGCGCCTCGGCGAGCTCGGGAACGATCTCGCGAAGCATGCCCAGGTAGTCGTTCTTGAGGAAACGCGCGCTCAAGAAGAGATGGCTCACATCCGCGTGGCGCAGCTGGAACTCGAGATCATCGCGCTTCGAGAACGTGCTGATCGGGACGAACACCGCGCCGAGGCCCGTCGCGGCGAAGGCGAAGGCGACCCAGTCGGGGAGGTTCTCCATCAGCAGACCGACGCGACTGCCCTTGCCGACGCCCTCGGCCACGAGTGCCCGGGCGAGCTGATCGACCCGGCGGCCCAGATCGGCGTAGCTCCAGCGCGCCTCCATCGTGACGAGCGCCGCGCGCGAGCCATAGGCTCGGACGGCGGAGTCGAGCAGTTGCGGGAGTGTTCGCGGCTCTTCCATGACCTCTTCCGGCGGCGTCCTCAGACGAGGACGCCCGATTCCTTCAGGCGCTCGATCTCCTCGGCCTCGAGGCCGAGCAGCTCACGGAACACGTAGTCGTTGTCCTCGCCGAGGCCCGGGGTCTTCTTGGTCATCTCCGCAGGGGTCTCCGCGAGCAGCCAGGGCGTGGCGTAGATGCGGCAAGGATCGAATCCCTCGAACTCGTGCTGGAGCGTGAGCCCACGCCCGGCGAAGTGGGGATGCTCGTTCCGCTCCTCGAGTTCGAGGATCGGCGAGGCCGGAACACCTGCCTTGCGGAGCGCCTCCGAGGCCGCGTCGCGCTCGGTCGAGGCGCACCAAGCTGCGATCGCCGCGTCGATCTCCTCGGATCGCGCGCGCCGCTGCTCGGGCGTCGCAAGCGAAGCGTCCCGCCCCCAGTCGTCGTGGCCGATCACACCACACAGGCCCCGCCACTCGCCCTCGTCGCGCACGGCCACGGCGAGCCAACGCTCTTCGCCCGCGGCGGCGTAGGTCCCGTGGGGAAAGTGGCTCGGATGGGCGTTCCCCTGCGGCCCCGCCACCTGACCCGACAGCTGGTACTCGAGCAGCGGCACGCCCAACGTCGAGGCGGCCGAATCGATCTGACTCACGTCGACGAACTGGCCTTCCCCGGTGCGCTCGCGATGGTGAAGCGCGGCGAGGCCGCCGATCACGGCCTGGATCGCCATGGTGGTATCGCCGAGGCCAAACGGCAGGAGACCCGTGGAGGTCTCGATCTCCGGGTAACCGACCATCAGCTCCATCCCGGCGTAGCCCGTCGCGATCGATGCGAAGCCGCGCATGCCGCGCAGGGGCCCTTCCTGGCCGGCCATGCTCATGGACACGACGACGACGCCCGGGTTCTCCTTCACGAGGTCGTCGTAGCCGAGCCCGTTCTTCGACATCACGCCGGCGGCGAAGTTGTCGAGGACGATGTCGGCCTTGGCCGCCAGACGCCGGACGAGCTGCGAGCCTTCCGGCGTCGCCACGTTGAAGGTCGCCGACTTCTTGCTGCGGTTGTTGTTACAGAAGAACCAGGACGTGTAGTCGAGGAACCGCATCAGATCCTGGCGCTTGCTCGTCTCGACGCGGATCACCTCGGCACCCATGTCGGCCAGGAGCTGGCCGGCCATGGGGCCCGCCCAGTTCCAGCCGAAGTCGAGCACGCGCACGCCTTCGAGTGACCGTGCGGGGCGCGTCCCCTCGGCGAGCTCGATGCGAGCCGGCGGCTTCGCTCGCACGGCCGCGCCATCGGCGTCGAGGGCCGGGCCGCGCGCGGCGAGCCCGGTCGGCGTGCGCTTCAGCCGATAGCCCGGCTTCGGAACGACGACGGACTCGTCGCCAAGGCGAAGTTCGGAGAACAGCTCCCGGAAGGCGTACTGCTCGCTGGCGAGCACCTCGTCGACGGTCTGGGCCACGCCCATGACGATGTTCTCGGCCATGGCCATCTCGAGGAGCTCTTCGCGCGTGTACTCCAACAACCAGGTGCGGAAGTGCTTGTCCGCGGGCTTCGAATCCACGAGGCCCAGGTAGACGGCGTTCCCCGCCTGCCCTTCCTTGGCCCAGCGCGGGTTGTCCATCAGGGCCAGGAAGGCGTCCCACTGCTTGGGCGTCTGAGACGCGATGCAGACGAAGCCGTCCTTGCAGCCGAAGAAGCCCGTGGGATAGATGCTGCCCTTCATGGCGGTGCTGCGTTGGCCCCACTTCGCACCGCCCTTGGCGCCGACGAGGTGCATCCCACCGACGCAGTACGCCATCACCTGAGCCACTGCGACGTCGATCCCTTGCCCGCGCCCCGAGCTGCGCCGCGCGTGCAGGGCACACAGCGCTGCGGCGAACCCGTGGAGCGCGCCCTGGTAGTCCGCCTGATCGAAGGGAATCCGCAGGGGCGGACGATCCGACATGCCGAGGCCCAGCGGGAGCGAGCTCGCCGCTTGGGCGGTCAGGTCGCTGCCGGGATGCTCGGCCCAAGGCCCACTCCGCCCGTAGGGCGAGAGCGAGAGCGCCACCAGGTGGGGGTGGCGCGCGAGCAGGCTCTCCGCGTCGAGGCCATGGCGCGCGTATTCGGCGGGCTCGGCGTTGTCCACCAGCACGTCGGCGCCAGCCAACAGGGTGTGAAAGAACTCGAGACCCTCGTCGTCATCGAGATCGACGACCACACCGCGCTTGCCGGCGTTCAGATAGTGGAACGTCCCGCTCTGCTCCGGATCGGCCGTGCCGCCGGGGAAGGGCCCCAGCGCGCGCGCCGGGTCCCCTCCCGGAGACTCGACCTTGATCACGTCGGCGCCGAGGTCGGCGAACAGACGCGCGCAGTAGGGCGCCGAAACGTGCGTGCCGAGCTCGACGACCCGGAGATCCGACAGCGCCGTCATGCCGACGCCTTCGACGGAAGCTCCACCGTCATCTCGCCGTCGGTGGTGCGCTCGCCGCGGGGATGGCTCTCGGTCCAGATGCGGAGATCCACGAGGTGTTCGTCACCCTCGATCCGTTTTCCGATCACCTCGGCATGCAGCCGACAGGCGTCGCCCTGCCAATGGAAACCACGGAACTGGCACGAGAGCTTTCGGATCTTCCCGTGATCGCCGATCCAGTTGTTGATCAGCTGGGTCAGCCAGTTCAGCCGCTCGTAGCCGGCCTCGTAGGCACCGGGCATCCCGAGGTACGTCTCGCAGCGCTCGTTCGTCCAGTGGATCGCCACCGGCGGCTCGGGGACGTTCTCCTCGTTGCGGATGGGAAGGCGCGGCGCCTTCTCCCACAGGGCGAGTGCCAGCTCGTGGCCTACGAACCAGCCGAACGCACCGAAGGCCATCTCGAAGGCGATCTTGCTCGTCAGGGTCACCGGGCCCTTGATGATGTAGGGCACGACGTCCCCGACGCCGACGTCTTCGAAGTAGAGCGGATCGGAGCCGCGGCGGTTCTTCAGGTTCTGGTCGTGATACTCCTGCCAGACTCCCTCGAGCTCCTCGTCGGTCCACATGTGGCGCTCGATGCCGGCGTACTTGCTCTCCTTCTTGGCCCCGCTCCGCGAGAAGCGTTGCCAGGAGGTGCGATAGGTGCCGATGTGCTCGTCCTGCAGGGTCAGGATCTCGGTGGCGTAGTTCTGGACCGCCGCCTTGCCGCCAGCGAACTTGCTGTCCTCGAGGATGTAGGCGTCCTCGAGCGAGGTCTTCGACTTCACGACCTCGTCGGCGAACATCGGGCGCACCCAGTCGTACTCGACGCCGCGCCAGATGGTGTGGCAGCCCGGGAAGCCGTCGGTCGCGCCGTTCACCGTCTCGGCGTAACAGATGGCGGCGGGCGGAGCGATGATCCGGCCCCAGGGAGACTTCTTGGCGTAGGCCTCCTTGTGGTAGAGCGGGTTCATGTCCGCGAAGCCCCGCGCGAAGCGGCCCACGGTCTCCTTGCTCATTGCAAAGAACGCGTCCTTCGGCTTCGGCGGCTCCTTCTCACCCTTCTCCTTCGTCTGGGTGAGGCTCGTCATCGTGCCACGCGTGTTGCGCACGACGCCCTTGCGCTCGAGCAGCCGGTTCAGGCTGGCCTCGGTGACCTCACCCCAGACTTCGCCTTCTCTCAGATCCGCCATATCGTTCTCTCTCTTTCTTTTTCCGTCTTCGCGCCGGACCTTCAGCCTTCTTCCAGCTTCAGGAATCGCGCCACGTTGTCATGGAGGACGGCCCGCTTGGTGTCCTCTCCGATATCGAGTTCGAGGAACTCGCGCTTGCAGCGCTCGAGCCCCAGACCATTGGTCCCGAAGAGCACCTTGTGCCGCCCGCGCCCCGAATCCATGAAGCGGATCAGGCGTTCATCGAGGCTCTTCGGGTA
>JAFDDA010000113.1 GCA_019311105.1 Deltaproteobacteria bacterium
CCCCGGCGCCCGAGCCGCCGCCGCCGGCACCGGAGCCCGAGCCGGCCCCGCCGCCGCCGCCGGCCGAGGTGATCAAGGAGAAGATCGTCCTGCGTGGCGTGAACTTCGACTTCGATCGCGCGGAGATCCGCGGTGACGCCGGGGTGATCCTCGACGAGGCCATCGAGATCCTGAAGAGGAACCCCGATCGCCAGATCGTGGTCGAAGGCCACACGGACTGGACCGGCCCGGAGGAGTACAACCAAAGCCTCTCCGAGAACCGTGCCGAGGCCGTGATGAAGTACATGGTCGAGAACGGCCTCGAGGGCGCCGGCCTGTCGGTCGTTGGCTACGGCGAATCCCAGCCCGTCGCGCCGAACGACACGCGCGATGGCCGGGACCGCAACCGACGCGTGGAGCTGAAGGTCCTCGAGTAGGGCCTCAGCGGCCCAGCGGTGCCTCTCGTAGAGGCTTCGCTCGACCGAAGAGAACGATGACCCGCCGCCTCCCTCGTGGGGGCGGCGGGTTCGTTTATTCGGCACCCTTTGGATTCCCGACCGTTCTGGGTGCCCTCCGAGGGGAGCCCAGCGCCCCGTGGGAGGCAGGATGGAAAACCCGCAGCCCGGCATCCTCGAACGCGCTCAGCGCTTCATCCAGCAGGACATCTGGGCCTGGGAGCCGCGGCCGAGCTCGTGGACGGCCTGGGCCGTTCGCCCGCTGCAGCTGACCGTCTTGCTGGGCGAGGGCTTCCTGCGCGATCACCTCCTGCTGCGCGCCTCCGCGCTCACCTATGTCTCGCTCCTTGCGCTGATCCCGCTGCTCGCCATCGCGTTCTCGATCGTGGGCGCCATCGGGGTTTCCGACGATCTCGCCACGGTGGTGGTCGGGCAGCTCGCGGCGGTGAGCCCCGAGGCGGAGGCCCGCATCCTCGAGACTGTGGCGAACGTGAAGCTCGGCCAGCTCGGCACGATCGGTGCGGTGGCGCTGCTGCTCACGAGCATCCTCGCCATCGGCAACGTCGAGCAGGCGTTGAACGAGGTCTGGGGCGTTCGCGAGCAGCGCGACTATGTGCGGCGCTTCACCGACTATCTCGCCGTGCTGGTGACGGCGCCGTTGATGCTGGCCGTGGCGATTTCGGCCGCCGCGGCGTTCCGCAGCCAGACCCTGGTCCAGCGCATGCTCGAGTACGACACGCTCGCGACGCTCTACCAGATTGGCCTCGGATACGTCCCGACCGTCGTCATCGCGTTCGCGTTCGCCTTCCTCTATCGCTTCCTTCCGAATACCCACGTGCGGATCAGCTCAGCGCTGCTCGGCGGTGGCGTGGCGGCCGTGCTGTTCACCGTGACCCAGTCGGTCTACGTCGGGTTCAACATCGGTGCGGCTCGCTACAGCGCGCTCGTCGGTGGCCTCGCGTGGCTGCCGTTGCTGTTCGCGTGGATCTACGTCTCCTGGGCGATCGTCCTGGTCGGGGCGGAGCTGGCTTTTGCGCACCAGAATCTCGATCACTATCGCCGCGAGGTGCTCGGGGCCCCGCCCGGGGCCGCCGCGCGCGAAGCCATGGGGCTCGAGATCGTCCTCGAACTGGCGCGGGCCTTCCGCAGCGGCTCGGGAGCGCGCAACGCGGAGGCCCTCGCGGCCAGGCTCGACATGCCCGTGCGGAGCGTGCGAGACCTGTGCAGCGAGCTCGTCTCGGCGGGCATCGCATCGCCCTTCGGGAGTGACAAGGAGGGCGGCTACCAGCTCGGCCGGGCCGCCGAACGGGTGACCGTGCTCGACGTCCTGGGCGCCATTCGCGGTGGCGACACCGAGCGGACGACGGGCCTCGACCCCGCGGTCGCGCAGGTCGTGGCGGAGCTCGAAGAGGGCGCGTCCAAGGCCGGGGGCGATCGATCCCTGGCCCAGCTGTTGGACCAGGAGCACGAGGGCTAGCCTCCGCCCCATGGACGCCGAGCGGCTCTACCTCGATCACAACGCGACGACGCCCCTCCACCCCGAGGTGGTGGATGCGATGGCGCGCGTGCTCCGCGAGGTCTACGGAAACCCGTCGAGTTCGCACGCGCTGGGGGCCGCGGCGCGGGCCGAACTCGAGCAGGCCCGCGAACGGGTCGCGGCCTTGGTGGGCTTTCGCGACGACGAGATCGTCTTCACCGCCAGCGCCACCGAAGCCAACAACACCGCCCTGGCCAGCGCGCTGCTCGCGGGCGACGGACCTCCGGGCCACCTGGTGACGAGCACGATCGAACACCCCTCCGTGGTGGAACCGGCTGCCCGGCTCTCCGAAGTGGGAGTGAAGGTCACCCGCGTCGAAGTGGATGCTGAGGGGCGGCTCGACCCGGCCGCCGTCGCCGCGGCACTCACCGCCGACACGCAGTTGGTTTCGATCCTGTGGGCCAACAACGAGACGGGCGTGGTGCAGGATGTGGCCGCCATCGGCGCCGACGCGGCGACGCGCGGTGTGCCGTTCCACGTCGATGCGACCCAGGCCCTGGGAAAGGTCCCCGTCGATGGCTCCGCCGTTCATGCTGCGATGCTCTCGGGCTCGGCCCACAAGTTCAACGGCCCCAAAGGGGTCGGCTTCCTGGCCGTCCGGGATGGCATCGAGTTGACGCCGTGGGTCCGGGGTGGCCCGCAAGAACGCCGCCGTCGTGGGGGGACGGAGAACGTCGCGGGCGCCGTGGGCCTCGGCGTGGCCGCAGACCTCGCGGTCTGCGGTCTCGAGGAACGCGCCAAACGCTACGAAGGTCTGCGCGACCGCCTCTGGGCGGGGATCCAAGCAACGGTTCCGGACGTCCGTAGCAATACCCCCCTCGATGCCGCGCTACCGAACACGCTTTCCGTCGAGTTCCGTGGGACGGCGGGTGACGTTCTCGTCGAGGCTCTCGACCTCGAGGGCGTCTGCGTCTCCTCGGGCGCCGCCTGCGCCTCGGGCTCCATCGAGCCGTCGCATGTGCTCTCGGCGCTGGGGCGCACGCCCGAAGAGGCCCGAGCGACGGTGCGTTTCAGCGTCGGCCTCGGGGTCGACGAGGCCCAGATCGATCGTGTGCTCGAGATCCTGCCTCGGCTGGTCGCGCGAGTTCGACGGGTGTCGTCTTGAGCGAGCGCGTCGTGGTGGCGCTCTCCGGGGGCGTCGATTCGTCCGTGGCCGCCGCCATGCTTTCGGGGGCAGGCCGGGAGGTCGTGGGGATCACCCTGGCCCTCGCTGGAGACGCGTCGCGTTGCTGCTCGCTCGCGGATGCGGAGGACGCTCGCCGGGTCGCAGAGCGGCTGGGCGTCACGTTCTACGTGGCGAACTACCGCGACCAGTTTCGGCAAGAGGTGATCGAGTTTTTTGCGGACGAGTACCTTGCGGGGCGCACGCCCATCCCGTGCGTGGCGTGCAATCAGCGCTTCAAGTTCCACCACCTGATGGAGCGCGCCGCAGCGCTCGGCGCGGATCGCGTTGCGACGGGCCACTACGCGAGGATCGACCGCGCGGGGCCGGGGGGCACGTTCCGCCTGCTGCGCGGCCTCGATCGCGGCAAGGATCAGTCCTACTACCTGTTTGATCTGTCCCAGGAGCAGCTCGGGCGGATCGAGTTCCCGCTGGGCGAACTCACGAAGCCCGAAGTGCGCGAACAGGCCCGGAAGCTCGGCCTGCGCACCGCCGAGAAGCCCGAGAGCCAGGAGATCTGCTTCGTCCCCGACAATGACTATGCGAGCGTCGTCGAGGCCATCCGGCCCGATGCGCTCCCCGGTGAGGGCGAGATCGTGGACGAGGCGGGCGCGGTGCTCGGGAAGCACGCGGGGATCCATCACTTCACCGTGGGGCAGCGCCGTGGGCTGCGGCTCTCTTCGGACCGGAAGCTCTACGTGAAGCGGATCGAGGCGGCCGCCAACCGGGTCGTCGTGGCCGACGGGGCAGGGCTGGGGTCGAGCGGGGCACGTCTGGAGCGGGTGTCGTGGATCGCGGGAGCGGCACCGAACGAGTCCACCCGCGCCACGGTCCACGTTCGCTATCGCCACGAGGGCGAGCCTGCCCGGATCGAGCCCGACGGTTCCGGCGCCACCGTGCGCTTCGACGAACCGGTGCGCGCCGTCGCGCCGGGGCAGGCGGCGGTATTCTACGACGGCGATGCGGTCGTCGGCGGGGGTTGGATTGCGGAGGCGCTCGCGTGACCGGGCCTCAGGGCTTCGGCACGGAGGAGCGCGAACGGGTGCAGACGTTGTTGGGGCATGAGTTCCGCGATGCGGAGTTGCTCGAACGCGCCTTCACGCATCCCTCGTGGTCCTACGAGAACGATGGTACCCGGGGCAACGAGCGCCTCGAGTTCCTCGGCGATGCCGTCGTCGATCTCGTCGTTGCCGAGCTTCTCTACGTCGCACACCCGGACTGGGCGGAAGGCGAACTGACGCGGGCGCGGCGCGCACTGGTCAACAACCGGACCCTCGCGGCCCACTCGCGCGAGCTGGGCCTGGGCCAGTGGGTGCGTCTCGGGCGGGGCGAACGCAGCTCGGGGGGTGCGGGGCGCGATCGTCTGCTCGGCAACCTGTTCGAAGCAGTGGTGGGTGCGGTCTACCTCGACGGCGGCCTCCACGTCGCGACGCGCTTCCTGCGTTCGACCTTTGGTGATGCGGTCGAGGCCCAGGGGGAACTCCCTGTCGCCGATCCGAAGACACGGCTGCAGGAGTGGAGCGTCGCGAGTCAGGGCGTCTTTCCGGACTACGAGACCGTCGGCGACACCGGGGTCGAGAACGATGGGCTGCGGTTCCGGGTCGAGGTCCGGATTGGCAGCGAGGTCTTCGGCGCTGGCGAGGGGCGGACCAAGCGCGACGCGGAACAGTCCGCGGCCGATGCGGGGCTCGAACGAGTCGGGGGTGGGGTGTGAGCGACGAAGCGGCGTCGGCAGGCACGGGCTCGGCGGGCCCGCACCGGGCGGGAGTCGTCGCGCTCCTCGGGCTCCCGAATGCGGGGAAGTCGACCCTGATGAATCGGCTCGTCGGCGAACGGCTCGCCATCGTGACCCACAAGCCCCAGACCACCCGCAGCCGGATCCTCGGCATCGTGACGCGGCCCGGCGGCCAGGCCCTGCTGCTCGACACCCCGGGCGTCCATCACGGTCAGGGGGCCTTGCACGATGCGATGCAGAAGGCTGTGGGCGAATCCCTCGATGATTGCGACGTGGCCTGTCTGCTGGTCGATCTCGCCCGGGGTTGGGAGGAGCCGCACGACGCGCTTCGCGAACGTCTCGATGCAGCCGGGAAGGCCTGGTTCCTCGTTGGGACGAAGTTCGACCTTCCGGTGGGCCGGCAGCGGACGTGGCCGCCGGCCGCGGCGGGGAGCCCGAGCCGGGTGTTTCGCATCGCCGCCGACCGCGGCGAAGGCACGGGCGAGCTTCTCGACGCGATCTTCGAATGTCTTCCGGAGTCGCCGGCGTTCTACCCCGACGACGAGATCACGGACCGCCCTCTGCGCTTCCTGGCGGCGGAGATGGTGCGGGAGGCGGCCTTCCAAGAACTGACGGACGAGGTGCCCTACGACCTCGCCGTCGAAGTCATCGACTTCGACGAGAGCCGCCCCGACATCACACGCATTCGCGCCAACCTGCTCGTCCGTCGGGAGTCGCAGAAGGGGATCGTGATCGGTGCGGGGGGGCGACAGATCAAAGCCCTCGGCACCCGGGCCCGCATGAACCTCGAGAAGTTCATGTCGCATCGGGTCCATCTCGAACTGTTCGTGAAGGTCGACCCGACCTGGTTCAAGAAGCGCAAGCGGATCAACTCGCTCGGCTACTTCTAGCCCGCTTCCCGCGAGATCACGGCTCGAGCCCGGTGTCGAGCCAGCGCGCAAAGTGCGAGGCGAACTCGTGGCTGAAGAGTTCCGCGCCCGTCTCGTTCAAGTGGAGTTCGTCGCGGCGCATCGGCAGGGCGTAGAACTCCGGGTAGCGCTCGGGGGAATCGAAGGCGAGGAGGTTCGGGAGCACCTCGTGCCGTCGCAGGGTGTGGATGCCGGGCACGGGCGAGAGGATCGGAGTCATGACGTAGACCGGCTCCACTTTTCCGGGTTCAGCTGGTGGGTCGGGACGGGCGTCCGGTTCTGGCGGTCCAGTCGCCCGGCACGCTTCCGGAACTCGCTCGGAGACTGGATGGAAGCGCGGTGTTCCGGGGAGTCGATGCGGGCCTCCGAGCAGTTTTCGGGCGCAAAGCCGCGGCGTTCGTCGCGTTCGCCGTCCTCGCCTGATCGAAGGCTCGCGACGATCCGATCCGCCTGGCCGACGTTGGCGAAGCGCCAGAGCGCATGGCGCAGATGGACGAGCATGCGGTCGACTCGTACGACCTGGCCGTCCCGAGGTCGCGCCAGGGCGGTCACGACATCGCGCAGCTGGCGCGGCGTGTGCCAGTGGGTCGCGCGATCGGTGTAGAGGTTCTGGGGTCGGATGAGCGCGCTGAACCCCGGCGGGTGCAGCTCGATCACGAGCCAGCGCAGACCCGCTGGGCGTCTCTCGACGAGGCGCTCGACCATGTGGTCGATCTCGAAGTAGTTCGCACCGGGCAGGCCGAGGTTGGCCGACCGGATGGGGTGGCCCTGCTTCGCCAGGTCGGCGTCGACGACGCGTGGGTCGAAGGAGCAGCGCGTGGTGCTCGGCCCGAGGAAGATCAGGTCGTAGGGCTCGTCCGGCTCGGTGAAATGTGCGAAGCGCAGCGCGAGGTCGGAGTAGTCGGGCAGCGGCACGAGAGGCCGGGTCGCGCTCGCGGTGGCGACGAAGGCCAGCGCGGCCAGGGCGAGCAGGCCGAGAGTTCGGGGCATGGGCTCCTTCACCTGGCGCGGAAGGCTAGCGAACCGGCCCTTGTAGGGCGGAAAAGCGGCAGAAAACCAGCAGGTTGGAGCTCCAGCGGGGGTCGCCCTCGGAACTGGACTGGAGCGGGCGGCGCCTCTGGTCGATGCTACTCTGCCAGCTAACGTCAACTGGCAGAGTTCAGGAGGCCGTGTGCTCTCGATCGGCGACATCTGTACGAAGACCGGGCTCTCGGCCCGGACCGTCCGCTACTACGAGGAGGTCGGGCTGCTGCCGGGCGTGCGCCGTCGCGAGAGCGGTCGGCGGGTCTACGGCACCGATGAAGAGGAGCGCCTGCGCTTCATCACGCGCCTCAAGACCCTCGGGCTCTCCCTGGCGGAGATCAAAGAGCTGAACGCGGTCCACGGCCTCGGGGGCTCGACGGAAGCGATGCTAGAGCGGCTCGAGGAGCTGCTCGACACCCACCAGGACGAGCTCGACCACCGGATCAGCGAGCTCGGCTCGCTGCGAGACCAGATCCGCAAGTACCGCTCCCATGTCGGCGAACGCGTCGAGGCGTTGCGTGCCGGAGGGAAGCAATGAGCGAGCCCGCCACAAACGTTACGACGCTCCATCGCCCGCCCGACCGCGTCCGCGTCGTGACCGCCGCCTCGTTGTTCGATGGGCACGATGCCGCCATCAACATCATGCGACGCATCCTCCAGGCCCAGGGGGCCGAGGTCATCCACCTTGGCCACGATCGTTCGGTGGACGAGATCGCGAGCGCCGTCGTCCAGGAGGATGCCCATGCCGTGGCCGTCTCCTCCTACCAGGGCGGTCACATGGAGTTCTTTCGCTACCTCGTCGATCGCCTCGCGGAGCTCGGCGCGCCGGGCGTCCGCGTGTTCGGTGGAGGCGGCGGAACGATCACCGCCGAAGAGGCGGCCGAACTCGAAGCCTATGGCGTGACCAAGATCTTCGGCCCGGAAGATGGCCGGGCCCTTGGCCTCGAGGGCATGATCCGGACGATCATCGAGTCGTGCGATCGCCGCACGATCGAGCGACCGAACGGCGAGTTCGATCGGCTCTCCCCGGCCGATCCCCTCGCGGTGGCTCGGCTCATCACCTACCTCGAAGAAACGGGAGCGGCCGGCGGTCCGCCGGTCGACGAACTCCGTGCGCGGCTCGATGCGCGGCGAAGCGGGGCCCGGGCGCCCGTCATAGGCTTCACCGGGACGGGCGGGGCGGGCAAGTCGAGCGTGGTGGATGAGATCGTGCGCCGCTTCCGCCTTGAAAACGCCGATCGAACCCTCGCGATCCTTTCCGTCGACCCGAGCCGCCGCCGTTCGGGTGGCGCGCTGCTCGGCGACCGGATCCGCATGAACGCCATTCATGGCGAGGGAATATTCGTGCGCTCGTTGGCGACACGACAGGCCCACCTGGCGCTATCGGCCGCCGTGCGGGATGCGGTGCGGGTGCTCCAGGCCGCTGGCTACGACTGGATCCTCATCGAGACTGCCGGCATCGGTCAGAGCGACTCCGAGATCATCGACCTGGCCGATCTGTCCGTCTACGTGATGACGCCCGAGTTCGGCGCGCCGAGCCAGCTCGAGAAGATCGACATGCTCGAGCTCGCCGACCTCGTCGTATTGAACAAGTGCGACCGCCACGGCGCCGAGGACGCCCTGCGCGACGTGCGGAAGCAGTGGAAGCGGAACCACACGGAGTTCGACCGCGCGGACGAATACGTGCCGGTCTTCGGCACCGTGGCGCGAACCTGGACCGACCCGGGTCTCGATCGCTTCTATGCCGGCCTGGTTGCCGCGGTGGCCAAGCGGGCCGCCGGTGCCATCTCGGAAGCCGAGCCCGTGAAGACGCGCGGCGCCACACCCGAGGTTTCGATCCCGCGGCAGCGCGGGCGCTACCTGGCTGAAATCGCGGAGACGGTGCGAGGCTGGCGCGAAGACACCGAGGCCCGGGCCGACCAGGCTCGCGATGCCGGCGCTCTCGCGCGCACTCTGGGCATGCTCGGAGACGCCGTGCCCGAACCGGCCGCGCCCTATGACGCGGCGGCGATCGCTCCCGCCGACGAGACGATTCGCGCCCTTCGAGAACGCCACGACCGGGCACTGGCGGACCTCGGAGCCGAGGATCGCGAGCGA
This sequence comes from Deltaproteobacteria bacterium, assembly GCA_019311105.1. Taxonomy (GTDB): domain Bacteria; phylum Myxococcota_A; class UBA9160; order UBA9160; family JAFDDA01; genus JAFDDA01. The sequence continues at coordinate 8,897 of JAFDDA010000113.1, forward strand.
CTTTCCAGCTGGCCCGGCCAGCGCGCCGACTATCAGGCCGAGCGTCAGAGCTACCGCGTTCGCGACCGTGCGATCGAGGTCGAGAACACGACCGGGACGCTCTCGGGGACCCGTCTCCCGCGCGTGGCCGTGCCGCGCAGCGAAGACTGGGGCGAGATCCTCCGCTACCGGCGGCTCGAGAACCTGCCCGGCGCGTTCCCCTTCACGGCGGGCGTCTTCCCGTTCAAGCGGAGCGGGGAAGACCCGGCGCGCATGTTCGCGGGGGAGGGCACGCCCGAGCGGACGAACGAGCGGTTCCACTACGTCTCGAAGGGGCAGCCCGCGGCGCGTCTCTCGACGGCCTTCGACAGCGTGACGCTCTATGGGCGCGACCCCGGGCCGCGGCCCGACGTGTACGGCAAGGTCGGGAACTCGGGTGTGTCGATCTGCACCGTCGACGATGCGAAGAAGCTCTACTCGGGGTTCGATCTCGTCGATGCGGCGACGTCGGTCTCGATGACGATCAACGGCCCGGCGCCGATCGTCCTGGCGTTCTTCCTGAGCGCGGCCATCGATCAGCAGGTGGAGCGTCATCTCCGCGAGGCGGGCCAGCTCGAGGCCGTGCGCGCGCGCTTCGATCGCCTGCCCGGCTACGCGGGTGATCTCCCGGAGGGCAACGACGGCCTCGGGCTGGGCCTGCTCGGAATTGCCGGCCGCGAGGCCGTGGACCCGGAGACCTACGCGCGGATCCGCAGTGACGTCCTCACGCGGGTCCGCGGAACCGTCCAGGCCGACATCCTCAAGGAAGACCAGGCCCAGAACACCTGCATCTTCTCCACCGAGTTCGCGCTCAAGATGATGGGCGACATCCAGGAGTATTTCGTCGCGAACGAGGTGCGGAACTTCTACTCCGTTTCGATCTCCGGCTATCACATGGCCGAAGCCGGAGCGAACCCGATCACCCAGCTCGCCTTCACCCTCGCCAACGGCTTCACCTACGCCGAGTATTACCTCGCGCGCGGCATGTCGGTCGACGAGTTCGCACCAAACTTCTCGTTCTTCTTCAGCAACGGCCTCGACGCCGAATACAACGTGATCGGCCGCGTGGCGCGCCGGATCTGGGCCGTCGCCATGCGCGAGCGCTACGGGGCGAGCGAGCGGAGCCAGAAGCTCAAGTATCACGTCCAGACCTCGGGCCGATCGCTTCACGCCCAGGAGATGGCCTTCAACGACATCCGCACCACGCTCCAGGCCCTGACGGCCCTCCAGGATCACTGCAACAGCCTCCACACGAATGCCTACGACGAGGCGGTCACGACGCCCACGGAAGAGTCGGTGCGGCGGGCCCTCGCGATCCAGCTCGTCATCAACCGCGAACTCGGGCTCTCGAAGAACGAAAACCCGCTCCAGGGGAGCTACGTGATGGAGGCGTTGACCGACGCGGTGGAAGAGGCCGTGCTGCAGGAGTTCGAACGTCTCTCCGATCGTGGTGGCGTCCTCGGCGCGATGGAGACGCACTACCAGCGCGGCAAGATCCAGGAGGAAAGTCTCCACTACGAGTCGCTCAAGCACTCGGGCGAGCTGCCGGTCGTCGGCGTCAACACGTTCGAGAACCCGAACCCGGAAGTGGATCACGCGCCCCGCGAGCTCATGCGCTCGAGCGATGACGAGAAGGAACGCCAGCTCGCAAACCTTGCCACGTTCCGCAGTCGACACGAATCGCGCGCGCCCGCTGCGCTGCACGCATTGCAGGAGATCGCCCTCGCCGGGGGCAACGTCTTCGAAGCCTTGATGGACTGCGTGGAGGTCGCGAGCCTGGGTCAGATCAGCGAGGCCCTGTTCGCGGTAGGCGGTCAGTATCGAAGAGCGATGTGAGCTAGCCTGCGCCCGCGAAACGACCGTTCGACTCGATGGGTTCCACGGGAACCGCATGTGGTTCCACGGAGAGCATGATGAAGGACGAAAAGGCCGATCTCGAGGCCTGGGAAAAGCTGGCCAGCAAGGATCTGCGCGGGCGCAGCCCCGATGAACTCGCTTGGAAGTCGCCCGAGGGCCTGACCGTCAAGCCGCTCTACACGGCCGCGGACCTCGAGAACCTCGAGTTCACGAACAGTCTGCCGGGCCTCGACCCCTTTCTCCGCGGGCCTCGTGCGACGATGTATGCGAATCGCCCTTGGACGATTCGGCAGTACGCAGGCTTTTCGACCGCCGAGGAGTCGAACGCCTTCTATCGCCGAAACCTCGCAGCAGGCCAGCAAGGTCTGTCGGTCGCCTTCGACCTCGCGACCCACCGCGGCTACGACTCCGACCATCCCCGCGTCGAGGGCGACGTCGGCAAGGCCGGTGTGGCCATTGATTCGGTGGAGGACATGAAGATCCTCTTCGACGGCATCCCGCTCGACGAGGTCACCGTCTCGATGACGATGAACGGCGCCGTCCTGCCCATACTCGCGAACTTCATCGTCGCCGGCGAAGAGCAGGGCGTTCCCGTGGAGAAGCTCGCGGGGACGATCCAGAACGATGTGCTCAAGGAGTTCATGGTTCGGAACACCTACATCTACCCGCCCGCACCCAGCATGCGCGCCGTAGCCGACATCATCGAGTACGCGTCGGGCAACATGCCCAAGTTCAACTCGATCTCGATCAGCGGCTACCACATGCAGGAAGCGGGGGCGACGACGACCCTCGAGCTGGCCTTCACCCTGGCGGATGGGCTCGACTATGTCCTGGCCGCGCTCTCCAAGGGCCTCGATGTCGACGCCTTCGCCGGAAGGCTCTCGTTCTTCTGGGCGATCGGCATGAACTTCTACTTCGAGATCGCCAAGATGCGCGCGGCGCGCATGCTGTGGGCGGAACTCATGGCGCAGTTCGAGCCGAAGAACCCGAAGAGCTCGATGCTGCGGACCCACTGCCAGACGTCGGGCGCGAGCCTCACCCAGCAGGACCCGCTCAACAACGTGATCCGCACGACCATCGAGGCGATGGCGGCGGTCTTCGGCGGAACGCAGTCGCTCCACACGAACGCCTACGACGAGGCCCTGGGCCTGCCCACCGACCAGACCGCGCGCGTGGCCCGCAACACCCAGCTGATCATCCAGGAGGAGTCGGGCATCCCGCACGTGATCGACCCGTGGGGTGGCTCGTACTTCATGGAGTCGCTGACCCACAGTGTTGCCGCCGAGGCGCGCAAGATCATCGCCGAGGTCGAAGAGCTCGGCGGCATGACCCGCGCCATCGAAACCGGGATGCCCAAGCTGCGGATCGAAGAGTGCGCGGCGCGCCGTCAGGCTCGGGTCGACCGCGGGGACGACGTGATCGTCGGGGTGAACAAGTACCCGCCGGTGGAGGCCACCGAGCTCAACGTCCTCGACATCGACAACCAGGCCGTGCGCGCCTCGCAGATCGAGCGTCTCGCGAAGATCCGATCGACCCGCGACCAGGCCGCCTGCGACAAAACTCTCGCTGCGCTCACGCGTTGCGCCGAGTCGGGTGAGGGCAACCTGCTGGCCCATTGCGTCGACGCGTCGCGCGCTCGTGCGACGGTGGGTGAGATTTCGGAGGCGATGGAAAAGGTCTTCGGGCGACACCGCGCGGAGATTCGCACTGTCTCGGGGGTATATGGCGCCGTGTATGAAGGAGACGAGGAGTTCGAGTCGGTTCGTCGCGAGGTCGACGCCTTTGCCGAGGCCGAGGGCCGCCGCCCGCGCATCCTGATGGTGAAGCTCGGCCAGGACGGCCACGACCGTGGCATGAAGGTCATTGCGAGCGCCTTCGCCGACATCGGCTTCGACGTCGACATCGGGCCGCTCTTCCAGGTGCCCGACGAAGCGGCGCAGCAAGCCGTGGATGCCGACGTCCACGCGGTGGGCGTCTCGACCCAGGTGGCGGGCCACAAGACCCTCGTGCCTCAACTCTCCGAGGCACTCGAACGCCACGGCGCGAGCGACATCGCCATCGTCGTCGGCGGTGTCATCCCGCCGAAGGACTACGACTTCCTGCGAGAGAATGGGGCCGCGGCCATCTTCGGGCCGGGAACCCCGGTTCCGAAGGCGGCGCGCGAAGTGCTGCAGGCGATTCGTGCCAGGCGGAGCGGGTGAGTCACGACGCGGGTGAGGTCGGGGCCTACGCCGACCGCGTCCGCGCGGGGGACCGCAAGACGGTCGCCCGCACCATCACGCTCCTCGAGAGCACACGCCGCGACCACGCCGACCTCGGCCAGGCGATCCTCGAACGCGTGCTCGCCGACACAGGCCACGCGGTTCGGCTCGGCATCACGGGGACGCCCGGGGTCGGGAAGAGCACCTTCATCGAAACCCTCGGCCTGCAACTGATCGAGTCGGGGAAGCGCGTCGCCGTGCTGGCCGTGGACCCGTCGAGTCAAGTCTCGGGTGGCAGCATCCTTGGCGACAAGACCCGTATGGAGCAGCTGGCCCAGCGCGAGGAGGCCTTCATCCGGCCGTCGCCCTCGAGCGGCGAGCTCGGTGGCGTCGCGCAACGAACCCGCGAGGCGCTGCTCGTCTGCGAAGCGGCTCGTTACGACGTGGTGATCGTCGAGACGGTGGGCGTCGGGCAGTCCGAGGCGACGGTGGCCTCCATGGTCGACTTCTTTGCCGTGCTGCTCCAGCCTGGCGCGGGCGACGAACTCCAGGGCCTCAAGAAGGGCGTCCTCGAGATCGCCGATGCGCTCGTGGTGAACAAGGCCGACGGCGCGCAGAAGGGCCTGGCCGATCGCACGTGTGCCGAGCACCTATCCGCCGTTCAACTCTTCCGCGCCCACGGCAGCTGGCGCCCGCGCGTGCTCAAGACCAGCGCATTGTCCGGGGACGGCATCGACGTGTTCTGGGAGACCGTGCTCGAACATCGCGAGGTGGTGGAGGCCAGCGGCGAACTCGAGACGCGCCGGCGTGAGCAGGCCCTGGCGTGGATGCGGAGCCTGGTGAAGGAAGGGCTCGAACGGGGCTTTCGCGAACACCCCGAGGTGGCGGCCCGGCTCGCTTCCCTCGAGGCCGAAGTGGCCGCTCACGAGGTTGCACCGGCCGCCGCCGCGCGGCTGTTGCTGGAGCTGTTTCGTAAGGGATGACGCGAGCTTGCCGCGGAGTTGCGTTTTTGACACCGGAATCAACCGCTGATACCGTCCTCACTTCGATCTTTGCATCGGGGTCCGCGACGGGGGAGGCCGGCCGACGGAACCGCAACGCGCTGCCTAGCGGCGTTCCGGCGGTCCGTACGGGAGGATGAATCGGATGGCGGACAACACGAACCAGCAGAATTCCGAGAGCCCGATCGCTTCCATCGACGAAGCGCTCGAAGACATGCGCGCGGGCAAGATGGTGATCCTCGTCGACGACGAGGACCGCGAGAACGAGGGCGATCTCTGCATGCCCGCCGAGAACGTCACGACGGAGGCGATCAACTTCATGGCGAAGTGGGGCCGCGGCCTCATCTGCCTGCCCCTCACCGAGGAGCGGCTTCGTCACCTGCGCCTAGACATGATGGTGCCCGAGGCAGAGAACACGACTCCGTTCCACACGGCCTTCACGGTCTCGATCGAGGCGCGCGAGGGTGTGACCACGGGCATCTCGGCGGCGGATCGCGCGACCACGGTCCGCACCGCCATCGCCGACGACAGCAAGCCCTTCGACATCGTGCGGCCCGGCCACATCTTCCCCCTGCGCGCGCGCGAGGGTGGGGTGCTGCGTCGCGCGGGCCAGACCGAGGGCTCCGTGGATCTCTCGCGACTCGCCGGGTTCAAGCCCGCCGCCGTGATCTGCGAGATCATGAACGACGACGGCAGCATGGCTCGGCTCGGTGACCTGGCCACCTTCGGCCGCGAGCACGACCTCAAGATCGTGACGATTGCCGACCTGATCCAATACCGGCTGAAGAACGAGAAGCTGGTTCGCCGCGGCCCGAAGGCGAAGATCCCCACGGCGGCCGGCGGCGAGTTCGACGCCTTCGTCTACGAGAACGAGATCGACCACGTCGATCACGTTGCGCTGGTGAAGGGTGAGATCGACCCGGAAGAGCCGACACTCGTGCGTGTGCACAGCGAGTGTCTTACCGGCGATGCCTTCGGCTCACGCCGCTGCGATTGCGGCGAGCAGCTCGAGGCCACCATGCGGATGATCGAAGAAGAGGGAAAGGGCGTGATCCTGTACATGCGCCAGGAGGGCCGAGGCATCGGTCTCAAGAACAAGATCGCGGCCTACGCACTCCAGGACAACGAGGGGCTCGACACCGTCGAGGCGAACGAGAAGCTCGGCTTCCCGCCCGACATGCGCGACTACGGCGTGGGCGCGCAGATCCTCCTCGATCTCGGCGTGCGGAAGATGCGCCTCATTACCAACAACCCGGGCAAGCGCGCCGGAATCGATGGCTACCACCTCGAGATCGTGGAACGGGTGCCCATCGAGATCGAGCCGAACGATCGGAACCTCGAATACCTGCGCACGAAGAAAGAAAAACTCGGTCACGTTCTGCACCTGATGGGCTAGGAGCCCTGGGTCCCGTACTGCACCGGATGGGCTAGGAGCCTCCATGTTCGAATCGGTCGATGACGTCACAAGCCAGCTCGATGCCCAGGACTACATCTGTAACAAGAACATCGCCACGGTGGTGTACCTGGCAGAGAAGCTGCAGAAGCCCGTGCTGGTAGAAGGCCCGGCGGGCGTGGGCAAGACGGAGCTCGCAAAGGTGGTGGCCAAGGCCGCGGGCCGCGAGCTCATCCGCCTGCAGTGCTACGAGGGCCTCGATGAGGCCAAGGCGCTGTACGAGTGGGAGTACTCGAAGCAGCTCCTCTACACGCAGATCCTGAAAGAGAAGTTCACGGAGAGCATGGCCGGCACGACGACGCTGAAGGAAGCGGCGGCGCGCGTGGGCCAGGAAGACTCCGTCTTCTTCTCGGACCAGTTCATCGTGCCGCGCCCGCTCATGAAAGCCATCACGAGTGAGAAGCCGGTCCTCCTGCTGATCGACGAGGTGGACAAGTCGGACCCCGAGTTCGAGGCGTTCTTGCTCGAGATCCTCTCGGACTTCCAGGTCTCGGTTCCCGAGATCGGCACGTTCGTGGCCAAGCAGATCCCGCTCGTCTTCCTCACTTCGAACGACGCCCGGGAGATGAGTGACGCCTTGAAGCGCCGCTGTCTGCACCTCTACATCGACTTCCCGAACGAGGAGCTCGAGCGGCGCATCCTCGAGAAGAAGGTCCCGGGCGTGGCCGACCGGCTCGCCGACGAGTTGGTGGGCGTGATGCACCGCATCCGCAAGCTCGACCTGAAGAAGACCCCCTCGATCTCGGAGACCCTCGACTGGGCGCGAGCGCTGCTCGTGCTGAACGCCACCGAGCTCGAAGAGGGCCTCGTCCAGGACACGCTCAGCATCATCCTCAAGTACGAGGGCGACATCCGGAAGGCCGAGAGCGAACTCGGCCGCCTGATCGTGCGCAAGGCCGAGGAGCAGCAGGGGAAGGAGGCGGCCGAGAAGCCCGTCGAAGCCCCCGTGGACAAGGCCAAGAAGGGCGTCCTCCACTAGTCCGAGTTCTTCGAGGGGCGGGATGCAGAAGAAGATCGTCGAGTTCGGGAACCTGCTGCGGAAGAGCGGGGTGCGTGTGTCGGTGGCCGAGGCCATCGATGCCTTCAACGCACTCGATGCGCTCCCCTTCGATCAACGCGAAATCTTCAAGGATGCGTTGCGCGCGTCCATGGTGAAGAAGAGCGACGACATCCCGACCTACGACCAGCTCTTCGATCTCTACTGGTCCGGCTTCTACGATGAGCTCCGCTCCAGCTTCGATCAGGCCGCAGGCGGCCTGCCCGAGGGCATGGACATGGACGAACTCATGGAGCGGCTCCAGGAAATGATGAGCCAGATGGCCTCCGAGGACATCGACCTCGGGGATCTGGCCAAAGCGCTCCTGACCATGGACCTGGATCAGCTCGAGCAGATGATCCGCGAGGCGGCCGAGGGCGCCGGCGCGAACCGCATCGAGAACATGCTCCAGGTCGGCTTCTTCACGCGCCGCATCATGGAGCAGATGAACGCCGAAGGGGCGATGGGGCAGCTCGAGGCGTTGGCTCAGCAGCTGCGCGACGCCGGCATGGGCGAGGAAGAAGTGCAGGGCCTGCTCGAGCACCTCGGCCGCATCCAGGAGGCGCTGCGCAAGTCGGTCCGCAACTTCACCGAGCGCGAGCTCCAGAAGCAGAACCTCGACTACATGGAGAAGTTCCGGCGGGAGAGCCTGCTGGAGAAGAGCTTCTACAACCTGAGCGAGGAAGAGATCCGGCAGATGCGCGAGGTCGTGACGCGCCTCGCCCAGCGCATCAAGAACGTGCTGTCGATCCGCCGCCGCCGCATCAAGAAGGGCAAGCTCGACCTCCACTACACGCTGCGCAAGAACATGAGCCACGGGGGCGTGCCCTTCGACGTGGTGTTCAAGCAGCGGAAGAAGGACCGCCCGAAGCTCGTCATCCTGTGCGACGTGTCGAGCTCGGTGGCGAACGTCAGCCGCTTCATGCTGCAGTTCGTCTACAGCCTGCAGGAAGCCTTCACCAAGATCCGCGCCTTCGTGTTCGTGGCGGAGCTGGGCGAGGTGACCCAGATCTTCCAGGACAAGGAGATCAACGAGGCCCTCGATTCGGCCCTCGATGGCGGCGACGTGATCAATGTCTATACGCGCTCGAACTTCGGCTTCGCCTTCCACACGTTCTACCGTGACTTTCTCAGCTCGGTAGACAACAAGACCACGGTCCTGATCCTGGGCGACGCCCGGAACAACTACAACGACCCCAAGGCCTGGTGCGTGCGCGACATCCACAACAAGGCCAAGAACGTCGTCTGGCTGAACCCCGAGAGCCCCGGCGCCTGGGGCTTCGGCGACTCGGTGATGGACCGCTACCTGCCCTACACCGACGTGGCCGAGGAAGTCCGAAACCTCCGCCAGCTCTCCAAGATCGTAGACAGCCTCGTCCTCTAG
>JAFDDA010000033.1 GCA_019311105.1 Deltaproteobacteria bacterium
CGGCGGTCGACGCTGGCCATGAACTCGAGGCCGGGGTCGGCGAACCAGCAGGTCTCTTCGCCGAGGGCGTCGAGAGCGCGGCGGACGACGTCGCGCGGGTCGACGGCCGGCGTCACCATGCGCTCGCGGTCGACACCGCTCTCGCCGAAGGCCGGCGTGTCCATGCTCGGCGCGACGACGGCCTGGGTCACGACGCCCGTCTCGCGCAGCTCCCAACCGATGGCTTCGGCGAGATTCAGGACGAAGGCCTTCGACGCGCTGTAGAGGGCTACACCCGCCGTTCCCACGATGGCCGAGCCCGAACTCGTGACGACGAAGCCGCCCCGGCCGCGCTGCACCATGGAGGGCAGCGCCCACTCGGCCATCTGCGCGGTGGCCGTGCAGTTCACCGCGAGGATCGCGTCGCGCGATGCGGCGGGCATGTCGAGAAAGCGGCCGACGTAGCTGACCCCTGCGTTGGCGACGGCGAGGCCGACCTCGACATCGGCCACCGCGGCGTCCACGCGTTCGAGCCAGTCGGGGTCGGTGAGGTCCGCCACCAAGGCGCGCGTCGGGCCGTCGAGCCCGGCGGCCACGGCCTCGACCTTGGGGTCGCGGTCCACCAGCAAGACCGAGAGACCGCGGGCGAGCAGCTCTTCGGCATACCCGAGGCCGACCCCCTGGGCCGCACCCGTCACCACCGCCCAAGGCCCAAAGCGATCGCTGAAGTCCGTCATGGGCGCGACGGTAGCCGAGCCGGCACCGGGTTCACCCGACGGGTTCGAAGGCGTCCTTGAGCAGCTCGAACTCACCCTCGAGCCGGAGGTCGCGGGAGGAGGCGCCGACGTGCACGGTGTAGGCCCCCGCCTCGGCGCGCCAGCCCATGCGTTCTTCGTCGAACCACGCGAGGTCTCGCAGCGAGATGCGGAGGTCGACCCGGGTGCTCTCGCCCGCGCGAAGCGCGTGTTTCGCGAACACCGCGAGCTCGCGCGGCGGACGCTCCACGGAGCTCTCGGGGTCGCCCAGGTAGAGCTGCGCCACCTCGGCACCGTCCCGAGAACCCGTGTTCGTGAGGATGAAGGAGACTCCGAGGGAGCCTTCGCCTTCCCAGCTGCGCGTCTCGACTTCCAGACCCGAGTACTCGAAGTCGGTGTAGGAAAGGCCGTGGCCGAAGGGGAAGAGCGGCTCCGTCCCCGCGCGGTCGAAGTGGCGGTAGCCAACGAAGACGCCTTCGTCGTAGTGGACCTGCCGGCGATCGCCCGGGTAGGTGCGGTGCGATGCGTGGGCCGGCGAGTCCGCCAGGTGTCGCGGGAAGGAGACCGGGAGCTTGCCCGACGGGTTCACGTCCCCGGCGATTGCCCGGCCGATGGCGTGGCCGCCTTCCATGCCGGGATACCAGGCCATCAAGACGACCGGCGCCGAGGGCAGCCAGTCCATGGCGATCGGGCCGCCCGCGATGAGGACGACGACGGTCCGCGGGTTCGCCGCGGCGGTCTTGCGGATCAGGTCGGCTTGTTTCCTCGGGAGTTCGAGGCTCTTGCGATCGGCGACCTCGGAATCCTGCCCGGGTCGGTGGCTCAGGCCGACGCAGACGATGGCGACGTCGGCTTCGGCCGGGTCGGAGACGATCTGGGCGCGGCCGCGCAGCGCAGCCTCGATCCCGCGGCGGGGTGTCACCTCGCGGCGCGGCCAGACGCCGGAGCTTCCACCCCAGAGCGGCAGGCAGTTTCGCGCGCCCGCTTTGGGGCCGACTACGGCGACCTTCCGCACGGAGCTGAAGTCGAGCGGAAGCAGGTCGTCCTCGTTGCGCAGGAGCGTCAGGCCGGCCTCGGCCATTTCGCGCGCGAGGTCCTCGTGCTCGGGGCGCCCGATGCGTCCGCGCACCCGCTTTGCCGGGGCATCCACGTGGCCGGTCAAGAACATCACGCGCAGGAGGCCCGTGAGTGCGCGGTCGAGATCGGCTTCCTCGAAGCGGCCGGCTTCGAGTTCGGCGCGCAGATTCTTCTCGCGATAGCGCGAGCCGCGCCCCGGCATCTCGAGGCCAAGGCCGGCCTTCAGGCAGGCCTCGCCGCTGGTCGCGCGGCGCACGGCGAACCAGTCCGAGACGACGAACCCCCGGAAGCCCCACTCGTCGCGCAGGACGTCGGAGAGAAGCTCCCGGTGTTCGCACGCGGCGGGCCCGTTGACGGCGTTGTAGGCCGCCATCAGCGACCAGGCGTCGGCCTCTCGCACGCTGGCCTCGAAGGCGGGCAAGTAGAGCTCGCGCAATGCGCGCTGGCTCACCCGCGCATCGATGCGCATGCGGTCGGTCTCCTGGTTGTTCGCGGCGTAGTGCTTCACGCAGGCCGCGACGCCCTCGCCCTGGATGCCTTCGACGCAGGCCACGGCCAGGCGCGCGTTCAGGTGGGGATCTTCCGTGAAGTATTCGAAGGTGCGGCCATTCAGTGGCGTGCGGCACAGGTTCACCGCCGGGCCGAGGACCATGCTGCAGCCGGCGGCGCGCGTTTCGCGGCCGAGGGCCTGGCCGAAGCGGCGTGCGAGGTCCGGGTCGAAGCTCGCGCCGAGGGCGATGCCGGACGGGAACGCCGTCCCGCGCTTGCGCGTCGAGTGGAAGGCGACGCCACGCGGCCCGTCGGTCACCCGGAACGCGGCCAGGCCCACGCGCGGCACCGGCTTGGTCTCCCAGAAGTTCCGCCCCGCGCAGAGCGAGAGCTTCTCGGCCACGGTCAGCTCGCTGAGCAGGGCACGGACGCGGTCTTCGAGGGGGAGGGTGGTGTCGCGAAAGTCGAGGGACATGGCGTGCCATTCTACACGCGGCACACCCTCCGCGTATGCCCGTCTACACGTGGCACACCCTCCGCGTATGCCCGTCCGAAGGGCTTCCTGCTAGCGTCGAGGCGTGAGCCCGCGCCCCCCGTCGTTCGAATACGACCCCTTCTCCTACGAGATCCACGAGGATCCCTACCCGACCTACACCCGCCTGCGGGAAGAGGCGCCGGCCTACTACAACGAGAAGCGGGACTTCTGGGCGCTCTCGCGTTTCGAGGACGTGTGGGCAGCCTTCGCCGACTGGCAGACCTTCTCGTCCGCGGGCGGCGTCTCGCTCGAAGACACGGCGGCCATCAGCCCGGACATGGTCATCACCATGGACCCACCGCGGCAGACGAAGATCCGCGGGCTCGTGGCACGTGCGCTGACACCGCGGCGTGTGGCTCGGCTCGAGCCGAAGGTCCGCGAGATCGTGACGTGTCACGTCGACCGCCTCGCCGAGGTGGGCCAGGCGGACCTCATCACCGACCTCGGTCAGCTCCTACCCATGGAGGTGATCGCTGCCTTCGTCGGTGTCCCCGAAGAGGATCACACCCAGATTCGCACCTGGACGGAAGAGATGCTCCACCGCGAGCCCGGCTCATCGGACGTCCCCGAGGCCGGCGTGAAGGCGTTCCTGGCCCTCGATGACTACTTCCGTCGCGACCTCGGCCGCCGTCGCGAGAACCCGGGCGACGATCTGGTGAGCGGCCTGCTCGACGCGGAGATCGACGGCGAGCGGCTGAGCGATGGCGAGATCGTGGGCTTCCTCTTCCTGCTCGCCCTGGCGGGCGCGGAGACGACCACGAAGCTGATCGGGAACATGGCCGTCAACCTGAGTCGCTTCCCCGATCAGAGGGCGAAGCTGTTGGCGGACGAGAGCCTGATGCCGAGCGCCGTGGAAGAGGCGCTCCGCTTCGACACCTCGACGCAGTTGATGTGTCGCACGCTCACGCGCGACGTCGAGATGCACGGGTGCACGATGCCCGCCGGCAAGAAGGTCGCGCTGATCATCGCCGCCGGGAATCACGACCCGCGCGAGTTCGAGCGGGCCGAGGTCTTCGACATCGAGCGAAAGATCCAGCGGATCCTGAGCTTCGGCCACGGGTCACACTTCTGTGTTGGCGCTTCCCTGGCACGTCTCGAGACCCGGGTCACGTTCGAGGAGTTGCACCGCCGGCTCCCGGGGTACGAGGTCGACCGCGGCGCCTGCGTCCGGGTCCACAACACGAACGTGCGGGGCTTCTCGTCGATCCCGATCCGCTGGTGATGCCTCCGCCTCGATAGGTGGTGGATCTCTTCTCGTTCGAGATGCCCTGAGTCGTGGATCTCTTCTCGTTCGAGATGCTCTGAGGGCGCGCGCGGCTAGCGCGCCCTGCTGGGCGCCGCGGGGCCGGGCGAGCCGCTGGCGAGTCCGACGTCGAGTTTCTTGCGCTGGAGATCCCCGAGACCGATCTCGAGTTCCTTGCGTTGGTCGTTCAACGTGAGTTCCAGGCTTCGTTGCTGCCCGGATCGGCCGAGCTCGAGCTCACGCCGCGTCGAGGGCCAGGGCACGGGCGGCATCTGGATCCGCGGAGCCTCATAGACTGTGAAGCTCCCCGGCGCGTAGTGGACCGAGCGCATCACCTCGGCGTTGCGATTGCCCGCTACGGCCCGGATGAAGATCCGGTTCTTGCCCGGCTGGAGCGGGACGATCCCACCGAAGATGCCGTCGTCGGCAACGTGGAGGTCGATGGCGTTGGCACGCAGCGTCGCGTTCCGAACCAGCAGCTCCCCGCCGACCCCGGTGAACTTCACGGTGGAGGTCACGGCCTCGGCGAGCTGGCTCGGCTGCCGGACGGGCGTGTAGACGCCGTCGGTTCGGCGGGCGATCTCGGTCGCGGCGATCGGGCGCCTCAGGGCTTCGGGGCCGATCGCGAAGGAGAAGATGCGGACCCCCGCGGCGGCGGCGCGGTCGGCGGCGTCGAACACCGCGCGCTCGTTCTCCGAACTCTCCGCATAGGGAAGGGTGGGCGTCCCATCCGTGAAGAAGACGATGACCTTCGCGGCCGCGGCATCCGGCTGGGAAACCCCGGCGCCCGTGAGTTCGGCCACCGCGCGGTCGACCCCCGCGGCCATGTCCGTGCGCCCGGCGGCGCCGCGCTGGATGACCCGTTGCAGCCCTGCGTCGACCGCCTCGAGCCGGCCGGTCAGCGGCACCTCGACCCGGGTGTTCGCGGCGCGGTCATAGGCAGCGTCGTCCTGGCCACCGGCGAAGGTGACGACGCCGACGCGTGTATCCCGCGGGTCGAGTTCGCGGAGCAGCGTCTCGACGGATCGGACTTCGTGGTCGAGGACCGACGGCGGCTTCTTCCAGGGGTCGAAGCGTCCACGATGTCGATCGCGCACACGGTTGCGGAGTTCCGCGTAGCGAGCGGTCGACTCCGAGGTGTCGATCAGGGCGATGGCGTCCACGCGCCCGACCCGGCCCAGGGTGTCGAGACGACCCCACAGGTGGGCGATCGGTTCGTGGACGAAGATGGTGCCGTCTTCGGGGGTTTCGAGATCGATGACGACGCTGCCCGGAGGGCCGGCGATGATCGGCGCCAACGCTTCCTGCGCCGCGCGAGCGGGCTCCATCTCGATCAAGGTTCGGTCTTCTTCAGACTCTGCCGCGCGAGCGACGAGGGTCGCCGCGAGGCAGAGGACGACCGCCATACGGGGGTGGCTGCGGTTCCTCATGACGGCCCGATTCTAGCGAGAGCGAATGCCGAGAATCGTCACCGGCAAGTCGTTTGCAACTGGATGTCGAGAGACACCGAGAAGTGTAGGTCGATCACACGCCGAAGTTCTAGGCGGACTTCGGCAGGTCGTGCGCGTGGAGCGCGGCCGTCGACGAGGACTACAGCCTCGGGATCGTGGCGATGCTCTCGAACCTCGGCAGCCCGGCGGTGAGCCGCGCCCTGACGGCGACGGCCGCGTTCCTGCTGCTCACGTGGCTGATCACGTCCCTTGACTCGGCGACGCTCGTGCTGTGTCACCTGGTCGGCGCAGAGGAAGCGACGCCTGCGAAGACCTTCTGGGGCCTGGCGTTGGCGGCCACGACCGCAGCCCTCCTGCTGGTCGGCGGCCTCGACGCACTCCAAGCCGCCTCCGTCGTCGTGGGCCTGCCGCTCGCCGTGATCCTGCTCTTCCTGGGCGGCGGCCTGCTGCGAGAGCTCTTCGCCCACCGACTCTAGCTAGCCGTCCTTGCTGTGACAGACGGCCTGGATCTTGTTCCCGTCCGGGTCGCGGACGTATGCGCCGTAGTAGTTCGGGTGGTAGTGGGGCCGGAGGCCTGGCGCGCCCTCGTCGCTGCCGCCGTGGGCGAGGGCCATGGCATGGAACGCGTCGACGACCGCGCGACTCTTCACCAAGAAGGCCGCGTGCACGCCGTTGCCCGGCTGGGCCGGCTTCTCGTCGAAAGGCGGGAGGACGAAGAGCTTCGGTCCCGTCGGCGTGCCGAAAGCAACGATGGCTTCGGCCTTGAACATCACGGGGTGCCCGAGCAGCTCCATGATCGGGTCGTAGAACGCGATGGCCTTCTCGAAGTCGTTGGTGCCGAGGGTGATGTGGCTGTACATGGCGGTCTCCCGTGCGAGCGCGGAGCCTGAGCCTACCAGCCGCGTTTCGGGGCGGCGATACGGCGCCGCGGCCCCATGGACGGCGGCGCTTTCGGCCGTCGCCACGCTGCGGCACTCTCCCCGACGAACTCAACCAGGAGCCGCTCTTGAGTCGCCTGCGTTCGATCGCGTTCGTTCTCCTCGTCCTGTCCTTTCTCGTTCCCAGTGCGCCCCGCGCGGACGACATGGAGCCCGTGCGGCGTCGCTTCACGCGCGTGCCGGCGCCCGACGGCATCCAGATCCGCCGCTACAACAAGACCGACGGCGAGAGCCCCGGAAAGAAGGATCGCGTCCTCGTGCACTATCGCGGCACGCTCGACAACGGCGATGTCTTCGACAGCAGTTTCGAGCGGCGTCGGCCGGTCCAGTTCAGTCTCGAGAAGGTGATCCCCTGTTGGAAGGTGGCGCTGCAGCGGCTGCACGTGGGCGAGAAAGCCCAGATCATCTGCCCTGCTGCGGTCGGGTACGGCGCCAAGGGCTCCCCGCCCGACATCCCCGGGTTCGCTCGCCTGACCTTCGAAGTCGAACTGATCGATATCCTCTAGTGCCTGCGGACGCGCCGGCGCGCTACCGGCTCTTCTCCTGGGAGCACAGCTACTTCTCGGGAAAGGCGCGTGCGTACCTTCGCTACAAGGCGCAGGCCGGCGGGCTCGACTACGAGGATGTACTCGCGACCCAGGAATTGATCATGGGCCTGCTCATGCCCGCCACCGGGACCGGTGCGGTGCCGCAGTTGCAACTCCCCGATGGACGCATCATCCAGGACACGAGTGAGATCCTCGACGTCGTCGAAGCGGCTCACCCCGATCCGCCCGTAGCGCCCACTGCGGCGGGGGGCCCGCGGCAGCGCCTCGTGTCCTACCTGATCGAGCTGCTCGCCGACGAGTGGATGCTCGTCTACGCCTTCTGGGAGCGCTGGCTCGGCAGCTATGACGACGCCGAGCCGAGCCACGCCGCGTTCAATGAGCAGCAGTGGGGTGTGATCTTCGCGCCGGACGCGACGGGCCTCGAACGGCGCAAGGCGGGACGCGCCTTCTTCGAGGTGGCCTTCAACATCGCGGCGGCACGCAGCGAGCCGCGCGGTGTCTATCAAGGGCTGGTCGACCTCGGCGTCGATGCGAACACCGGCCCGGCCTGGAAGGCGGGCAACGATCGGTTGCTCGCTGCCCTCGAAGCCCACTTCTCGGCCCACGACTTCGTGCTCGGCGGGCTGCCGTCCCTCGCTGACTTCGGGCTGCTGGCGCCCCTCTATGCCCACCTCTTCCGCGACCCGGTGGCGAGCTTCGACCTCTGCACGCGCTTCCCGCTGGTGGCCGAGTGGGTCGAGCGCACGAACGGGACGAACGCGCTGAACGCGCGCAGCTACGGGCAGCAGCTCTACAGCCTGGGAGAGGGCGGCCGACTCGTGGGCCGGCCGGCCACGAGCGACGGCGGTGCGTGGCTCCCGGGCGACGAGATTCCGGACACGCTGCTGCCCATCCTCGCGATCTTCTTCGAGGAGATGTGGCCCGTGCTGGTGAGCAGCATGGAACGCCTCACCGCCCACATCGCGAGCGATGCCCACACGCCAGGGGGCGAGATCCCGGGGAAGTCCTTCACGGTGACCCCGGGCTTCGACGCGCTTCAGCAGGGGGACGGCGTGCTGTGCCACGACTTCACGGTCGGCGGCGTGGCGGGGCGGCGCATGGTCGTGCCCTACCAGGTTTGGATGTTGCAGCGGGTGGCGACGGAGCTGCAGGCTTCTCGTGCAGCGCCCGGGGGCGAGGACGCCGTCACTGCGCTGCTCTCCGGGTTCCCACGTGGCTCCGAGCTCCTCGAACTCGACGCGCTTCTCGCGGGCTGCAAGCTGCGCAAGGAAGGCGGGCGGTTGTTCTCGCTGGAGGCGGCGGGCTAGAACTCCAGAGTCGCTGGAGGCGGCGGGCTAGAGCCCGAGGGCGCCGACGCCGGCGTAGAGCAGGGCCGGGGGTGAGGGGCGGCGTGGCTGTCGGGCCAAGCGGGTCGCTCCTTGCCGGTCGGGGTTCTCGGTGGGTGGGCCCGCTATTCGGCGGCCGGTGCGGCCTCGGCGGCTGGCCGCAGCCCGGCCAGGGCGCGCCACTGGTCGGGGTCGAGGCGTCCGATGTAGGTGGGGCGAAGGATCGGGAGGCCCGTCGGTTGGAACACGTGCGCCAGGCCCTCCGGCTTCGAGTCGAGCCCGAGACTCCAAAGCAGGTTGCCGGTGTGGGTCACGAGGACGGTGTTGGTCCCCGCGGCCGGCGTCGTGTCGAGGATCTTGCGAAGCTCGGTCGCCTTGCGGGTCTTCTGGTCCACCGGCAGGTGATCCCAGGTCGACAGAATGGGGTCGACGGTCGGCGGTGCCCCGAAGGCGAGTTCGGCGGTCTCTCGCGTCCGACAGTAGGGGCTGGCCAGGACGGCTCCGACCGGGATCCCGAGCGTGCGGAACGCTGTGCCGAGATCCCGGGCCTGCTGCTTCCCGACTTCGGACAGGAGACGCTGGGTGGAACAGTCTTCGAGGTCGACACCCGACCACTGATCGGGCTCGTGGATCGTCGCCATGTGGCGCATGAGGATGACGTAGCCGCCGTCCTTGAGTTTCTGCGCGACCTCAGGCCCCGCGTGGCGTGCCACGAGTTCCTGGCGGAGCGGGTCGTCGGCGCGGGCAGCCGGCGCGGCGAGCAGACTCACCAGCACGACGGGAGCCAACCAGAGAGAACGCGTGGACGGGCGGTGCATCGGGCCTCCGGGCGTCCTGGGGCGCCGTGCCGGAGACGGCGCGACCACAGGGGCGGCAGCACCATAGCACCGGACCCGGAGGCGGAGAGGGCTTCGTCGAGGTGCAGCTTCGCGCGCAACGCTCCGCTTCGAGGGCCGGCCTGACGATCGGCTCCGCCTTGGACGGGCGGCGACCCCTCCCGGGCTCTCGTGTGCCAAGCCGAAGCTCAGGCGTTTCCCCGGACCGACCGATACCAGGTGAGGCCCCGGCATGCCCCGGGCCCGGAGGAGGCTTCCGTGCGTCGATTCATCACGCTGCTCTGCATTCTCGGCTTCACCGGCCCTGCGTCGGCTGCGGAACCGGTTGGTTTCTTCGCGTCGCTCGAGGGCAAGGTCGAGATGGCCACGCCCCTCGCGGTGGGCGCCTACAGCTGGCACGCCGCGCAGCGGGACGGCGGCGTCCAGGTCGGGGATCGCGTGAAGACGGGCCTCGGCGCGTCGGCCAAGATCGTGCTGGTGGACGACACACTGCTGCACGTCGACGAAGACACGGAACTCGAGATCCAGACGTTCCACATCGGCGCCGCAGCGACGAAGGAACGCTCGATCGTCCGTCACACGCGCGGCCGGCTGCGCACGCTCGTTGGCGATGCCTTCGGGGGCGAGACCCGGCTCGAGATCCACACGCCGACTGCGGTGGTGGGCGTGAAGGGCACGGACTTCGAAACCCGCGACGCCTCGCTCCCGGGCCGGGACCGTTGGCGGATGTGCCTCCACACGGGTGCGATCAGCGTGAGCAACAGCATGGGCGGCGCCTCGCCGCGGCCCGGCCACTGCGTCTTCGCCGAGATGGGCCGCCCGCCGAGCCGGGAGTTCCCGAACCCCGACGTGCCCTTCGAAGCGCCGGATACGAAGCAGCCGAAGGAGGGCGACTTCTCGGAGCCCGTCTCCTTCGACCCGCCGCCGCCGGCCAGCGACGACCCGAACGACGAGGACGACCTGCAGATCTTCGAGCTGCCGGACGGAGGCTCGGGCACGCAGCCGCCGCCCTTCAGCATCACGGCCCCGCCGATCCCCTAGGCGCGAAAGGACACGGCCATGAATCCCCGTTCTCTCCTTCTGGCGAGCGTCGTACTCGCGCTGTCGCTTGGCTGCGCCTCGTTGACGAAGACGCAGGTCACCATCGAAGGGGTCGAGCCCGCTCTGATGGAGCTCGGCAAGACGCGTCACCTCGTCCTGCTCGACGGCGACGGTCGTCCGAGCGCACAGAAGGCCGTGTTCCAGCAGATCACGCGCCAGGCGCGGGCAACGGGCTACTTCACCGTCCAGGACCGTACGCGCGAGGGCCATACCGTCACGGTGATCGGAACCCGCGCCGACCTCGACGGGGGCCGGCGGACCATGCCGAAGGGCCAGGCGGGCCTGCGCATCGCCATCCTGGAGTGGCGTAGCCACCGTGAGGCTCAGGCCGTGAAGCGGCAGAGCGACGACGGTGGGAGCTACACCGAGGTCGTTCCGTTCCGCCACGGTGGTGTGGTGCTCGAGATCTCGCTCTTCGACGAGACGGGTCGCGCGCACGTGGCCCAGGCCGAGTTCGAGGGCCATGCCTCCGGCGAGGTCAGCCGACTGAGTCGAAGCATCGTGCTCGAGCGCGCAGCCCGCGATGCCATCGGGAAGTTCCTCGAGTCGATCACGCCGCGCTGGGTGACACGCAGCGTGCCCCTCGATGACGAGGATCCGCTCCAGGCGCCGACGCTCGAAGTCGCGCGCTCTGGCAACATCACCGGTGCCACCCGCGACGCCACGCGGTACTTCCAGCAGAACCGGGGCAACGCGAGTGCGGCGTACAACCTGGCCGTACTGCTCGATGCGCTAGGCGACTACGAGGAGGCGCTGGGCCTGTACGATCGCGCCCAACGACTCGGATCGAAGCCCTTCTACGCCGAGAGCCGCGAGGGGTGCATGCGTCGCCTGTCCGCCCGGCGGGCGCTCGCTTCGGGCCCGGTCCCGGCGAGCCTGGCACCCCGCTCGCGCTAGGCCCCTTGCTACCCTGAACGTCATGTCCGACCGGCCCGCCGCTCAAGGCGGCGCGATCCAGCACGCTCCGTTGCACGCACCTCACCGGATGGTGCTCGGGCTGAGCCTGCTCTCCGACGAATCGGGTTGGCTTCAGGTCGACGCAGACCGCGGGGCCGACCTGCGTGAGAAACGTCGGTTGCTGCAGGCGCAGCGGGGCCAGGTCTTCGCAGAACTGCCGGGCTCGCGGCCCGCCCAGGAGGAAATCCGCGGCGCCATCGTCGGCGCGTTGCTTGCCCACCACCCCGGCGCCTTGCTTCGGGAAGGGAGGCAGGTCGAGATCCCGGCGCTCGACGAACGGCTCGACCTCGCTGGCCCGCTCCCGCCGCTCGAACTCGCGAGCCGTCTGGTGCAGGAAGATCTGTGTCTGATGGAGCGCGACGCCGAGGTCTGGCGCCTTACCGCGGCAAGCGTCTGCTTCCCGACGCGCTGGGACCTCCCCTCGAAGGTGGGCCAGTCGCTCCGTGAGATTCACGACCCGGTGCCGGGCTATCGCGAGGGTCTGGCGGACCCCACGGACCGCTTCTTCGATGGGTTCCGGCCGGGCCGCATCGCGGCGCGGGCCAATTGGTCCCTGGTGGATTCGCCGGATCTCTTCCAGCCCCTGCACGGCAATCGCAGCCGCGAGCCCGTGACCCGGGCCGACGTGGCCGAGCGGGTGTGGCTGCGCGTGGAGCGGCAGACGCTGCGCCGCTTTCCCGAAACGGGCGCGATCCTGTTCACGATTCGAATCCACCGAGATCGGTTGGGAGGCTTGGCGGCCGAGCCGGCACGGGCAGGTCTGTTGGCCGAGGATCTCCGCACGCTCCCCGAGGAGCTGGCGCGCTACAAGTCGATCCCGGATCTGCGCGAACCCGTGCTCGCGTATCTCGACGAAGTGGCAGCGCGCTAGGATTCCACGCGGCGAAGGGCGGAGGATCGATGGCGGAGTCCAGGCCGGCGGTGGTCGGCGTGATCGGGGGCAGTGGCCTCTACGAGCTCGGAGCGTTGGCGAACGCGAAGGCGGAGCGTGTGGTCTCCCCCTTCGGTGAACCCTCGGCGGAGTTGTTGCGGGGAGAAGTCGGCGGCGTCGAGTTCGTGTTCCTGCCGCGCCACGGCCCGGGCCACGTCTTGCCGCCCTCCGACATCAACTACCGCGCCAACATCGACGCGCTGAAGCGCGCCGGCGTCACCGATCTGATCTCGCTCAGCGCATGCGGTTCATTGCGCGAGGATCTCCCGCCCGGAAGCTTTGTGCTGGTGGACCAGTTCATCGACCGCACCGTGGGCCGCGCGCGGAGCTTCTTCGGGCCGGGTTGCGTAGCCCACGTGGTGCTAGCCGACCCCGTCTGCGCCCGCCTCGGCGACGCGCTGGAAAGCGAGGCGGGTGCCGAAGGCTTGCCCGTGCAGCGCGGCGGCACCTATCTCGCCATGGAAGGGCCGCAGTTTTCGACGCGGGCCGAGTCCGAACTCTTTCGCAGCTGGGGCTGCTCCGTGATCGGGATGACGAACCTCCCCGAAGCGCGCCTCGCCCGGGAGGCCGAGCTCTGTTACGCGACCGTGGCCATGGTCACGGACTACGACTGCTGGCGCGAAGATCACGATGCCGTATCGGTGGAGGCGATCGTCCGCGTCCTGACGGAGAATGCGGCGGCGGCCAACGCGCTCGTCGAACGCGTGACGCCGCAGCTGGCCGAGCATCCGGAGCGTTGCCCCCACGGCTGTGACCGCGCCCTCGAAGGGGCACTGATCACCCAGCCCGCCTCGCGCGACCCGGAGTGCGTCGCGCGGCTCGATGCCGTTGCGGGCCGTGTTCTCGACGCATGAAGGTCGGCGGCGTCCACTACCGGAGCGTCTGGCCCGGCGACGATCGCCGCTCGGTCCATGCGATCGACCAGACGCGGCTCCCCCACGCGTTCGAGATCGTCCGGTTCACCCGGCGCGAAGAGATCGAGCGGGCCATTCGCAACATGCAGGTGCGCGGCGCACCCTTGATCGGTGCCTCGGCGGCCTACGGTCTGTGTCTCGAAATGGCCGACGACCCCTCCGACGCAGCCCTCGACGCGGCGTGTCGGAGCCTGCTCGCAACGCGGCCCACCGCGGTGGATCTTGCGAACTTCCTCGAAGCGATGCGCGAGGCCCTGGGGCCGGTGTCGCCGGCTGATCGTGCCGAATGCGCCTGGCAGCGAGCCGAGGAGCTCGCGGACGCGAGCGCCGCGTCCTGCCGCTCGATCGGCGAGCACGGAGTGAAGCTGATCGAGCAGCTTTGCGAGGGGCGCGACGCGAGTGACCCGGTGAACGTGCTCACCCACTGCAACGCGGGTTGGCTCGCGACCGTCGACTGGGGCACGGCGCTCGCACCCATCTATCTCGCCCACGATCGCGGGATCCCGGTGCACGTCTGGGTCGACGAGACGCGCCCGCGCAACCAAGGCGCGAGCCTCACCGCCTGGGAGCTCGGCCAGCACGGCGTGCCCCACACCGTGGTGGTCGACGGGGCGGCCGGCCATCTCGCTCAGAGGGGTCGCGTGCAGCTCGTCTTGACGGGGACCGACCGCACCACTGCGGACGGCGACGTGTGCAACAAGGTCGGGACCTACCTGAAGGCTCTGGCAGCACTGGACAACGGTGTGCCGTTCTGGGTCGCATTGCCCGAGACGAGCATCGATTGGAGCCTGCGCGACGGTGTGGCCGAGATCCCCATCGAAGAGCGCGATCCGACGGAAGTGACGTGGATTTCGGGCTGCGACACATCCGGTCGAGTGGTCGATGTCCGCATCACACCCGAAGCGAGCCCGGCCGCGAACCCTGCCTTTGACGTCACCCCTGCGCGCCTCGTCACCGGCTTCGTGACGGAACGCGGCTTGTGCGCTGCGACGCCCGGCGCGCTCTCTCGTTTGCACGCGCGCCCCTGAATCTGACACCATACGGTTACGGACCCCGAGTCCCTGCCGCATCGTTCCGTCGGTCTTCGATACAATGGCTTGCTTCGGGGAGGTTTCCGTGGATCGGATTCCGGCTGGCTGGGTCGCCGAAGGCCCTGGGCGTCGCATTCAGGCGAACCTTCAACGGGTGGGATTGCATCCCGGCGGAGCGTGGTCGCTTTCGTGGGTGTTCGTCTTTCTCAGCGGGTTCGTCCTCGACCCGATGCGCGGCCCGCTCGAGGCATCGGCGGCATTCTTTTTCGCGGCACTCTTCCCCGCGCTGACCTGGGTGGGCGCGCTCGCGTTCGCCGGAAGGCCTGCGCCACTCTGGATCCTGCCCGCCGCCGGTGGGCTGGGCTTGCTGCGCGGCGCAGTGTTCGGCCTTGCCGGCCCGGCTGCCGGGAACGCCTTCTCCCTGATCTATGAGCCGGCGGCGGTCCTCGCTGCCATCGCCGTCGTATGGCGAGCCGAACTCCTGGATGACGAAGCCGGCCTGCGGGTCGGTCTGGTGTTCGCGCTGTTCGGCGTCGCGATTCTGGAAGTGGCCGGCGGGCTCACGCCTGGGTTCACGGTGATTCCCGAGCCGCTTTCGGGTTGGATGATCGTCGGACCCGTCGCCATGTTGTTTCAGTTGAGCGCGATGTGGGCCTGGATCGCGCGTCGCGAGCTGCGCATCGAGCGGGCCGAGGATGGGCAGCGCGAACTCGTAGACGCCGTGGCACAAGAGCGGCGTGAGAGCGACCTGCTCCGGCGAAAGGAAGCCTGGCTGTTCGACTTCTTCGAGAAGGCGCCCGATATGTTGATCGTGCTCGCGCCGCGCTCCTGCGAGATCCTGCGCTGCAATCGGCGCTTCTCCGAGACCCTGGGCCGCCCGCGTCGCGAGCTGATCGGGCGTTCGCTGTTCGATTTCGTCGACCCCGAGACGGTGGAGAACGTGCGTCCGGTCCTCGCGGCGGGGCGACGGCGCCTGCGCAATCAGCTGATCCACTTGCGACGCCAGGACGGCAGCGAACTCGTCGTACTCGCGAACCTCGCGCTGCGAGACGGCCCGGAGGGGGCCAGCGAGGTGCGCGGCATCCTGCACGACGTCACTCGGATCGAGCACATGGACGTGGCCTCGCGCCGCGACGTTCACCGCATCCTCACCGAGCACGCGGCGGTCGGGATCTTCCATACCGACGACCGGGGCCGATGTGCGGCCGTCAATGCGAGCTTCTGCGAACTCACCGGCGTCACGCCGGGCCGGGCTCGCGAAGAGAGCTGGCTTCGTTACGTGCATGGCGACGATCGCCGCCGGGTCGAGGACGCTTGGGATTGCTCCGTGGAAGAGGGCAGCGTGTTTCGCATGGAGCACCGCCTGCAGCCGGAGGTGGGGCCTTCGCTGCGCGTCCTCACCGAGTGTCATCCCATCGAGGACGAAACCGTCGGGGGCTTCGCCGGGTCGATGACGCGCGTGGGCGGCGCGAGCCCGGCCGCTTCGCTCGAGCAAGCCCGTCGCGACCGCGACGCCGCCGGCCGCGACTAGCGGGTGATGGCTTCGAGTGCGTCGCCGATGCGACGCACGCCTTCCTCGATCGCCTCCTCGGAGAGCGCGGCGTAGCCCAACACGTAGCCCGAACGTTGTGGTGGCCGGGTGAAGAAGGGCCGCACGGGGTAGATCCCGACGTCTCGGGCTTCGCACGCCCGCCGCAGTTCGGCCTCTCGTTGCAGTGCGAGGTCCGGAACCCAGAGGAGCCCATGCAAGCCGGCCCGCGTACCTTCGAGCTCGGCGGCGCCGGCGAGGTGCCGCGCCACCGCGGCCTCGAGCGCTTCGCGACGCTGGCCGTTGCGCACACGGGCGCGGCGGACGTAGCGCTCGAGGTGGCCCTCCTCGATGAACTCCGCCAGCACGCGCTGCTCGAGCCCTGAGCTCCCGGTGTCGGCGTAGGCCTTTGCCAGTGTGAAGGCGCGCACGAGGGGCTCGGGGACCACCAGCCAGCCGATCCGCAGGGAAGGGAAGAGCGTCTTCGAGGCCGTCCCGAGGTAGAGCACTCGCCCGGCGCGATCGAGGCCCTGCAGGCTCGGCACCGGGCGGCCTTCGTAGCGGTATTCGCCGTCGTAGTCGTCTTCGAGGACGAAGGCGGTCTCGCGTTCGGCCCAGCCGAGGAGT
Organism: Deltaproteobacteria bacterium; assembly: GCA_019311105.1. Lineage (GTDB taxonomy): Bacteria > Myxococcota_A > UBA9160 > UBA9160 > JAFDDA01 > JAFDDA01. The sequence goes on from JAFDDA010000033.1 coordinate 16,266, forward strand.
GCCAGACGTCGCTCGAGCGAGAGGACTGCGCCCGTCGGGAACTGGTGGGACGGCGTGACGCAGGCGCCGCGCAGGTCCGCGTGGGCTTCCAGTTCGGTGGTATCGAGCCCGTTCTCATCCACGCGAACCGGCACGAGCTCGGCGCCGAACGCGTCGAGAGCCAAGGAGAAGCCCGTGTAGTGGGGTTCCTCCAGGGCGACACGGTCGCCGGGGTCGACGAGCACGCGCCCGATGAGATCTATCGCCTGCTGCGAGCCGTGGGTCACGAGGATCTGTTCCGGCGTGCAGACGACGCCGCGGGCACGGCGCAGATAGTCGGCGAGTGCGTGGCGCAACTCGGGTGCACCGGCGGGGTCGCCGTAGGAGAGGCGGGCCACGCTCGCCCGCCGCGCGTGGCGGCCGAGGATGCGACACCAGGTCTCGAGGGGGAGGTCGCCGTAGGCGGGCTCGCCGTAGCGGAAGTCGTAGGCGAGGTGCTTGCGTGGGATGGCCCAGCTGATGCCGGCGCGCGGCGCAGCGGAGAGGATCCGTCGCGCCGCTTTCGACAGGGGGAGGGGCGTGGCGTCGCTCGCGCTCGCGACGCCCGGCTCGGCGGCGTCTCCCAGCCTATCGTCCGGGAGACTCTCCGCGACGAAGGTCCCCGCCCCGGTCCGCGCGGTGACATAGCCCTCGTCCGCGAGCTGCTCGTAGGCTTGCAGCAACGTGTTGCGCGAGACGCCGAGCTCGCCCGCGAGGCTACGTGTCGCTGGCAGGCGGGCACCGGGCCTCAGGCGGCCATCCAGAATGGCCCCTCGTAAGGCCCGATAGGCCTGCTGGTGAAGGGGCCCCTCCTCGTCCAGTTGGAGCCACATGAGGCCTCCCTGCCAAAATGGCCCCATCAGAATGCCATAAACGGATCTAGCCGTGGAGCCCTCTTGCGCCGAAGCTCAAGCTGGCCGCACCGGCGGCCCGAGGAACCCGATCGACCCGGAGGATCCATGTCCGATCTCACGCGTTTCATCGAGTACGCCCGCGCCTTCGAATTCGCCCAAGCGAGTGACGACTTCTCGCTGATCGAGCCGTTCTTTGCCCCCGGCGCCCGCCACGATGTGGAGGGCGTCGCCCCGTTCGTCGGCGCGGCGGCGGGCCGCGACGCAGTGGTCGCCGGTTTGCGTGCGAGCGTCCACGAGATCGACCGACGGTTCGACACCCGCATCCCGGAGGTCCTCGAAGGTCCCGAGCTGCGAGACGACGGCGTCTGGATGCGTTTCGGGCTGCGTCTTTGCCGGGCCGGGTTGCCCGACGTCTTCATCGAGGGCGAGCACACGACCGTCTACGACGATGCCGGCCAGATCGTCCGCATCGACGAGCGCATGCTCGGCGGCACCGACATCAGAGCTCGCGACTTCCTCTCGGAGAACGATGCGGCGCTACGGCCCGCCGGGAGCCCGCCGCTGGCACCGGCGGGGGAACGGCTTCCGACGCTTCGCGATGCGTTCCAGCGCACCCTCGTCCGCTTCTACGGCGTGGCCAAGAGCCACCAGGACATCGATGCCGTCCTCGCGGTCTGCCATCCGTGCTTCACCATCGACACGGCCCCGTTCGGAATCGAGACCCGCGATCGCGATGACACCGCGGGGGCTCTCGGATTCTTTTTCTCCGTCTTCCCGGACTATCGTGCCCTCGGCACGGGCATCGCCTCCGGGGCAGACGGCGCGGCGTGGTGGGGGCGGATCGTGCTCACTTTCGGAGGCGAACTGCTCGGCCACGCCCCGACCGGGCGCAGCGCAGAACTCGACGCAGTCAGCGTCTTCGAGTTTCGCGACGGCCTGATCGCACGCGAGCATTTCCAGTTTGATCTCGGCACCCTGTGCGATCAAATCGGCCTGCCGGTGAGCGAACTCTCGGAAGCCCTACGCAGCCTGCGTGCCCAGGCGGCCTGAGTCAGAAGGCCAATGCAGCCGTCGGGGCCCTCGATCTCGAATCATCCGCTGATCAGGATCGGAAGAATGATCGACGCGACGCCGGCGCCCGGGACGGCCCAGCGGCGCATGTTGTTTCGGCTCACGGCTGGCTCCCTTCCGCGCCGCGCACCCAGGGCTCGACCTGTCGGGCGACGTTGCGCGCGTTCTCCGACGCCTCGGGCCAGCCCGCGACCAGCGCGATGAGTCGCCGAGCGGCCTCGACCCCGTCGGGCGTGGCCCCCACAAGCTGACACACCGTGGCGTAGCCCTGCCAGGCGGCCTCGGGGTCGCCTTCCAGGGCGTCGAGATCGGCGAGCATCATGCGTGCACCCAGGTCGCCCGGTTGTTCGCGAAGCAGCTTCCCGAGTTCGTTGCGCGCGGGGACGAAGCGCTCCTGACCGATCAAGGACTGAACCAGCAGGTGCCGTCCGGCAAGCGACCCCGCATTGCGCGAGAGGGCGCGGCGAAGGGCCTTCTCGGCCTCGGCGTGGCGACCCTGGGCCTCGAGCGCGGCGCCGAGGTTCAGGTAGGCGTCGGACCAGGTCGGGATCAAGCGGACGGCTTCTGCGGCGTGTCGTTCAGCTTCCGCCGGCCGGTCGATCGAGTTCAGCAGGCGCGCCAGCTCGTAGTGTGCGATGAAGTTGTCGGCGTCCACCTCGATGGCGCGGCGGAAGAGCCGCTCGCTGTCGTGCCAGTGCCCGGCTTCGACGCGTGTGGCGGCGGTGAGAGCCAGCAGCGCGGCGGTCGCAACGATGCCGGCGGCCCGAGCGCGTCCCCCGTGCAGGCCCGGCCACCAAGCGACGAGGATCGCGAGCCCCACCAGCGGCAGATACATGTAGCGGTCGGCCATGCCCTGAGCGCCCACCTGGACGAAGCCGATCATGGGGACGAGGGTCCCGATGAACCACAACCAGCCAACGAGCGACGGAGCGGCGGCGCGTCGCCGGAACGCCGCGAAGGCGAGCCCCACCGTCGCAGCGCCGACCAGTGCCGCGGAGCCGAGCACACGCGGGTCGGTGAAGGCCAGCTCCGGGTGGCGGTGGAAGAACGAGAGGCTCGCCGGCCACAGCGTCTTCTCCAGATAGAAGCCCCAAGCGACGAAGGCGTGACCCACGCGAGTCGCAAGGGGGAAGTGCTCCGTCACGGCGCCGCCCTGGCTCTGGGCCAGCAGGGTTGCCAGGCATGCGGCCGCCACCGGGATGAACAGGGGGACCTTCTCGAGAACCGCGCGGCGGAACTCGGCGGAGCGCGTCGTCGGGTCGCGGAAGCGCGCGCCGGGCCAGTGGTCGAGCAGGAGAAGCACGAAGGGGAGGGTGACGGCCGTGGCCTTGGCGAGCAGGCTGAGCGAGAGCGCAACGAACACGGCGGCGTAGCGGCCGAGACCCGGCCGCTCGCGGTAGCGCGCCCAGGCCAGCAGCGTCGCCATCCAGAACACGGCCGACAACGCATCCTTGCGTTCCGCAACCCACGCGACCGACTGCACGTGCAACGGGTGCAAGGCGAAGACCCCGGCGACGAAGGCGGGCCGCCATAGCTCGCCCGTCATCCGCCGCAGGGCCAGCAACAGCAACAGGGTCGAGAGCATGTGAAGCAGCAGGTTCGTGGCGTGGTAGCCGCCCGGCTCGAGGCCGAACAACGCGTAGTCCGCCATCAGCGAGACCCAGACGAGTGGGATCCAGTTCGCATCGTGGATGCCCGCGAAGGCCCAGGTGACGCTCTCGCGCGTCAGCCCGAGCTGGACCACCGGGTTTTCCGTGACGTACTTCGGGTCGTCGTACGTGAGGAACCCGGCCTGCAGCGCGGGCTGGTAGGCCACGAAGGTGAGCACGACCAAGGCCGCGGCGACCCCGGCCAACGTGCGCGTGCTGCCGCGTGCGTCCCCCATCGGGGCGCGAGGATACCACCCGAGGGCAGCCGACGACGCCCTAGTCCCGGAGGTCGGGCTCCATGAAGCACCATCCGATCTCGGGAATGGATTGCTTGAGGTGCATCTCGAGGTTGTTGATGGCCTCGCAGGCTTCGTCGATGGAGAGGTCCGGGCTCATTCGCAGCTTGGCTGCCAGCATCAGCTGCGGGCCGACCTGGACGGTCAGGGCGTTCAGCAGTTCGAGGATCGCCGGGTCGGCCTGGATTTCGCGTTCGATGGCCGCGACGATCCCCGGGTCCGCCGAGCGCCCGATCAGCAGGGCCTTGATCCGCACGGCGACGAACAAGGCGATCATGACGAGCAGGCCGCCGATCACCATGGAGCCCGCGGCGTCCCAAACCGGATTGCCCGTCAGCGCCGCGAGGACGACGAAGACGAGCGCGGCCGAGAGGCCCAACAGCGCCGCCAGGTCTTCGCCGAAGACCACCACGAGTTCGGCGCTGCGCGATTCGTTCACCCACCGCCACAAACTCCGCCCGCCGCGTTCCCGCGCGACCTCGGCGAGGCAGCCACGCAGGCTCACGACTTCGAGAGCCATCGAGAACAGGAGGACCAGGACGGCGATCCACAGGCTCTGGATCGGCTCGGCGCCGTGGAGCTTGTGCCAGCCTTCGTAGAGGGAGAACAGGCCCCCGATACTGAAGAGCAACAGCGCGACGACGAAGCTCCAGAAGTAGGTGACCTTTCCGTAGCCGAGCGGGTGCTCCCGATCCGGCGGGCGCTTCGAGCGATGCAGGCCGAGCAGGAGCAGCAGCTGGTTGCCGGAGTCGGCATAGGAGTGGATGGCTTCCGCCACCATGCTGGTCGATCCGGTGGCCATGGCGGCAGCCGTCTTGGCGACCGCGATGCCGGAGTTGGCCGCGAGCGCGTAGAGGATGGCCTTTTGCGGGGAGGCGCCGCCGGCCATTTCGCTAGCGGCCGTCCCGTTCCGCGATGAAGCCGGCGATGGCTGCGCGGGCCGCCTCGGCTCGGTCTCCCCGGTCGCCGACGGTCGGTTCGAGGGCCTCGCCCTTGGAGTACTCGTTCCAGCTCGAAACGATCAGCCCGTCGGGGGTGGGGCCGGCTGCGGCGTCTCGCAGGGCGGCGGGGAGTGCTGCGCCCGATCCGGCGGCGATCGAGCGAAGGCGGCCCGTCTCCTCCGGTTCCGGGTAGCGCAGCACCGTGAGCTCGGGATGGTCGGTCGCGTCGAACTGCGTCGGGTTGCGGACGAGGACGAGCGGCTTGCCGTCGACCTGGAATGCCTCCCCCTGCAAGAGAAGCTCCGCGACCCAGGCGAGCGCCGACTCGAGCAGCCGCGGCGGCGGTTTTCGCAACACGAGCTCGACGGCGAAGCGGGCGGCGCCGCCGAGCTGGGGGGCGAGGTCGACGGCGTGGCGCAGAGCGGCGGAGCCATAGGGCGAGAGCCGTCGGTCATCGAGCCACAGGGACAGGACGGTGAAGTCGAACCCGCAGTGTTCGATCTCGGCGAGCTGACGGCGGAGGGTGGTCCCGTGGTGCGAGGCGTAGAAGCCGGCCAGGGGCATGTCGTCGAGCGCACCCGGCATTCGCCAGAGGCCTTCGCCGGCGCCCTCGCCGTAGTCGAGCATCAAGCGCACGCCGACCTGAGGCGTGGGACGCGCGGAGGCGGCGGCCGGTGCGGGCTGGCTTCGGGCCTCGGCACGGGCCTGATTGTGTACCTCGAGCAAGATGGCTTCGAGTTCGTCGGCGGTGCGTTCCCAGCTCACGGTGCGCACGAGCTTCCGGCCGGTGGCACCCATTCGTTGCGCGTCCTCGGGTCGATCGAGGAATGCCTGCATCGCCCGGGCGAGCGCCGGAGGCTCGGCCGGGGTCAGCACCGCGCACGAGGCGTCGACGACCTCGGTGAAGCCGCCCTCGTCGACTGCGATCAGCGGCTTTCCTGCCGCGAGTGCTTCGAGGGCCACCATGCCGAAGGGCTCGTGGACGGGCGTGAAGACCACGGCGCGGCAACCCGCGTAGAGTTCGAGCAGCTCGTCGTCCTCTACGACGTCCACGATGTCGATGCGATCGCTGACGCCGAGGATCGACGCCATTCGCCAGAGCAGACCCATCGCGCGGCCGCGGCCGACGATGACGAGGCGAGCGTCCGGGACGAGTGAAAGCGCCTCGATGGAGAGGCGGTGGCGCTTGTGGGGCAGCAGGCTGCCGACGGAGAGGAAGTAGGGTTCGTCGAAGTCGGGTTCGAGGAAGCGGTCGGCTTCTACGCCGGGGTAGACGACATCGACGTCCTTCAGGCCGAGCGAGCTCTCGAGCTGGTTCGCCGTGAAGCGGCTGTTCGCCACCGTGCGGCGCGGCGGCACGTGGGTGTCGAGCTGGCGCATCGCATCCTGGAAAATCGCGTTGCGCACGTCGGGTTCCACCGGGTGCTGGCCCGTGAACAGCGCGTCCATCTCGGTGCCCACGAGGTCGCTGTCGCGCTCGTAGAGGAGGTCGTAGGAATGGCGGTGGTTCTCGTGGGCGTACCAGACGAAGGGCGCGAGATCGAGGCTGTAGGTGGGCCACTGGTGTCCGAGGTAGATGTCGTGCTCGTCGACCTCCCGTGCCCAGATTCGCGGCGCGACCAGGGTGTCCACCAATCGTTCGGTCGGCTCACCGGAGCTGGCCCAGGTGAGGCGCCGTGAAATGACCGTCTGGGTCACATCGTCGGAAATCTCGAACTTGTCGAGCACGTCCGGGTCGAAGGCCTGGGAGTAGAGCGTGATCCGATGCCGTGTCTGCCAGCGTCGGACGCACTGGAGGGCAAGGCGCTCCGCGCCGCCGTCGAACGAGAGGTCGGGGATGATCACTCCGAGGGAAAGGCCTCGGTCTTCGCTCTGGTCCTCAGCCACCCGCGCAACTCCCGGGCCGGCGGCAACTCGCCGGCAACGGCGGCAAGCCTATCTCATGGAGGCTTGGTCGCGAAGGCTCCTGCTGCGGAAACGGCGTCCTGGCCGATAGCGAAGAGTCCTAGCCCAGCCCCCGCCCCGCTCCGACGTCACTTGAACTCGATCAGTTCGATCAGGTTGCCGTCGGGGTCTCGGCCGTAGCAGTTCACGATGTCGGGGGTTTGTTCCACTGGCCCCGAAACGAACTCCATACCCGCGGCTTTCAGGCGCTCATGTTCCTTTTCTAGATCCGTTACCTGGAAGCAGAAGTGGGCGATTCCGAGGTCTGCGTGGGCGCGGTTGGGGATGTCGGGCCGGGGCTTGGGTGTGCGGTACTCGAAGATTTCCAGGCGGCTCGTGCCGTTCGAGATCATGACGACGCGGCCCGCCGTCTCGGGCAGGGTGTGGGTTTTCTGGAAGGCTTCGTTGGCCTCGTCCCAGGGGAAGTCGAACTCGACCTCGAAGCCGAAGTGGTCGCAGTAGAAGCGAAGCAAGCGGTCGAGGTCGGGCGTGGAGAGGGCGGTGTGGTGGATGCCGACGAACATCAAATTCCCTTCGGACACACGGGTTTCGGGTAGATCGTTCGAGGGATTGTGCTTGTCCGACACAGCCCGATCAAGCACTCTCCGCGGCATGCCGCTGGGCCCCGACGACCTCGTCCTCTGCGCGGGCACGCTGCTCGAGGCGGACTTCACGACACTCTGCGATGCGGCCCAGGCGGGCGGCTTCTCGGGCATCACACTCTGGCCCGACCACGTCGAGCGCGCCCGGGCCGCGGGGCATCGCGACGACGACCTGCGCGCCCACCTCGCCGACGCCGGGCTCGTGGTCGCGGATCTCGACCCGTTGTTGACCTGGCTGCCCGACGAGCCGACTCCGGACGGTTTCGCCGACGAAGCCACCTTCTTCGCCCTCGCCGACGCCTTCGACGCCCGTTCACTGAACGCGGCCCAGGGCTTCGGCACGCACGTCGATCGCGACCGTGCAGCGGAAGCCTTCGCCGGCGTGTGCGACCGCGCTGCCGAGCATGGGCTCTTGATCACCCTCGAGTACCTGCCGTGGTCCGGCATCCCCGACGCCGCCACGGCCTTGGACATCGTCGAGCGGGCCGGGCGCGACAACGGCACGGTGATGGTCGACGTGTGGCACACGTTCCGCGGGGCGACGGACGAGGCTCAGCTTCGCGCGCTGCCGGGAAATCGGATCGGCAGCGTTCAGCTCAACGACGCGCCGGCCGAGCCCGGCCCCGAGCTCCTGGCCGAGACGATGAACGCCCGCCGCTTGCCCGGCGAGGGCGACGCGCCGGTCGTGGAGTGGGTCCGCATCCTCGATGATTGCGGTTTGCGCGCGCCGGTCGGGGTGGAGGTCTTCTCCGAAGCGCTCCGCGCCCTGCCGCCCGAAGAGATCGGCCGGCGCTGCGGCGACGCGGCGCGCAACGTGCTGGCCTTGGCCAGAGCCTGAAGCGAAGGAGCCGAAACGTGCGATTCGACAACCGCGTGACCCGAATGCTGGGCGTGGAGATCCCCATCGTCCAAGCCCCCATGGGCTGGATTGCCCGATCGCAACTCGCGTCGGCCGTGTCCGAGGCGGGCGCGCTCGGCATCATCGAAACCTCCTCGGGCGAGCTCGATGCCATCCGCGGCGAGATCGTGCGGATGCGCGAACTCACGCAGAAACCCTTCGGTGTGAACATCGCCCAGGCGTTCGTGCGCGACCCGGCCATCGTCGACTTCGTGATCGAGCAGGGCGTGCGCTTCGTGACGACCTCCGCGGGGGACCCGGCGCGCTACACGCGCCAGCTGAAGGACGCGGGCCTCACGGTCTTCCACGTCGTGCCGACCCTCCGGGCAGCCCAGAAGGCCGTCGATGCCGGGGTGGATGGCCTCGTCGTCGAAGGCGGGGAGGGCGGCGGGTTCAAGAACCCGCGCCCGGTTTCGACCCTCGTGTTGGTGCCCCTGATCCGCGAGAAGCTCGACGTTCCGATCATCGCCGCCGGCGGCATCTGCGACGGCGCGAGCATGGCGGCGGCCTTTGCCCTGGGTGCCGAGGGGGTCCAGATGGGGACGCGCATGGTCGCGGCCGCCGAGTCGCCCGTCCACGTCGGCTGGAAGGATGCCATCGTCGCGGCACCCGAGACGGGCACGGTCTTCTTGCGCCAGGAGAAGGGCCCCGCCTTGCGCGCCCTGCGAACCGAGACGACCGAGCGGCTCGAAGCGGGTGAGGGCAGCCCGATGGCGACTCTCGGCGGCGGCGTGCGGGAGGTCTACTTCGAGGGGAAACTCGAGAAGGGCATAGCCCTGACGGGGCAGGTGGCGGGCCGCATCGAAGCCGTGCGGCCGGTGTCGGAAATCATCGCCGACACCGTACGCGGTTTCGGTGACGTGGCGGCGGCTCTGGGCCAGCACGCGGCGGCTTCGGGCCAGCACGTAGGGGTGCCACGTTGACACGGCGCCGGGGGCTGTGGTTGGCTCAGTCCATGAGACACACGTGCGGGGCGCGGATCATCGGACTGCTGGCCATCGTCGTGTGCGCCTCGGTGCTCTTCGCGCCGGCGCCCGCCCGGGCAGACCTTGCCGCCGAGCCCATCGGTCGCGTCGAGCCCCTTTCGGCGCCCGGCCCGCACTCGGTCTGGGTGTCCGACGGCGTGAACGAGCGGATCGCCCTGGTGGACCTCGACACCGATGACATGCGCGGCATGGTCGACGGCGGCTGGGGCATCACGGCCGGGGTCTTCACGGCGGACGGTCGCATCTGGATCCCCGAGACCCACTACTCGCGGGGCAGCCGAGGCCAGCGCAGCGACGTCGTCACCTCCTACGGCCCCGGCAGCCTGACGCCCGAGGGTGAGGTGCCCATCCCCGCCAAGCGAGCCATCAACGTCTTGCCGGTGGGGAATGCCGCGCTGTCGGACGACGATCGCTTCCTCGCGATCTTCAACATGACCCCCGCGACCTCGCTCAGCATCGTCGACCTCGAACGCCGGAGCTTTGCGGGCGAGATCGAAACACCCGGCTGCAGCCTCGTCTACGGCGCCGGCGCGCGGCGCTTCCTCATGTTCTGTGGCGACGGCGCCGCGCTGTGGGTCGAGCTCGACGACGAAGGCAACGCGATCCGCAAGATCCGCAGCGAGCGCTTCTTCGACCCCCAGGTCGACCCGGTCATGGAGAAGGGCGTCCGCCGGGGCACCACGTGGTATTTCCCGAGCTTCGAAGGGCTCATCCACGAGGTGGACGTGTCGGGCCCCGTGCCGACGTTCAGCGAGCCCTGGTCGTTGGTGAGCGACGGCGAGCGTGCGGCCGAGTGGCGCATCGGGGGCCGGATGCCCTTGGCCGTGCACCGATCGTCGGGGCGTCTCTATGCGTTGATGCACCAAGGCGGGCCCCATTCGCACAAGGATCCCGGTCGCGAGGCCTGGGTGTATGACCTCGAGCGCCGCGAGCGGGTCGACACGATCGAGCTGCGGAACCCTGGGCTCACCTATCTCGGGGTCTCCATGGAGTTCGGGCAGGGTTGGCTCTGGCCCTTCTCGCGGCTGTACGACTGGGCCTTGTCGATGACTCCTCTCGGCGTCGCGTCGCTCGCCGTGACCCAGGACGACGAGCCTCTGCTCGTCACCGGCTCCGAGTTCTCGGGTTCGCTCGCGATCTACGACGCGCGGAGCGGGCAGTATCTGCGCCGCGTCATCACGGGGAACATGACGAACCTCGGGATCCAAGCCCCGTATGGAGGCGCGACGCGTTGAGCATCGACCCGGCCGTTGCCGCGACCTTGCGAGTGGCCCTGGCCGCGCTGTTCGTCGCAGCGGTTCATCACAAGGTCCGCGACCCGGCGGGCTTTCGGGCGACCCTGCGTGACTACGCGTTGCTGCCGGCAGCCACGCTCGGACCGGCAGGCGTCGCGCTCGCCGTGGCCGAGGCGGGCCTCGCTGCGGCATTGCTCGTTCCCGCGACCGCGGCGTCGGCTTGCATCGCTGCGGCCGGGCTTCTCACGCTCTATGGCGGCGCGATCGGGTTGAACCTCTTTCGCGGGCGACGTCACGTGGCCTGTGGCTGCCTCGGCCCGGCAGCCGACCAGCCGCTTCACGGAGGCCTGCTCGTCCGCAACGGGTTGCTCGTCGTCGCCGCACTCGCCGCTGGCCTTCCGGTCGCCGGGCGAAACCTCGGCCTGCTCGACGCCTTCACCGTGGTGGCCGCAGTCGTGACGCTGGCGCTTCTTTACCTCGCGAGCGACGGCCTGATGGCCTCGGCTCGGGCGGCGGGACTCGCTGCCGAGAGGCACGCGTCGTGAACGATGCCCTCGTCGTTTCGAACGGAGTGCTCTGGGTCGTGGTGCTGGCCCTTTCGGCAGTGGTCGTGGCGCTGGTCCGCCAGGTGGGTCTGCTCCATGACCGCGTCGCGCCCGTCGGCGCCCTCGTCGGCGGCGAGACGCCGCGGGTGGGTGAGGCCGCGCCGGTCATGGAGCTGGATGCCTGGGACGGTTCACGCCTTCGCGTCGGGGGCGTGGACGACCGCGACACGTTGCTGCTGTTCGTGTCGCCGACCTGCCCCGTCTGCAAGGAGCTGTTGCCGGTCGCCCGCTCGCTTTCGGCCGCGGCGGGTGAGACGCTTCGGCTCCTGCTCGCCTCCGATGGGCCGCGCGAAGAGCACGAGGCCTTCGTCGAGCGCCACCGGCTCGAGCCCTACGTGCTGTCGCGCCCGCTCGGCCTGGCGTTCCAAGTGGCACAGCTTCCCCATGCCGTCCTGATCGATGGCGAGGGTGTCGTGCGGGCGCGCGGGCTGGTGAACTCGCGCGAGCATCTCGAGAGCCTGTTCGAGGCGCGCCGCCAGGGTGTGGCTTCGGTTCAGGACTATCTGGCGCGCCGCGCCGGGAACGGTTGAGGGGATCTCCATGGATCGATGGGTCACACACGTCTCGCGCTCGCTTGCCCGCCGGACCTCGCGGCGGGGCTTTCTCGGCCGGCTCGGCGCGGCGCTCGTCGGTGGCGCAGCGGTCCCGCTGCTGCCCGTGGCGCGCGCCCAGGCCGCGGGCGCGCGCGAACCCGCCCCCGGCGAGCCGGACCCGACGTCTCCCGCCGGTGACCCGAACTCCTGCGAGTACTGGCGCTACTGCGGAATCGACGGGTTCCTCGCCAGCTGCTGCGGCGGCACGCACCGCTCGTGCCCGCCGGGCACGGAGATGTCCGCCGTCACCTGGGTCGGGACCTGCCACAACCCCGAGGACGGCAAGGACTACGTCATCTCCTACAACGACTGCTGCGGCAAGAGCCCGTGCGGGAAGTGCTTCTGCAACCGCAACGAGGACGACAAGCCGATCTACTACCCGTCGAAGTCGAACGACATCAACTGGTGCATGGGTCGGGCCGGGGTGGTCTACAACTCGACCACGGCCATCGTGCTCGGCGTGGCCACCGAGCCCGATCGTTGAGCCTCCCTCGGCGTGGCGACCGAGCCCGATCGTTGAGCCTCGGCGACGCGGCGGCGTTGGCACTCGCCCTCGCGAGCCTCGCCGCGCCCGCAGGCGCGGCGCACGCCGAGTCGCCACGGGTTCTCTACATGCTTCACTGCCAGGGCTGTCATCTGGCGGACGGTTCCGGGTCGCCGGGCGCCGTCCCCGCGTTGAACGGGCAGGTGGCCCGCTTCCTTGCCGTGCCCGGGGGCCGGGAGTTCCTGGTGCGCGTCCCGGGGAGCGCGTCGGCGCCGATGTCGGACGCCGACCTCGCCGCGGTCCTGAACTGGATCGTTGCCCGCTTCGGCCCCGCCGCCGAGGCCGAAGCCGCTCGGCCCTACGCCGAGGACGAAGTCGCCCGGCTGCGGCGCGAGCCGCTGCTCGACGTCGCGGCCACGCGCCGCGCCCTGGTCGAAGCCATCGGGCGAAACCCCTAGCCAAGCCCGCACATCCCCCAAGTTCGGGCCTGAGTCTGGCTCACTTTGGACGCGCGCTGTGGTCTCAAACGACCGATAGGACATGTGGGAGCGCCTGCGCGGAAGCGGGGCGTCGCCGTGCACCCTCACGCGGGTTACGGCGCGAGGAGCCCGAATGGCCCGACTGTTGATCATCGAAGACTCACCGACGCATCGCGCGGAAATCCGTGCGGCCGTCGAGCCGAGCCAGCTCTTCGATTCGATCCTCGAGGCCGAAGACGGGCTCGCTGGCCTGAAGATGCTGCTCTCCGAAACCGTCGACGTGGTGCTCTGCGACTTGCACATGCCGGGGCTCGACGGCGAGAAGCTCCTCCGGATCAAATCCCAGAAGGGGGTTTCCGCGGACATCCCGTTCCTGTTCCTGTCTGCGACGCAGAACCTCCAGCAACAGGTGCGACTGCTCGATGGCGGCGCCTGCGACACGATCAGCAAGCCCTTCCATCCGTCCGAGCTGGTGGCGCGGTTGCGGCTGCACCTGAAGTTGAAGCGGCTGCAGGACGAGCTGCGCGAGAAGAACACGATGCTCGCCCGCCTGTCGACCACCGACCCGGTGACCGGCCTGCGCACCCGCCGCTATGCCACCGAAGTACTCAACATCGAGTGGATCCGCGCGCGCCGCTACCAAACGCCCCTGGCCGTGATGATGGCCGACCTCGATCACTTCAAGCACGTCAACGACAAGTACGGTCACCCCGCCGGGGACGCCGTGCTGCGCGGTGTGTCGGAGGTGTTGCGTCAGACCTTGCGCGCGCCGGACGTTTCCGGGCGCTACGGCGGGGAGGAGATCCTGGTGATCCTTCCGCAGACCGAACTGGAAGGGGCGGTGCAGGTCGCCGATCGTTGGCGTCAGGCCGTGGAGGCCGCGACCTTCCGCGCGCCGGACGGCCGCAGTGTTGGCGTCACCGTGAGCATCGGCGTCGCGATGTTCGACCTCGCCCACGCCACCGCGGAAGAGCTGGTCGCGGCGGCCGACGAGGCGCTCTACCGCGCCAAGAACCAGGGCCGCAACCGGGTCGAAGCCTCGCGCCGCGCGGTCGACGGCGACATCACCGGCGGCACCGCGGTCGACGGCGATATCACCGGCGGCGTCGGGATCTAGGCATCCATGGGCTGCCGGGCCTAGTTCTCGCTGGCCTCTCGTTCGCGCCGCCGCCGCTCGCGCCAGGCGGCGAGCCGCTCGCCGATCTCGCGCTCCGCACCGACCTCCTTCGGCCGATAGAACTCGGGCTCGCCCAGGGCATCGGGCAGGTTCGGGGCGGCGACGAAGCCGTCCGCTTCGTCGTGGGCATAGCGGTAGCCGCGGCCGTAGCCGAGGCCCTTCATCAAGCCCGTCGGTGCGTTGCGCAGATGCATCGGGACGGGGAGGGTGCCGTGGCGCTCCACCGCCTCGGCCGCGCGTCCGAGGGCGGCGTAGGCGGCGTTGCTCTTCGCCGCGCACGCGAGGTAGGATGCGCTCGACGGCGAGATAGGCCGAGGTCGCCAGGCCCAGCGCGCTCGGGTCGGCGTTGCCGACGTCCTCGCTCGCGAAGATGACGAGCCGCCGCGCCACGAACAGGGGGTCTTCACCCGCTTCGAGCATGCGGGTCATCCAGTAGAGCGCTGCGTCGGGGTCACTCGCGCGCAGGCTCTTGATCAGCGCGGAGACCACGTTGTAGTGCGCCTCGCGGTCGCGGTCGTGGACGAGGATGCGGCGGCCTGCGGCCTCTCGGATGGCCTCGGGCCCGACGGCGCCCTCGACGCCGCGTGACGAGTGGAGTGCCACGGCGTCTTCCAGGACGCCCAAGGCCCGGCGTGCATCGCCGTCGCAAGCGCCCGCCACGGCACGCAAGGCCTCGGCCTCCACCGCAACGCCACTTCGGCCGAGCCCGCGATCCTCATCTGCGAGGGCTCGGTCGAGCAGCGCCGTGAGGTCTTCCTCGGCGAGGGGGTGGAGCGTGAGGACGCGACAGCGCGAGAGCAGCGGCGCATTCACCTCGAACGAGGGGTTCTCGGTGGTGGCGCCGATCAGGGTCACCGTCCCCTGTTCCGCGTGAGGGAGCAGGGCGTCCTGCTGCGCACGGTTGAAACGGTGGATCTCGTCGATGAAGAGCACTGTGCGCCGGCCCTGGGCCCGATCGAGAGAGGCCGAGGCCACGGCTTCGCGGACCTCCTTCACGCCGGCCATCACCGCCGACAACGCGTGGAAGCGCGCGCGTGCGGCGTCGGCCAGCAGGCGCGCGAGGGTCGTCTTCCCGCAGCCGGGCGGGCCCCAGAGGATGAGGGAAGGCAGCTCGCCGGCGTCGAGCAGGACACGGAGCGGGGCGCCGGGCGCAAGCAGGTGGGCCTGGCCCGCAACTTCCCCGAGTTCGCGGGGCCGCATGCGCTCGGCGAGCGGCGTGAGGCGCCGCTGGGCCTCGGGGTCTGCGCGCGGGGCGAACAGATCGCCGGTATCGCCTGGCATGCGGCAGAGCCTACTTCACCCGGCCTCCCTGCGGCTGGCCGAGGCGGGGGTCGGGTATGTTCTTCGGTCGAGGTGCCGCGTTCCCGCGCCGGGGCCCGAGCTGGAGACGACATGGTCATCCGTTCCGTGGGTCTGTGCGTCAAGGAAAGCCACCCCGAGGCAGGCGGCACGGTCCGCGGCCTCCACAAGTGGCTCGAGGCGCGTGGCCTCGCCGTGGTGCTCGACGAGGATGCCGGGGCCCGGGTCGGCGCGCCGGGCGTGTCGCGCGAGACCCTCACGGCAGAGGTCGATCTGATCGTCGTCCTCGGCGGCGACGGCACGCTGCTCTCGGTGGCCCGCGCAAGCGGCGAGGGCGCCGTCCCGATCCTGGGCGTGAATCTCGGCACGTTGGGCTTCCTCACCGAGGTCACCCACGATGAACTCTACGCGGCTCTCGAGCGCGTCCTCGCGGGCGAAGCGCGGATCGAGGTCCGCATGCGTCTCTCGGTCGGCGTCGAGCGCGCCGGGGCGGAGGTCGGTCGCTGGCTCGCGCTCAACGACGCGGTCATCACCTCCCAGGCCCTCGCGCGCATGATCGACCTCGAGACGGCCGTCGAGGGCCGCGAGATCACCACCTATCACGCGGATGGCTTGATCGCGGCCACGCCGACGGGTTCGACCGCCTACTCGCTCTCGGCCGGCGGGCCGATCGTCGACCCGGGCGTCGACGCCATCGTGCTCTCGCCGATCTCCCCCCACTCCCTCGCGCAGCGCCCCCTCGTGCTGCCGGCGGATCGCGAGATCGAAATCCGACCCCACCCGCGCGGTGGCGGCCTCCAGCTCACGGTCGATGGCCAGGAAGGCGCGCGCCTCGCAGACGGCGATGTCGTGCGGGTGACGCGCTCGCCGCACCCGGTCCATCTCGTCGTCTCTCCCTTCCGCACCCATTTCGACATCCTTCGCACGAAGCTCCACTGGGGGGAGCGCTAGGGGTGCCCGCGTCGACCTCCCGGAGGGAGAGCTAGAGGTGCTCGAGTCGCTGCGCATCGAGCGTCTGGCGGTGGTCGATGCCGTGGAGATCGAGTTCCGCTCCGGCCTGAACGTGTTGACGGGCGAGACAGGCGCCGGGAAGTCGATCGTGCTCTCGGCGCTCGGCCTGCTGGCCGGAGGCCGCGCCAGCCAGGAGACGATCCGCGACGGTGCGGACGACGCTCTGGTGGAAGCGGTCTTCGCAACAGGTGGGCTCGCAGAACTCGCGGCGGCCCTGTCGGCGCGCGGGCTCGAAGTGGAAGACGATTCCTTGATCGTACGTCGCACCCTTTCGCGGGCCGGGCGGAACCGTGCGCGGGTGGCCGGGGAGACGGTGCCCGTCGCGCGACTGGGCGAGCTCTTCGGGGGGCGCCTCGAGATCTCGAGCCAGCACGAATCCCAGGCGTTGCTGCGGCCCGAAGCCCAGGGGCGGTTGCTCGACGCCTTCGGAGGGCTCGACGGGCCGCGCGGCGACGTCGCGCGCGCCTACGCGCATCTGCACGAACTCGATGCCGAGGTCGCGCGCCTGCGCGAGGCCGCCGACGATCGGGCCCGCCGCGAGGACTTTCTCGCCTTCCAGGTGAACGAGATCGACGACGCGGGCCTCGAGGCCGGCGAATACGCGGAACTCTCCGCCGAGCGATCGCGCCTGGGGCACGCCGACCAGATTCGCGGTGAGGTCGCGCGAGCGGTGGCCGCCCTGAGCGGCGACCCCACGGCCAGCGATGCCCTCGGTGCGGGCGATCTCCTGGGCCAGGCCGCGCGCGCGGTGGATGGGCTCGTGGAGGTCGACCCGAGCCTGGCGGAACTCGCTCAGCGGCTGCACGCGGTGGGCGCGGACCTCGGCGAAGCGGCCAGCGACCTCGAACGCCACGCCGACGGGGTCGACGCCGACCCCGCCCGACTCGCCGCCGTGGAGGATCGCCTCGACCGGCTCGAACGCCTGCGCCGAAAATACGGCGAGGACGAAACCCGGATTCTCACCTTCCGCGACGAGGCGGCGACGGAGCTCGCAACCCTGCGCGGGGCCGAAGAGGGCCTCGCGAAGCTCGAGAGCGAGCGCGGCGCTGCGTTGGCCGCACTGGCACGCGCCGCCGAGGCGCTGACGGCCGGCCGGACGAAGGCCGCGGGCAAGCTCTCTCGCGCGGGCCAGAAGGCCATCCGCGGCCTCGCCCTTGCCGAGGCTCGCTTCGCCGTGGCGCTCGACGCGGCACCTGGCGAAGACGGCTTGCCCTGCGGCCCGAACGGCGCGGAGACCCCGGTCTTCCGCTTCTCCGCCGACCCCGGCGTCGAGCTGCGGGATTTGCGACGGGTGGCGTCGGGCGGGGAACTTTCGCGCGTGTTCCTCGCCTTGAAGAACGTCCTGCGGCGAAGTGGGGCCGGCATGGTGTTGGTCTTCGACGAGGTCGATGCCGGGATCGGGGGCGCGGTGGCCGACCGGGTCGGCGCTGCCCTCGCGGAGCTGGCGCGAGAGCATCAGGTCCTCTGCATCACGCACCTCCCCCAGGTCGCGGCCCGGGCGGATCACCATCTCCGGGTCCGAAAGCACACGACCAAGGGCCGGTCCTCCGTCTCCGTCGAGTGTCTGGAGGGGGAGGCCCGCGTCGACGAGATCGCCCGTATGGCCGGCGGCGCCGAGGTCGGCGAAGCGACACGCCAGCACGCCCGCGAGCTGCTCGAGAGCGGGCGATAGGGCCGGCGACGGCCCCCAAGCGCCGAATTTGGCCCCGCGGCGGTCGGCCCGCTCAGCAACCGGCAGCTCGGCCGCAATTTCAGCGTCGGCGTAGTCGCTCGGTGCACACCCAAGGGGTCAAGCCGGGCGGCTTTTCTCCCGATGTTTCCCAAGACCCACACCCTGGAGAACGCGGGAACCCATGGGCGCCGAGCAGGCCGATCGACCGAAGCATGCATCACTGCGCGTGGTGGCCGGATTCTATGCCGGCCTCGAGGTCCCCGTGGACCGCGCGCGCATCGTTCTCGGCCGTGGCCGCGGCGCCGACCTCGTGGTCGCGGAGTCCACGATGTCGCGAGAGCACGCGGCGATCGCGTTCGACGACGAAGGCTGCTTCGTCGAGGACCTCGGGAGCACCAACGGGACGAAGGTGAACGGCGAGCGCTGCGACCGCGAGCGCCTCCAGGACGGGGACGTGATTCAACTCGGACGGCTGCAAGTCCAGGTCAGTCTGCGCGACTAGCGCGGGACGGGTGGCGCAGTCGGCAGAGGAGCCGGGAGGCGGGGAGCCAACATGCAGGAATACACCGTGATGATCTTTCGCGATCACTCGTCGCCCGTGCGGCGATACAAGGTCGCGCGAGAACGGGTGAAGCGCGTCGCAATCGGCGCCGGAGTCTTGGCGCTGTTGTTCGCCGCCGTGATGGTGGATTGGGTGCGCGTGCGGAGCGATGTCGCCGAGCTCGACGCCCTGCGCGTCGAGTCCGCGGAGCAGCGGGACCAGATCGCAGCCTTCACCGAGAAGATGGGCGAGCTCGACACGCGCTTTGCGCGCCTCTACGAGTTCGAACGCAAGGTCCGCGTGATCGCGAACCTGCCCGGGGCCGTCGCCGAAACCGGCAATACGACGCCCGACGGTGTCGGGGGCGGCGAGGAAGGCCCGGAGGACCGCTCCATCGTCCGTGACGACGTCGCGCCAGCGGCCGCTGCCGACGAACCCTCTGAGGCTTCGGCGCCTGGCGAAGTCAGCGCTCGCGCCGCCTGGCACGACGAACTCGGCCGCGACGCTCGCCGGCTGCTCGAAGCCACCGAGGCGCGCGAACTCTCCTTGTCCGATCTCGTCGAAGGGCTCCGCGGCAAGAGCGACCAGCTCGCCTCGACGCCCTCGGTGTGGCCGGCCAAGGGTTGGGTCACCTCGGGCTTCGGCCGTCGGGTTTCGCCCTTCACCGGGCAGCCCCAGACCCACAAAGGCCTCGACATCGCGGCGGAGCAGGGCACCTCGATCGTGGCGCCCGCCCGCGGCCGTGTGACCTTCGCCGGCCGCAAGGGCCCGCTCGGCAACGCCGTCGAGATCGACCACGGCTTCGGCATCAAGACGCTCTATGGCCACTGCGACGCGATCCACGTGAAGCGTGGCCAGCGCGTCGAGCGGGGCCAGTGGATCGCCGCCGTCGGCAGCTCCGGCCGGAGCACCGGCCCGCACCTGCACTACGGCATCCACAAGGATGGGCGCGCCGTCGACCCGAAGAAATACATCCTGGACTGAGCCCGGGCCGAAGAAGGACGCTCCGGATCGAGTCGGGGCCTTTACGCGCGGGCAGGCGTGTCTAGCTTGCCTGGATTCGCCCCGGAGGAGACTGCCCGTCGATTCGGTAGACTCCGCCGACCGGAAGAAAGCCCGGCCGCATCGACCACGCAGCGCCCCTCCCTTGACGGATCAACATGCAGGGTTTTCTCACAAAGATCTTCGGTAGCCAGAGCGACCGTGAGGTCAAGAAGCTCCTCCCGGCCATCGAGCGGGCCAATACCCTCGAGCCCGAGCTCGAGAAGCTCTCGGACGTAGCCCTCGCGGGCCGCACCGTGGCCTTCCGCGAGCGGCTCGACAAGGGCGAGTCCGTCGACGATCTGCTCCCCGAAGCCTTTGCGACGGTGCGCGAGGCCGCCAAGCGAACCCTCGGCCAGCGCCATTACGACGTCCAGATGGTGGGCGGGATGGTGTTGCACTCGGGCCGCATTTCCGAAATGAAGACCGGCGAGGGCAAGACCCTCGCGGCGACGTTGCCGGCCTACCTGAACGCACTCTCGGGCCGCGGCGTCCACATCATCACCGTGAACGACTACCTGGCTCGGCGCGACGCGGACTGGATGGGCGAGATCCACCGCTTCCTCGGCCTCTCGGTGGGCGTGATCGTCCCGGACCTGGACGACGCGCAGCGCCAGCAGGCCTACGCCGCCGACATCACCTACGCCACCAACAACGAGCTCGGCTTCGACTACCTGCGCGACAACATGAAGCCCGACCCGAGCTACTTCGTCCAGCGCGACCTGCACTTCGGCATCGTCGACGAGGTCGACTCGATCCTGATCGACGAAGCGCGCACGCCACTCATCATCTCGGGCCCGTCCGAGGAGAACACCCAGCTCTACGGCGTCGCCAACAAGGTGATCCCGCAGCTCAAGGCCGGCAGCAAGGGCGAGATCTCCAAGGGCATCGAGGAGACCGGCGACTACTGGATCGACGAGAAGGCCGGCAGCGCGACTTTGACCGAGGACGGCGTGCACCGCCTCGAACGCCTGCTGAAGATCGAGAACCTCTACGACCCGCGCATGCTGCCCATGCTGCATGCCGTGAACCAGGCTCTCATGGCGCACGGGCTGAAGAAGCGCGACGTCGACTACCTGGTCGAGATGGGCGAGAAGGGCAAGCCAGAGGTCGTCATCATCGACGAGTTCACCGGGCGGAAGATGACCGGGCGGCGCTGGTCCGACGGCCTGCATCAGGCGGTCGAGGCGAAGGAGAACATCCCGATCCAGAGCGAGAACCAGACGCTCGCCTCGATCACCTTCCAGAACTTCTTCCGCATGTACGACAAGCTCGGCGGCATGACCGGCACCGCCGACACCGAGGCGCCGGAGTTCGCGAGCACGTACAACCTCGACGTCGTGCTGATCCCCACCCACCGCCCGATGATTCGCGACGACATGGCGGACGTGGTCTACAAGACCAAGACCGAGAAGTTCGACGCCGTGATCGAGGACATCAAGGAGTGTCACGAGCGGGGCCAGCCCGTGCTCGTCGGCACGATCTCCATCGAGACCTCCGAGAAGTTCGGCCGCCAGCTCAAGAAGCACGGCGTCAAGCACAACGTCCTGAACGCCAAGGAGCACGAGCGCGAGGCCGAGATCGTGGCCCAGGCCGGCCGCTTCGGCGCCGTCACGATCTCGACCAACATGGCCGGTCGTGGCACCGACATCGTGCTCGGAGGCAACCCCGAGATGCTGGCCCTCGCCCAGTGCAAGGGCGACCGGGAGCACGAGGACTACCCCGAGAAGCTGGCCGAGTTCGAAGACGCCTGCTCGGGCGAGCGGGAAGAGGTCGTCGAGGCAGGTGGGCTCCACATCATCGGCACCGAGCGCCACGAGAGCCGTCG
Organism: Deltaproteobacteria bacterium; assembly: GCA_019311105.1. GTDB lineage: Bacteria > Myxococcota_A > UBA9160 > UBA9160 > JAFDDA01 > JAFDDA01. The sequence goes on from JAFDDA010000033.1 coordinate 37,490, forward strand.
TATCGACAACCAGCTGCGCGGCCGCTCGGGTCGCCAGGGCGACCCCGGCTCGTCGCGCTTCTACCTCTCGCTCGAAGACGACCTGCTGCGCATCTTCGAGGCCGATCGCGTGAAGGATTGGTGGGATCGCGTGGGCGTCGAAGAGGGCGAGGCCATCGAGCACCGCCTGCTGACCCGTGTGATCGAGAACGCCCAGGGGAAGGTCGAGGGCCGGAACTTCGACATCCGCAAGCATCTCCTCGAGTACGACGACGTGATGAACAAGCAGCGCACGGCCCTCTACGGGCGGCGGCGCGACCTGCTGACGCGCGAGGACGACGACCTCGCGGACGAGATCCAGGAGATGACCGAAGGGGTGATCGTGAACCTCCTCGGCCAGCATTGGCCGGCGAAGGGCGACCCGGAGGACGAGGACATCGTCGAGCTGGCGCGCAGCGTCGAGGGCGTCTTCGGCGTCCGCTGCGACCCTGGAGAGGCGCCGTTCCGCGAGAACGGCCGCCCGGCCAGCGAAAGCGACGCGGTCGGTCACGCGCTGCTCGAGCGGATGCTCGCGTTCCGCACCGAAAAGTCCGCTCACTGGGATGGCCTCGTCGAACGCTACCCGGGGATGCTGCCGCCCTTCGCGCGCTTCGAACGCGACCTGCTGATCCGGCGTCTCGACCGCGCGTGGAAGGAGCACCTCCACACGATGGACGGCCTGCGCGAGGGCGTGAGCCTGCGCGGCTATGGCCAGCGCGATCCGAAGCTCGAATACCAGCGCGAAGGCTTCGCGCTGTTCGAGGAGATGAACGCCTCGATCGATCAACTCGGCGTGGAAGAGATCTTCAAGGTCCAGGTCCAGGAGTCGGCCCTCGAGGAGGCCGCCGCCGCTCAGGCGACGCCGAGCGGGCCGATCGTCTCGCCGGCTCCGGCAGCGCCGGGCCAGCCCGCGCGGTCCGGCCCGAGTGCCGTCAGCCCCATCGTGGGCGCCCCGGCCGCGCGTGCCGGCAAGCCCACCAAGATCGGGCGCAACGACCCTTGCAGTTGCGGCAGCGGCAAGAAGTTCAAGAAGTGCTGCGGCGCCTGACCACGCACGTTCTGCAGCGCCAGACGCTGCGCTGAGGCGGCCATCCCCCCATGCCCCGCAACAAGCTTCGACCTCCGGCCGAGAAAATCGTGCTGCCCAAGGGCTTCCGCGCGGGCGGCGTCCACTGCGGCATCAAGAAGCGCGGCCTCGACCTCGCTCTGGTCGCGAGTGATGAGCCCGCCAGCGTCGCCGGGGTCTTCACGAAGTCGACCGTGGTCGGTGCGCCCGTCGAGCTCTCGCGCGACCGGCTCCCGCGCCGCACGGGGCGAGGCGTCGTCGTGAACAGCGGCATCTCGAACGTCGGAATGGGGGCGCGGGGTCGGCGCGCGGCCGCGAGCATGGCCCGCAGCGCCGCCCAGACCCTCGGCTGCGACGAAGAAGACGTGCTCGTCGCTTCGACCGGGGTGATCGGCGAACCGCTGCCCATCGAGAAGATCCGTGCCGCCTTGCCGCGCCTCGCCGAGAGCCTCACGCCCGAGCGCCTCGACCGAGCAGCCCGCGCGATCCTGACCACCGACACCGTGCCGAAGTGGGCCGAGGCGCGAACGCGCATCGATGGCCGCTGGGTACGGGTCGCCGGCATCGCCAAGGGGTCGGGGATGATCGAGCCGAACATGGCGACGATGCTGTCCTTCCTCTTCACGGACGCCGCCGTTTCGCCGCGCACGCTGCACGCCGCCCTGCGCGAAGTCGCGGACGAGACCTACAACCGGCTCACCATCGACGGCGAGGGTTCGACCAGCGACACGGTGCTGCTCTTCGCCAATGGCTGTGCCGGCAACCCGCCGCTGCGCACCTCGCGGAGCGCGGGCACACGCCGCTTCACGCGCGCCCTGCATGAAGTGGCGGAGGATCTCGTGCGACAACTCGCGCGGGACGGGGAGGGCGCCACCACCCTCGTGACCGTGAACGTCTCCGGAGCCAAGAACCCCGAAGAGGCCGACCGCGCGGCGCGACGCATCGCCAACTCGCTGCTGGTGAAGACCGCCATCTTCGGGCGCGACCCCAACTGGGGCCGAATCCTCCAGACGATCGGCGCGGGCCGCGTGAAGCTCGACGCCGAGAAGACCGAGGTCCGGCTGTGTGGGGTCCCCGTCTACAAGGGCGGGCGCTCAACCGGGCCGGCGGCCCGGAAGAAGGCCGCAAAGGGCCTCAGCGAGCCCGAGGTCGCCATCGACGTCCGGCTGGGTGCGGGCCGCTCGTCGGCGCGCATGTTCACCTGCGACCTGACCACGGACTACGTCCGCATCAACGCCGAATACACGACCTAGCGGGCCCACCGGGCCTCTGGCCCCGCGGGGAACGCTGGGCGACCCGCCCGCGGTTCTGCTATCTACGGCCCAAACCACACGTTCCGGACCGCCCCTGCGGTGGCTCGGGTCGCGCGGCGCCCCAGAAGAGATTCGGAGGCGCCGTTCGTACACCGGGCTGGGGGAGAGCACGGCCGGAACGGCGGAAGAACCGCAAAGGGAGCTCTGAATGACCGAATCGACCCCGGACGCAGCCGCGTCGGGCGGGGCGGCGACCGACGCCGCCACCGGACCCCAGCCGAACGAACCGTTGACCGTACGCGCACTGCTCGAAGCGGGCGCGCACTTCGGACACCAGACCGGGCGATGGAACCCGTCGATGAAGCCGTTCATCTTCGGCGATCGCAACGGTGTCCACATCCTCGACCTCGACCAGACGCTCGAGCGCTTCGAGATCGCGCTCGACTACCTGCGCGACGTGACCACGAACGGCGGCAAGGTCTTGTTCGTCGGCACGAAGCGCCAGGCCCAGGCCAGCATCGAACTCGAAGCCCAGCGCTCGGGGCAGTTCTACGTGAACCGTCGCTGGCTCGGCGGGATGCTCACGAACTTCCGAACCGTGAAGAAGAGCATCGATCGCTACAAGCAGATGCTCGAGCTCGTCGGGGACGAAGAGAAGGCCGCGGAGCGCAGCAAGCGCGAACTCTCCCGCATCAACCGGCAGGTCGAGAAGTACCGGAAGTCCCTCGATGGGATCAAGGAAATGACGAAGCTGCCGGATGCGATGTTCGTGATCGACGTGAATCGCGAGCACATCGCGGTGTCCGAGGCCCGGCGTCTCGGGATCCCGGTCATCGCGGTCGTCGATACGAACTGCAACCCGAACGGGGTCGACCTCGTGATCCCGGGCAACGACGACGCGATCCGGGCGATCCTGCTCTACTGCATGCGCGTCGCCGACGCCTGCGCCGAGGGCAATGCGCTTCACCAGGAGCGGATCCTCGCCGACGACGGCGCGCGCCCGAAGCAGGCCGCCCAGCCCCAGGCCGGGCCGGCCAGTGGCCGCAAGGTCGTGGAGATCACCCAGCAGCCGCGTCGGGGCCACTCGGCCGAAGGCGATGCCCGGGACACTCGCGGCGGCACCCACGGTGGCCCCGGCCGCAAGAAGGAAGAGGCACCCGGCTCGGGCTCCCCGGCTGCAGAGGCCGCTCCCGCAGAAGCCCCCGCCGAGGGCAGCGCGCCCGATGCGCCCACCCCCGAAGCCGCCGCCCCCGAAGCGCCGGCGAGCGAATAGAGGAATCGACCGATGGCGGACATCTCGGCCAAGGACGTGAAGGCGCTGCGCGAGCGGACGGGCGCCGGAATGATGGATTGCAAGAAGGTGCTCACCGAGGCCGGTGGTGACCTCGAGAAGGCGATCGAGTTGCTGCGCGAGCGCGGCCTCGCCAAGGCCGCCAAGCGCGAGGGCCGTGCCACCACCGAGGGTGCCGTGGCGATCGCCTTCGACGGCGCCGTCGGCGGGATCGTGGAGCTCGGCTGCGAGACCGACTTCGTCGCCAAGACCGACGACTTCCAGGGCCTGGCCCAGGAGATCGCCACGGCGGTGGCGGCCGATGCATCGCTCTCCAGCGCCGAGGCGGCCCTCGAAGGGCAGGTCGGTGGGCAGAAGCTCGGCGATCGCATTGCCGCGGCCGTGGCGAAGCTCGGAGAGAACGTCCAGTTGAAGCGCGTGGAACGGCTCGCTGTGGACGGCGCCGGCCAGACGGGCGGGTACGTCCATGCAGGCGGGCGTCTCGGCGTCCTCGTGGCCCTGGCCACCGAGGGCAGCGGTGACGCCGTGGGCGCACTCGCCAAGGACCTCGCCATGCACGTGGCGGCTGCCGACCCGGCGCCCGTCGCCATCGACCGCGATGGGGTGTCGGCCGAACTCGTCGAGAAGGAGCGCGCTCTCTTCCGTCGCCAGGCGGAGCAAGAGGGCAAGCCCGAGAAGATCCTCGACCGGATCGTCGACGGGAAGATCGGCAAGTTCTTCTCCGACATCTGCCTGCTCGAGCAATCCTTCGTCAAGGACCCCGACAAGACCATTGCCGAGCTGCTGAAGGACGCGTCTGCCCAGATCGGCAGCGACGCCCGGGTGACGGGCTTCGTGCGTTTCCGGCTCGGGGAGGGTGCCAGCGAGTGAAGGCCGCCTATCAGCGCGTGGTGCTGAAGCTCTCCGGTGAGGTGCTCGCCGGGGAGGACGGGTTCGGGATCGACCCCGCCGTCAACGCCCGCATCGCGGGCGAGATTCGCGATGCACACGAGCTGGGCGCGCAGATCGGGATCGTCATCGGGGGTGGCAACATCATCCGTGGCGCGACGGCGTCGATGCAGGGCATGGATCGGGCCAACGCCGACTACATGGGCATGATGGCGGGCGTCATCAATGCACTCGCCTTGCAGGATGCCCTCGAGAACGCCGGCCTCGAGACGCGCGTGCTGACCGCCATCGAGATCCGGCAGGTCGCCGAGCCCTACATCCGGCGACGGGCGGAACGCCACCTCGAGAAGGGCCGCGTGGTCATCTTCGCGGGCGGAACCGGGAACCCCTACTTCACGACCGACACCGCTGCGGCCCTGCGTGCCGCCGAGCTGCATGGCGACATCATCCTCAAGGGGACGAAGGTGGACGGTGTCTACGACTCCGACCCCGCGAAGAACAAGGACGCCATCCGCTTCGATCAACTCGGCTATGACCAGGCCCTGCGCGACGAGCTGGGCTTCATGGACCAGACGGCGATCGCCCTGTGCCGCGAGAACTCGCTGCCGATCCTGATCTTCGACATGATCACACCCGGCAACATCGCCAAGGCGGTGGCAGGGGAAAAGCTCGGGACCCGCGTTGGCGCGCCCTAGCGCCGCGGTTTCACGGAAACGGGAGGTTCAGGGGAGTCATGGCGGAAGAAGACGTCGCACTCGTACTCGACGAGACGCACGAAGCGATGAAGAAGTCGATCGAGCACCTTCGCCACGACCTCCAAAAGATCCGGACCGGCCGCGCGAGCACGTCGCTGCTCGACGGCCTGCAGGTGAATTACTTCGACACGCCGACTCCGATCAATCAGCTGGCGACGCTCTCGGCGCCGGATCCGCGGCTCGTCGTGGTCTCGCCCTTTGATAAGAGCTGCATTGGGGACATCGAGAAGGCCATCCAGGCCGGGAACCTTGGCGTCACCCCTTCCAACGACGGCCAGGTCGTGCGCATCCCGATCCCCGCGTTGACCGAGGAGCGCCGCAAGGAGCTGGTCAAGCAGGTCCACAAGGTGGCCGAACAGCACAAGGTCGGTGTGCGCGAGGCGCGCCGCGATGGGCTCGCGCTGCTCAAGGACTCGCAGAAGGACGGCTCGATCTCCGAAGACGAGCGCCACCGCGGCGAGAAGAAGGTCCAGGACCTGACCGACGAGAACACGGGCGCGGTCGATTCGATCTGCACGCAGAAGGAAAAGGAGGTCATGGAGGTCTAGCCCCGGCCGGGCCCCACGACACGCCATGTCCGAACGCCGCCTCCAGAAGGATCGCCTCCCGCGCCACGTCGCCATCATCATGGATGGCAACGGACGCTGGGCCGAGGCTCGCGGGCTCGAACGCAACGCGGGCCACCGCGAGGGCGTCGAAGCCGTGAAGGCCATCGTGCGCGCGGCCAACGAGATCGGCATCCCGCGTCTCACGCTCTACTCGTTCTCGAGCGAGAACTGGGACCGCCCGAAGGGCGAGGTCCAGGAACTGATGCGCCTCCTCGACCACTACCTCGAGACCGAGGTCGACGAGGTCATGCGCAACGGCATCCGCATCGAAGCCGTGGGTCGCCTCGATCGCCTGCCGCCCCTGGTGCGCAAGCGTCTCGACGACGTCATGGAGCGCTCGGCGGGCAATCGCGAGATGACGCTCGTCTTCGCGCTTTCCTACGGTGGGCGCCAGGAGATCGTCGACGCGGTCTCGCAGATCCTGCGCGATGCCGAGCGGGGCCAGCTCGACGCCGAGAACATGGATGAGAAGACCTTCAGCGCCTACCTCTACGACGGCGATGCGCCGGACCCCGACCTGCTGATTCGGACGGGCGGTGAGCTGCGCGTCTCGAACTTCCTGCTCTGGCAGATCGCCTACGCGGAGATCCACTGCACGGGCACCATGTGGCCCGACTTCCGCAAGGACCAGCTGGTGGACGCCCTGCTCGACTATCAGGGGCGCGAGCGTCGCTTCGGCCTCACGAGCGACCAGGTCCGAGGGCCCCAGTCGGAGAACTCTTGACCGCCCCCGGGCTGAACTCTTGAGCGCCCGGCGTCTCGCCATCCTGGGCAGCACGGGCAGCGTCGGTGAGCAGACCCTTGCCGTGGCGGCAGACTTCCCGGACCGTTTCCGCGTGGTTGCGCTCGGGGCAGGCCGCAACGTGGAGAAGCTCGCCGAGCAGGTCCGCCGCTTCCGACCCGAGCGGGTCTCGATCGCGAGCGAAGCCGGTGAACGCGAGCTGCGCGAGCGCCTCGGGGACGCGGCCGATGGCCTCGAGATTGGCATCGGTTCCACCGGGCTCGAAGCCGTGGCGACCCACCCTGCAGATCTCGTGATGGCCGCCCTCGTCGGCGCCGTGGGCCTCGGCCCGACGCTTGCCGCCGTGCGGGCGGGCCGCGACGTAGCACTCGCCAACAAGGAAGTTCTCGTCATGGCGGGCGCTCTGGTGCGCCGCGAAGTCGCGGCGCGGGGCACGACGCTGCTTCCGGTCGACAGCGAGCACAATGCCATCTTCCAGGCCCTCGCCGGCCAGCGTCGGCAGGACGTGAAACGGCTGCTCCTCACGGCCTCGGGCGGCCCGTTCCGCACCTGGCCGGCCGAGCGCATCGCGGGCGCCAGCAAGGCCGAGGCCTTGAACCATCCGAACTGGGAGATGGGCGCGAAGATCACCATCGACTCGGCGAGCCTCATGAACAAGGGCCTCGAGGTGATCGAGGCGCGCTGGCTCTTCGACATGCCGCCCGAGCGGGTGGACGTGGTCGTGCATCCCCAATCGATCGTGCACTCGCTGGTCGAGTTCGTGGACGGTTCCGTCCTGGCGCAGCTCGGCTTGCCCGACATGCGCGTGCCCATCGCGGTGTGCCTGGCTCACCCCGAACGGCTGCCTCTCGATCTGCCGAGCCTCGACCTGGTCGAGTGTGCACGGCTCGACTTCGAGGCCCCCGACCGCGAGCGTTTCCCGTGCCTCGGCCTCGCCTATCGGGCGCTGGCCGGCTCCGAGATGGCGCCCGCCGTCCTGAACGCTGCGAACGAGGTGGCCGTGCAGGCATTCCTCGACGAGCGCATCGGTTTCGGCGGCATCCCGGAGGTGAACCGGGCCGTGCTCGACGCGCATCTGACCGATCGGGCGGGCGACAAGCTCGAAGGCCTCGACGACGTGCTCGATGCAGATGCATCGGCCCGTGAACTCGCACGCAACCTCGTCCAACAGCAGGAGTCGGCATGAGCGGCCTTCTCGAGATCCCTTCCTTCGCCTTCGCCTTCGTGGCGATGCTCGGCGTGCTGATCTTCGTCCACGAGCTGGGGCACTTCCTCGTGGCCAAGGCCTGCGGCGTGCGCGTGCTGAAGTTCTCGCTGGGTTTCGGTTCGCCGATCGGGATCGGGCGCTTCCGCCTGCGCTGGGAGCGTAACGGGACGGAGTACGTGGCGGCGTGGTTCCCGCTCGGTGGCTTCGTCAAGATGCTGGGCGAGAACCCGGACGACGAGGATTCGCCCGAGACGCTCTCGAACCCCGAAGAGGCGATGAACAACAAGCCCATCTGGCAGCGCCTGGCGATCGTGTTCGCCGGGCCCGCCATGAACCTGTTGCTTCCGGTCTTGATCTTCACGGTGCAGCTCGGCGTCGGCATCCCTCGTGGGGCGCCGGTCGTGGGGACGGTGGAGCCGGCGTCACCGGCTGCCGAGGCCGGCATCGTGGCGGGCGACCGCATCGTTGCGATCGACGGCGAGCCCGTCGACTGGTGGACGGACGCCGACGCACGCTTCTCGGCGGCGGCGGGCGAGACGCTGCAGCTCGACGTGGAGCGGCAGGGCGAGACCCACGAGGTTTCCTTGGCCGTCGCCCAGCGCTCGCGCATCGACAACTTCGGCGCGGTGGCCGAACTCGGTTGGACGGGCCTCCTGCATCCGCGCCAGCGGGCGCTGATCGGTGTCCGGGATGCCGCCTCACCGGCGGCCCGGGCCGGGCTCCTTTCGGGCGACGAGATCCTCTCGGTCGGCGAAGCGAAGGTCGAGGATTGGACCAGCTTCGCGGCCGCCTACGCCGAAGCCTCCCCGCCTGTGACCCTGACCGCGGCTCGGCCGGGCGACGACGGCAAGCCCGTGAGCCGTGAGATCACGGTGCCGACGACCGGGAGTGTCGAGACGCTCGGCGTGATCCCCGCCGCCGTCCTCATCGCCCAGGTCACGCCCGACTCGGCTGCGGGCGAGGCCGGCCTCGCGGCGGGCGACCTGATCGTCGCCGTAGACGGCGCACCGCTTGGGAGCTTCGGCGCCCTCGTCGACGCGGTTCGCAGCAGTGACGGCCGAGCCCTCCAGATCGACTACGCCCGCGCCGGCGAGACGCGCCGCATCGACGTCGCCCCGCGCAAGCAGGAAGCCAAGAACGCTCTCGGCGTCCCCGAGACGCGTTGGTTGATCGGCATCCAGTCCGAGGTGTCCGTCCTACCCGGCGCGAGCACGCCGGACCTCGAGCGAAACCCGCTTGTGGCCATCCCGCGCGCCGTCGGGTTGACGGCCGACGCCACGGGCACGGTGATGCTCGGCTTCAAGAAGCTCATCACCGGCGAAGTCGAGCGCAACAACATCGCGGGCCCGATCGGCATCGCCGTCATCGCTCACAAGGCGCTCCAGGCCGGCTGGGAGATCTACCTCGGCATGCTGATCATGATCAGCATCAACCTCGGCATCCTGAACCTGTTGCCGATCCCGGTCCTCGACGGCGGGCAGGCCGTGCTCTTCATCGTGGAAGGCATCAAGCGCGGCCCCTTGTCCCTGCGCACGAAGGAGCTCTTCCAGACCGCCGGCGTGATGGTCTTGCTGATGCTGATGGGCTTCGCCATGTGGAACGACGTGTCCCGCTTCTGGGGGACCTTCGTCGACTTCCTGAAGCAGAGCACCGGGCTCTAGGCCGGCCCGGGGCTTCGGTCGTTCGTCGGCGGCGCTACGGTCGCCCGAACCCATGCCGCAAGAACAACCGAACAACCCCCTCTACGGCATTACGCTCCAGGCCATCGTCGAAGACCTCGTGGCGCGCCGCGGCTGGGCCGACCTCGCGTCTCGCATCAAGATCCGCTGCTTCGCCTTCGAGCCGAGCGTGAAGTCGAGCCTCACGTTCCTTCGCAAGACCGAATGGGCGCGCAAACAGGTCGAGCAGCTCTACCTCGCGGACCATCGAGCCGACGGGGGCGGAGCGCCGCGCGATCCGGGGCGGTAGGCTCCGGCGCGTGCCGATCCTTGCCATCGAGAGTGCGAGTTCCGACCCGGCTGTTGCCCTCGTCGAGGGCGACGCGATCCTGGGTGTCGAACCTGCCGAGGCGGGATCGCCCGGATCCGAAACCCTGCTGCCGGCCATCGCCCGGTTGTTGCAGGGCCACGACCTTGCCATCGCGGACCTCGAAGGCTTCGCCATCGGCATCGGGCCGGGCTCCTTCACGGGCCTGCGGGTTGGCCTTGCGACCCTGAAGGGGCTCGCGTTCGGCGACTCGCGCCCGGTTGCACCCGTGTCGACGCTGGCGGCGCTTGCCCGGCTGGCCGGGGCGCCACGCCCTGAGGCGGTGGTCGCCGCGCTCGACGCGCGGCGTGGGGACGCGTACGCCGCACTCTGGGAGAGCGGTGAGGCCCCCGGGCCCGTATTGGCCGAGAGCGTCCACCGCATCGACGACCTCGTTGCGCGACTTCCCGAACACTGCCTCTGGGTCGGAGACTCGGTGGGCGGCTATCCGGAAGCGGCCGGGGAGGGCGTGCGCGCGGGGCCCGCCGGCCCGTGCGCCGGGCAGGTCGGCCTCCTCGGGGTGCAGGTCCTCGCGGCGGGTGGGGGGCTGCCGGCGGCGGAACTCGTGCCCCGCTATCTGCGCCGGGCCGAGGCCGAAGTGCAGCGGACGGGCCAGGCACTCGAGCCCCACTGAGGGCCCTCTGCGGCCCGGCGGGACGGCTTTTGACACCCCCGGGGCCCTCGCATAAGATCGCGTTCGGTCAACGGAAAACCGTGACCCGGCGGCATCCAGCCAAGGTTCGGGGGCGAAGACGAGCCCGCGGCTGTGAAGGGCGCCATCCCCGCAACCGATTCCCCAGGGCGAGGCAGGCCCTAGGCCACCCGACCCGAGATGAGGAGCAAACCCCGATGGAACTGAACAAGTACTACGACAAGGACGCAGACCTCGCGCGGCTCGAGGGCAAGACCGTCGCCGTGATCGGCTACGGCAGCCAGGGTCACGCCCACGCGCTGAACCTCCGGGACTCGGGCGTCGACGTCGTCGTCGGCCTGCGGAAGGACTCGAACTCGCGGCCGAAGGCGGAGGCCGAGGGCCTGCGCGTGGTCGACCCCGCCGAGGCCGCCCGCATCGCCGACGTCGTGATGATGACCGTGCCCGACGAGCTGATGGCGGACATCTTCCGCGAGGAGATCGGCCCGAACCTCTCGCCCGGCAACTACCTCGCCGTCGCCCACGGCTTCAACATCCACTTCGGTCAGATCCAGACGCCGGACGGCGTGAACGTGATCATGATCGCGCCGAAGGGCCCGGGCCATACGGTGCGCGGCCACTACCAGGAGGGCCGCGGCGTGCCGTGCCTCGTGGCGGTGCACGCCGACCCGTCGGGCGATTCGCTGGAGATAGCCCTCGCCTACGCGAAGGGGATCGGCGGCGGCCGCGCCGGGATCATCGAGACGAACTTCCGCGAGGAGACCGAGACGGACCTCTTTGGCGAGCAGGTCGTGCTCTGCGGCGGCCTGACGTCGCTCATGACCGCCGGCTACGAGACCCTCGTCGAGGCGGGCTACTCGCCCGAGATGGCCTACTTCGAGACGATCCACGAGGTGAAGCTGATCGTGGACCTGATCTACGAAGGCGGCATCGCGAACATGCGGTACTCGGTGTCGAACACCGCCGAGTACGGCGACCTCACCCGCGGCCCGCGCGTCATCGACGAGGGTGTGAAGGCACGCATGAAGGAGATGCTGGGCGAGATCCAGCGTGGCGACTTCGCGCGCGAGTTCATCCTCGAGAAGAAGGCCGGGAATCCGGGCTTCGAGGCCTTGCGGCGAAAGGGCGCGGAGCACGAGCTCGAGAAGGTCGGAGCGACGCTTCGCGGCCTCATGCCGTGGCTCAAGGAACAGCGCCTCGTCGACCGGTCGAAGAACTAGGGCGGGCCCGATGGGCGAAGCTCCCGCGCGCCCCCACTTCGAGGAACGACCCACCGAACCGGTGGTGCCGGACGCCTGGCGTCTCGGCGCCATTCCGGCGGTGCTGGGCCTGGCTTCCGGTGCGCTCGGCTGGGGCCTCGCGTCGCTCGTATTCTGGGGGCTCACTCTTTTCACGATCGCGTTCTTCCGCAACCCGAACCGCACGATCCCCGGCGATGACCGCACGGTCGTCGCACCGGCCGACGGCCGCGTGATCGAGGTCGGCGAAATCGAGGAGCCTGACGGCAGCAAGGCCCTCCGCATCGGGATCTTCCTCTCGGTCTTCAACGTCCACGTCAATCGCATGCCGCTGGCCGGTCGGGTCGAATCCATCGACCGCGAGGGCGCGAAGTATCTCGCGGCCTTCGACCGGCGGGCCGAGGGCGAGAACGTCCGATGTTCGCTGACGATGCGGACCGACGCGGGCGAACGGTTCCGGGTGGTGCAGATCACGGGGCTCATCGCGCGCCGGATCGTCACCCATCCTCAGGTGGGCGAGTGGGTGGCACGCGGCGAACGCTACGGCCTGATCCGCTTCGGCTCGCGCACCGACGTCGTGCTGCCCGTGGCCGCGAGCGCCCGCGTGAAGCCGGGGGAGCGAGTTCGCGGCGGAAGCACGATACTTGCGGAGATGCCGGGAGCGGAGTCATGAGCGATCCGGTCCCGTCGGGAGGGGAGTCATGAACGACCCGATCACACCGGGAGGGGAGTCATGAAGCTCGTCGATGTCGAGCCCTCGGATCCCAAGGAGAGCCGTCGCGAGCAGCGCCGCCAGCGCCGCGAGGAGCGCCGCCGCCAGCTCCCGACGCTGCTCCCCCATCTGCTGACGACGGGCAACCTGGCCGCCGGCTTCTACGCGATCCTCGAGGCGACCCGCGGCGACGTCGACCGCGTGGCGGTGGCGATCCTCTTCGCCATGGCCTGCGACCTGTTCGATGGCCGGCTCGCCCGGCGCGCAGGCACCGAAAGCCAGTTCGGCGCCGAGTTCGACTCCATCGCAGACGCCGTCTCGTTCGGCGTCGCGCCGGCCGTACTGGCCTTCCACTTCGGGCAGCTCGGCGAGCTCGGCTGGACGGGTTGGGTGCTGGCGTTCGCCTACCTCGTGTGCGCCGTGCTCCGGCTTGCCCGTTTCAACGTCTCGTCGGGTCGCTACAAGAACCGCTTCCAGGGCCTGCCGAGCCCGGCCGCCGCGGGCGTGGTGGTCACGACCGCCTGGTTCTTCACGACCCTGCACGAGGCGGGCGTCGAGACCGGCGTGCCGGCGTTCTTCATCGGCCTCGGCCTCGTGGGCGTCGGCCTCCTGATGGTGAGCGACATCGCCTACTTCAGCGGCAAGGGCGTGACGATCCAGCGCTCGAACCGCGTCGTCATCCTCACCGTGATCGGTTTCGTGCTCGTGCTGGCCAAGCCGTCGGTGACGCTCTTCCTGATCGGGATGGCCTACATCGTGTCCGGTCCCTTCGAGGCCTGGCTGCGCAAGCGTCGCGGCGTCACGCTCGAGGAGATCGAGGCGGCCGACGAAGGGGAGGCTTCGGTATGAGCGAGGAGCGCATCCGAATCTTCGACACGACGCTGCGCGACGGCGAGCAGTCGCCCGGCTGCAGCATGAATCTCCAGGAGAAGCTCGCCCTGGCCCGGCAGCTGTCGAAGCTCGGCGCGGACATCATCGAGGCGGGTTTCCCGATCGCGAGCGAGGGCGACCTCGAATCGGTGAAGGCGATCTCGCGCGAAGTGCGGGAGCCCGTGATCTGTGCCCTGGCGCGCACGAGCCCTGCGGACATCGAGCACGCCCAGGAAGCCCTTCAAGATGCCGCCCACCCGCGCATCCATACCTTCATTGCGACGAGCGACATCCACCTCGAGCACAAGCTCCGCATGACGCGTGAGCAGGTGCTCGTCGAGGTGGATCGAGCCGTCCGGCAGGCCCGCTCGTCCGTGGACGACGTCGAGTTCTCCGCCGAGGACGCGACGCGTTCGGACTGGGACTACCTGATCGAGGTCTTCGACGTGGCCGTGGCCGCCGGCGCCTCGACGCTGAACGTGCCCGACACCGTCGGCTACACGATGCCGGGTGAGTACCACGAGCTGATCCAGTTCCTGCGCAAGCACGTGAAGGGCGCCGACGACCTGATCTTCAGCCTGCACTGCCACAACGATCTCGGGCTGGCGGCGGCGAACAGCCTCGCGGCGATCCGGGCCGGCGCCCGCCAGGTCGAATGCACCGTGAACGGGATCGGCGAGCGCGCGGGCAACACGGCGCTCGAAGAGGTGGTGATGTCGCTGAAGACGCGCCCCGATGTCTACGGCGGCCTCGATACCCGCATCGTCACGACCGAGATCTGGCCCACGAGTCGCCTGCTCTCGACGATCACCGGCGTCGCGGTCCAGCCGAACAAGGCCATCGTCGGCGAGAACGCCTTCGCCCACGAGGCCGGAATCCACCAGGACGGCGTGCTGAAGAACAAGCTGACCTACGAGATCATGACGCCCGAGTCGATCGGCAAGGCGTCCAACAACCTCGTGCTCGGCAAGCACTCCGGCCGCCACGCCTTCCGCGAGCGGCTCTCCGAGATGGGCCTCGCCATCGAGGGCGACGACCTCGAGGGCGCCTTCAAACGATTCAAGGCCCTCGCAGACAAGAAGAAGACGATCTACAACGAGGACATCGAAGCCATCGTCAGCGACAGGGTCATGCAGGATGAGGATCGCTTCGAACTCGGTGGCTTGAACATCACGTCGGGCACCTTCGCTGAACCCCACGCCACGGTCGAACTCACCGTCGACGGTGTGGTGAAGAAGGCCACGGCGCTCGGCACCGGCCCGGTGGACGCGGTCTTCAAGGCCATCGCGGACCTCACTGAAACCAAGAGCGAGCTGTTGCGCTATCAGGTCAACGCGATCACCGCGGGCATGGACGCCCAGGGCGAGGTCTCGGTGACGCTCTCGGAAGACCAGCGGCGCGTGATCGGCCACGGCGCCCACACCGACATCATCGTGGCCAGCGGCAAGGCCTACGTCCACGCCCTCAACAAGCTCGAGTGGCACAAGAAGCGCCGCGGCGTGGGCGAGCCGCGCGGAATCTGAAACACAGCGGGGCGTTGAGCCGCGCGGAACCTGAAACACCCACACGTCTTCACAGGAGACCGTCTTGAATCGCATCCTGCTGCTGCCCGGGGACGGGATCGGCCCCGAGGTCGTGCGCGAAGCCCGCGCCGTTCTCGAACTCGTCTCGCGCCGGTTCGATCTGAAGCTCGAGTTCGAGGAGGCCCTCATCGGGGGCTCCGCCATCGATGCGGAGGAGACGCCGCTGTCCGACGCCACCGTCGCGCGCGCACGCGAGTGCCAGGCGGTGCTGCTCGGCGCCGTCGGCGGCCCGAAGTGGGACGACATGCCCGTCGACATCCGCCCCGAGAAGGGGCTGCTTCGCATCCGCAAGGAGCTCGGGTTGTTCGCGAACCTGCGGCCGGCGAGCGTCTTCCCGGCCTTGGCGGCGGCTTCGAGCCTGCGGCCCGAGATCGTCGACGGCATCGATCTGCTCGTCGTGCGAGAGCTCACCGGGGGCATCTATTTCGGCGAGCCGCGCGGGCGCGCCACCGTTGAGGGCACGCGCGAAGCGCGCAACACCATGGTCTACGACGAGCACGAAGTGGCCCGCATCACGCGTGTGGCCTTCGAGGCGGCCCAAGGGCGCCGCCAGCACCTGACCCACGTTCACAAGGCGAACGTCCTCGACGTCTCGCAGCTCTGGATGGACGTGGTCGAAGAGGTCGCGCGGGACTTCCCCGACGTCGAGCTCGCCCATCAGCTCGTTGACTCGTGCGCCATGCTGCTCGTCCGCGAACCGGCACGTTTCGACGTGATCGTCACGGGGAACCTCTTCGGCGACATCCTCTCGGACGAGGCCGCCATGATCACGGGCTCCCTCGGGATGCTGCCGTCGGCGAGTCTCGGCGAGGGCGGCGTGGGGCTCTTCGAGCCGGTCCACGGCTCGGCCCCCGACATCGCCGGCCAGGACGTTGCGAACCCGCTGGCGACGATCCTCTCCGTCGCCATGCTGTGCGAGCACTCGCTCGGGGCCAGCGAGGCGGCCCGCGCCATCGAGGCCGCCGTCACCGGGGTCCTGGAGGACGGCCATCGCACGGGCGACCTCGTACTCGGAGACGAGAACGTCGAGACCATCGGCTGCACCGAGATGGGCGAGCGCGTGCGCGAGAAGCTGTCGTAATGGGAGACCTGGTGAAGCTTCTGCGGGTTGGCGTGGCCGGCGCCGCCGGGCTCTTGGGCCGCGAATTGCTGGAGGTGCTCGACGGCTCGAAGCTCCCGGTGGTGGAGCTCGTCCCGATCGGGAGCGAAGCCTCGGTGGGGGAGGGCGTCGAGTTCCGCGGCGAAGACCTGGCGCTGCATCCGCCTGGCGCGGAACTGAAGGGCCTCGACCTGCTCTTCCTGTGCGCGCCGGCGGATGAATCCCTCGAACTCGCGCGTCGTGCCCTCCACGCGCGCGTGCCGTGCCTCGACCTCTCGGGTGCCCTCGCGAGTTCGGAGGACGTGCCGCTCCTCGACGCGGACGACGAGAGCGCCGCCCTCGAGGCGGGCTTGCAGGCGCCGCTGGTGTCCGTGGCCGGCGGGCCGGCCCTGGCCTGGGCGCGCGTGCTCCGTGCCCTCGATGCAGAGGCCGGGCTGGCTCACGTTCAGGTGACCGGCCTCGAATCCGCCTCGACGGCCGGGCACCGGGCCTTCGCCGCCCTGTCGACCGAGACGACCTCCTTGCTCAACCAGCAGGAGGCGCCCGAACAGGAGGGTCTCCCCTGGCCGCTCGCCTTCGACTGCCATGCGGCTACGGACGACGCCGACCTCGCAGGCCAGAGCGGGCGCGAAGCCGAGCTTGCCCACACCCTCGCGCGGCTGCTCGGCCGCGAGGTGCCCCTCGACTGCACGGTGCTTCGCATTCCGACCTTCACGGGCGAGGGTGCAGTCATCGTCGTTGGCCTCGAACGCGAGCTGTCAGCCGAAGCGGCGTCGGCTCATCTCGGCAAGGTCCAGGGCCTCGAAGTCGTGTCCCTCGACCGCGGTGGCCTGCGGACCCGGGCGACCACGGGCCGGGAAAACGTCGTGGTGGGGCGGGTTCGAGAGGCCGCACGCTCGCCGGGGCTGATTCTCTGGCTGGCGAGCGACACCCAGCGCCTGACCGCTCGCAACGCCGTCCGCCTGGCGGAGCAGCGCGGCGCGGTCGCCACGGCCGTCGAGCCCGGGTAGACAGGCCGAGCGCCGCCTTGCCCCGCTTCCGCCTCACCCTCGAATACGACGGAACCGAGTTCCTGGGCTGGCAGGCCCAGGCGGCTGGAGCCCGCACGGTCCAGGGCACGCTCGAGGCGGCCCTCGAGGGCCTTCTGGGCACCCCGGCGGGCGTCACCGGTGCGGGGCGAACCGATGCCGGGGTCCACGCCGAGGGCCAGGTCGCAAGCTTCGCAGCGGACACGAGCCTCGAACCCCGGGCCATCCAGAAGGCTCTGAACGGCCGGCTCCCAGCCGATCTCGCCGTCGTTGCGTGTGAGGTCGTGCCTTCCGCTTTCGACCCCCGTCGGGACGCCTGCTCCAAGCACTACCGCTATGCGCTCTGGAACGGCCCGGAGCGCTCGCCGCTCCGGCGCCGTCACGCACCGCTCGTCCCCGGCACCCTCGACGTGGCCGCCATGACCCGTGCGGCCCGGGCCTTCGAGGGAGAGCACGACTTCGCCTCACTCCAATCCACCGGGAGTTCCGTCAAGACGAGCGTGCGGACGCTCCTCCGCTGCGAGGTGCAGGGCGTCGCGGGGGGCGAGATCCGTCTCGACGTCGAGGGCACGGGCTTCCTGCGCCACATGGTCCGGGCCCTGGCCGGGACGCTCGTCGAAGTGGGGCAGGGGAGGCGCTCCGAGGGCTCGATCCCCGCCCTCCTGGCCGCCACCGATCGCTCCCAGGCCGGGCCCACGGCCCCGGCCGCGGGGCTCACCCTGGTCGCGGTGTGCTACCCCGGTGTTCCGGGCGATTCCGTCGCCAATCCGGGTGTTTAGCCGCGAAGGTGGGCTTGACGCGTTGCAGCGTGTGAGGTAAACCTGCGCGTCCCCTTCTGCTAGGAGCGAACCCGTGGGAGCGAGCGCACACCGCGCGACCCAGAGTGCCCGTCCGGCCGACATGGAGTCGAACTGGTACGTCATCGACGCCAAGGACCTCGTCCTCGGTCGCCTGTCCACGCGTGTGGCCATGATCCTGCGTGGCAAGCACCGCCCGGACTACACGCCCCACGTCGACCACGGCGACAGCGTGATCGTCGTCAACGTCGAGAAGGTCAAGCTGACGGGCCGCAAGCTCGAGCAGAAGACCTACTACCGCCACAGCGGTTACGTCGGTTCGATCAAGGCGACGACTGCCGGCGAGGTGCTGGCTTCCGTGCATCCCGAGCGTGTCGTCCAGAACGCCATCCGCGGCATGCTGCCCAAGAACGCACTCGGCAGAAAGCTCATCAAGAAGCTGAAGCTCTACGCCGGCCCCGATCATCCCCATGCGGCCCAGAAGCCGGAGGAACTGACCCTTGGCTAGTCCGATCACTGCCACTGGAAAGCGGAAGACCGCCGTCGCTCGCGTCCGGCTCGTGCCGGGAACGGGCAACATGCTGGTCAACGGCCGCACCGTGGACGAATACTTCCCGCGCGAGGCCCTGCGCGGCCTCGTGGCCCAGCCGATGGCTGCCTGCAACATGACCGGTCGCTACGACGTCCATGCCACGCTGCATGGCGGCGGCGTCACCGGCCAGGCCGGCGCCCTGCGCCACGGCATCGCCCGAGCCCTCGAGAAGCTCGACCCGACCCAGCGCACCACGCTGAAGAAGGCGGGTCACCTGACTCGGGACGCCCGGAAGAAGGAGCGCAAGAAGTACGGTCAGCGCGGTGCCCGTGCGCGCTTCCAGTTCTCCAAGCGCTAGGCCGCTCGTTCGCGAGCACGAACCCGAACGGGAGGCCCTGCGGCCTCCCGTTTTCTTTTCCGCCTCCGAGAGGCGAACATGGTGGAGCCATGACTCCGAAGCTATTGAACACGAGCGCGCCATGACTCCGAAGGTCTACATCGACGGCCACGTGGGGACGACGGGCTTGCGGGTTCGCGAGTGGCTGGCGGATCGCAAGGATGTCTCGCTGGTGACGGTGCCCGACGCCCAGCGGAAGGACGCGGCGGCGCGCGAAGCGGCCGTGGCCGCGGCGGATGTGGCCGTCCTGTGCCTGCCCGACGATGCATCCCGAGACGCTGCCGCCTGGGCCGAGGCCGCTGGCACGCCCGTCGTCGATGCCAGCACGGCCCATCGCGTTGCCGACGGCTGGGTCTACGGCCTGCCCGAGCTCCAGCCTGGCCAACGCGAGGCAATCGCGGGCGCGCGACGGATCTCGAACCCCGGGTGCTACGCCCAGGCCCTCATCCTGCTCGTGCGGCCGCTCGTCGACGCGGGGTTGTTGTCGCCCGATCGGCCCCTCCATGTCCATGCGATCTCGGGTTACAGCGGGGGCGGTCGCACGATGATCGAGAAGTGGGAGGCCCCGGAAGAGGGGCTCGTGGGGCTGCCATTCCCTGCGCCCTACGCCCTCGAGCGGGTTCACAAACACGTGCCTGAGATGACCGAGTACGCCCGCTTG
The DNA here is from genome assembly GCA_019311105.1 of Deltaproteobacteria bacterium. Taxonomy (GTDB): domain Bacteria; phylum Myxococcota_A; class UBA9160; order UBA9160; family JAFDDA01; genus JAFDDA01. The sequence continues at coordinate 56,912 of JAFDDA010000033.1, forward strand.
GCGAACGAACCTCAGTTCCTGCCGGCGGTGGGTGCGTTTCGTTGCGGCATGCGGGTCACGTTGCCGCTGCACGCGGCCGAGCTGGGGGACGCCTCCGGCAAGGCCCTCTGGGAAACCCTGAGTGAGCGCTACGCCGGTGAGACATTCGTGCGCGTCGCGCCCTTCGCCGAGCGACCCGACCCGGGCGAGCACGGCCTCGACCCGCGCGCGTGCAACGATACGAACCGCATCGATCTGCACGTCCTCCCGCACCCGAGTGGCCACGTGGCGCTCGTCGCCGTGCTGGACAACCTCGGCAAAGGCGCCTGCGGCAACGCGATCCAGAGCGTCAACCTGCTGCTCGGCCTGCCCGAAGCGGCAGGGCTCCCGCTCTGATACCCCGTTCGTCTCGCGAGGTCGGCGCGCCGACGCCGGACGCGCAAGCGGCGTGCGTCGGGCACGCACCGCGCGAGTGCGAGCCCGAACCAATTCGGGTATAAATCCGAAGACCGACACACAGGTAGCGATGGTGCTCACCTCGACCCCCGACGCCGGCTTCCCGAGAGCCATTCAAGTCGTGGGAGCGGTCCCGGCGCGTGTGCGCGCCGCGCTTTCAGGGGGGCGGTGGCCCGTTGCGGCGCCGAGCGGGGTGTGCGGATGAGCGATCGCGGCGAGACCAGACGAAAGAACGGCAAGGAACGCTCGAAGAAATTCATCTTCGTGACGGGTGGCGTCTTGTCGTCGCTCGGCAAAGGGCTCGCGTCGGCGTCGATCGGCGCGTTGCTCGAGGCGCGCGGCCTGTCGGTCACCTTCCTCAAGCTCGACCCCTACCTGAACGTCGACCCCGGCACGATGAACCCGCTCCAGCACGGCGAGGTCTACGTGACCGAGGACGGCGCGGAGACCGACCTCGACCTCGGGCACTACGAGCGGTTCAGCACCGCCGTCATGAACCAGCGCAACAACGTGACGGCCGGCCGCATCTACGATCGCGTCCTCTCGAAGGAGCGGCGCGGCGACTACCTGGGCGGCACCGTCCAGGTCATCCCTCACGTCACTGACGAGATCAAGGCGAGCATCAACGGCGCGGCGGGCGACGAGGATATTCTGCTCGTCGAGGTCGGCGGTACGGTCGGTGACATCGAATCCCTGCCCTTCCTCGAAGCCATCCGGCAGTTCCGTGCCGACGTGGGCCGCGAGAACGTCTGCTACGTGCACGTGGCCCTCGTCCCCTACGTCGCCACGGCAGGCGAACTCAAGACCAAGCCCGTGCAGCACTCGGTGAAGGAGCTGCGCACGGTCGGCATCGCACCCGACGTCATCCTGTGTCGCTGCGATCGCTTCCTCTCCAAGAGTGCGAAGGGCAAGATCGCGCTCTTCTGCAACGTCGACGACGATGCCGTGATCACCGCGAAGGATGTCGACAGCATCTACGAAGTACCGATCTTCCTTCACGACGAAGGGGTGGACGACAAGGTCTGTCAGATCTTGAACATCTGGACGGGCTCCCCGGATCTCTCGCCCTGGGAAAAGATCGTCAGTGCCATCCGAAACCCGGAGCGTGAGGTCGACATCGCCATGGTCGGCAAGTACGTCGATCTGACCGAGTCGTACAAGAGCCTGAACGAGGCGCTCTGCCACGGCGGCATCGCCGAGCGGACCAAGGTCAACATCCACTACGTGGATTCGGAAAAACTCTCGGACACCAAGGCGCTCGAGTTCGCGGACGGCATCCTCGTGCCGCACGGTTTCGGCTCGCGCGGCGCCGAGGGCAAGATCGCGGCGATCCGCTTCGCACGGGAGAACAAGGTGCCGTTCTTCGGCATCTGTTTCGGGATGCAGATGGCCGTCATCGAGTACGCGCGCAACGTGGCCGGCCTCGAGGGCGCGAGCTCCACCGAAGTGGACGAGGCGACGCCGCACCCGGTCATCGACCTGCTGCCCGAGCAACGCGAGATCGAGGAGAAGGGCGGCACGATGCGGCTGGGTGCCTACCCGACCGTCCTGCACGAGGGCACGAAGAGCTTCGCCTCCTATGGCGAGCGTGAGGTCAGCGAACGCCACCGGCACCGCCTCGAGTTCAACCCCGACTACCGCGACCGTCTCTCGCGGGCAGGCCTCGTCCTGGCGGGGACGTCTCCGGATGGGCGGCTGGTCGAGGTGGTGGAGATCGAAGACCACCCCTGGTTCGTCGGATGCCAGTACCACCCGGAGTTCCGCTCGCGGCCGTTCGCGCCGCATCCGTTGTTCCGCGATTTCATCGCGGCGGCGGCGCTAAAGGCGGGTCGGGGCAAGGGCGGAGAGAACGGCTGAGAAGAAGATTGGATGGTCAGGCCAATTCTGATTCCGCCTTCGGCGGGGCCCCAAGCGGCGGTTGCGCGGTGGCAGGGCCTGAGCCAAGTTCCCGGATTCAAAAGGAAAGGGACGCTAGCTCAGTTGGGAGAGCGCTGCCTTCACACGGCAGAGGTCACTGGTTCGAGCCCAGTGCGTCCCACCACTTTCTCCCATGGCCCAGTAGCTCAGTTGGATAGAGCACTTGCCTCCGAAGCAAGGGGTCGCAGGTTCGAATCCTGCCTGGGTCACCATGGG
>JAFDDA010000034.1 GCA_019311105.1 Deltaproteobacteria bacterium
GCTCCGAACCCCAGAGCCCCGGAGGCCAGAGGCAAAGCCCCAGGGGCGAGAGCCAGGGCTAGCGCGGCGGCGAGAGCCACGTCGCCGGCTCCCACGCAGAACTGCTGACTCTGCTCCCACTAGGCGGGGTGGTACATCTGCTGGCGGATGTGGTCCTCGAGATCGTCCGGACGCGGCACGCCAGCGAGCCCCCGCGCGTAGGCGATCTCCGCCACCGCCACCGCGATCCGCAGGGAGACGTCGCGGATGCGCTCGAGGGGCGGATAGACGCGGCCGAGGTCGAGGTCGGCAGCGGTGACCTCGTCGGCGAGGGCCCGCGCAGCGGCGAAGAACATCTCGTCGCTCACGGCGCGCAGCTGGCAGGCCATGGCGCCGAGGCCCACGCCCGGGAAGATATACGCGTTGTTGCACTGGCCCGGCACGAAGGTGTGGCCCGCCACGTCTACGGGCGGGAACGGGCTACCGCTGGCGAAGACGGCTCGGCCCCCGGTCCACTCGTAGGCCTGCCGGGCCGTGCACTCGGCCTTGGACGTGGGGTTCGAGAGCGCGAAGACGATGGGATGCTTCTCGTCGGCAGCCATGAGCTCGAGCACGGTCTGGGTGAAGATCCCCGGTGCACCCGAGGCACCGATCAGCACCGTGGGCCGGATCTCCCGGACGGCGGATTCGAGATCGCCGCAGGCCACACCCTCGCGCGCAAAGGGCCGCTTGTGCTCCGCGAGGTCCGGACGGCTCTCGAGCACGAGGCCCTGCGAGTCCACGTACCAGCAACGCGCGTGCGCCTCGGCGTCCGTGAGGCCCTCCTCCTGGAGCGCCGCAACCAGCAACGAACCGATGCCGATCCCGGCCTCGCCGGCACCCGCGAACAGGTAGCGCCTGTCCGCGAGCCGACCGCCCGTGATCCGAAGCGCGGAGTAGAGCCCCGCCAGGGCCACGGCCCCCGTCCCTTGGATGTCGTCGTCGAAGCAGCACAGCCGATTCCGGTAGCGGGCGAGCAGGCCAAAGGCCTGGCGCGTGGCGAAGTCTTCGAGCTGCAGCAGCGCGCGCGGAAAGACCTCTTCGACGGCAGTGACGAACTCGTCGACCAGGGCGTCGTAGGCCTCCCCACGCAGCCGGGGCTGCGGCAGGCCCAGGTAGAGCGGGTCATCGCGAAGCGCCTCCCGATCGGTGCCCACGTCCAGCGTGACCGGAAGGCACGCCGTCGGCGAGATCCCGGCACAGGCGGTGTAGAGCGCGAGCTTGCCGATCGGGATTCCCATGCCGTCGGCCCCCAGATCACCGAGCCCGAGGATCCGCTCTCCGTCGGTCACGACGATCACGCGGACGTCTTCGTGGGGCCAGTTGCGCAGGATGTCCCGCACGTGTCCTCGGTCGCGGGCGGAGATCCACAGGCCCCGCGGCCGACGGAAGATGTGCCCGAACTCCTGGCATGCACGGCCGACGGTGGGCGTGTAGATCAGCGGCATCATTTCCGCGAGATTCTCGACGACCACGCGGTAGAAGAGGTGCTCGTTGCGGTCCTGGAGCGCGATGAGCGCGATGTACCGTTCGAGATCGTTCTCCTTGCGCCGGACGTTCTCGAGCACGCGCATGACCTGCTGCTCGACGCTGTCCACCCGCGGCGGTAGCAGGCCGCGCAGCCCGAACTCGTCGCGCTCCTCTTCGGTGAAAGCGGTCCCTTTGTTCCGGATCGGATCGTGTAACAACTTCACGCCCCGTTCCTGGCCACCGCGCGCCATCTCGGATTTCGGGTCGGACATCGCACTGCCTCCTCCGACAATCTAGGGTCCTTCGAGCAGCGGCCCCATGGCATCCGCTGCCCGATGCCACGGACTGCCCTCGGATGAGGCGCAAACTCAGCCTTCGGGGCGAAATGTCGCACCCTTCCCTCCCCCCGGTCGTCAGCGTGCCGCCTCATGGCACGTGTCTTGAAGTCTCCTGAAGCCATCGCGCCACACGGGTTCCCGGCCAGGAGGTCCGGGCTCGACATGCGAAGCGATCCTCGAAGACAGACGAGAGCCCGATCCGTGGCGTCGAGGGCGGCGGCCGGGCTGGTTCTCGTCCTTCCGCTGGCACTCGCTTGCGGCGACCGCGACGCCTCCCGTGAGGCCGAACCCAGCCGGTCGATTCCGACCCTCACGATCCCCGTCCGCACGGTCGCCGTGGAACGCGGTGAGATCACCCAGCGGATCTTGGTGCCGGGCAGCCTGGTGGCGGGGCGCGAGAGCCGGATCGGGGCCGAGGTGGGGGGGCGGATCGAGGAGGTCTTCGTCCGCGAAGGCGACCGCGTCGAGGCGGATGCGCCGCTCTTCCGCGTCGATCCCGAGCCCTACGATCTGGCGCTCCGCCAAGCTCGGGCGGGTCGAGACCTGGCGCGTGCCGAGCGCCGACAGATCGATTCGGATCTCAAGCGCGCCCGCGACTTGCGCGGCAAGCAGGTCGTGGCCCAGCAGCACGTGGAGCGCCTCGAAACCCAGGTTGCGGTGGCCCGCGCCCACGAGGCCCAGGCCGGAGAACGGATGCGGATGGCAGAGCTCGACGTTCGCCGAACCACCGTGCGTGCACCCTTTGCGGGCTCGGTGACGAAGCGACTGGCCGACGAGGGCACGACCGCACTCCGCCAGCCCCAGACCATCGTCATCGTCCTCCAGGAGACCCACGAGCTAGACGGGCGCGCGACGATTCCCGAGGCCTACATGTCGGCGGTGCGGCTAGGCGATCGCGCCGTGGTGTCCGTCGCGGGGCACGGGGTCGAGATCGAAACGGAGATCTCCGCCGTGAGCGACGCGGTGGACCACGCCACCCGTACCTACGAGGTGAGGATGCGCGTCCCGAACGCGGATCATGCGCTCAAGGCCGGCGTCTTTGCCGAGATCACGATCCATCCCATGCCACGCACGGGCGTGTTGCTCGTACCGCGCGAGGCCATCCGCAGCGAGGAGGGGCGCACCCGTGTCCTGGTGTTTCGCGACGGCGTGGCGGTGGCAGTCCCCGTGGAGCTGGGCGCAGTGGCTCCCGATTCCGTCGAAGTGCGCTCCGGGATCGAGGCCGGAGAGCGCGTGATCGTCGGGGAGGAGGCCCAGACCGTGGCGCCGGGAATGGCCGTACGCGAGCGCCAGGCCCTGGCGGGGCCGCCATGAAACTCGCCGACGTCTGCATCCGGCGGCCCGTCTTCGCGGTGATGCTGATCGGAAGCCTCGTGATCCTGGGTCTGATCTCGCTTCCCCGCCTCGCGCTCGATCTCTTCCCGCGCGTCGAGTTCCCGCTGGTGGTCGTCAGCACGATTCTCGAGGGTGCCGCGCCCGACACGGTGGAGCGCGAGGTCACGCAGATCATCGAGGAGGCAGTCAACACCATCGAGGGGATCAACAGGCTTCGCAGCGCGTCGAGCGACTCGCTCTCGCTGATCTTCGTGGAGTTCGATCTCGAGTACGACGTCCAGACGAAGACCCAGGAGGTCCGCGACAAGATCTCGGCGGCACGCGGCGAGCTGCCAGGCGATGTCGAAGAGCCCGTGGTGAGCCGCGTCGATCCCGACGCCCAGCCCATCATGGCCGTGATGCTCGCCGGGCCCCACGGCATCCGGGAGATCACCGAGCTCGCGGACAAACAGATCAAGCCGAGGCTCGAGCGGCTCCCCGGGGTGGGAAGCATCACCATCGAAGGAGGACGCTCCCGTGAGATCCGGATCTGGATCGATCCGGTGCGGCTCTCCGGCCATTCCCTGGCGGTGGATGACGTGCTCCTGGCCCTCGAGCGCGAGCACGTGGAGCTGCCCGGCGGCCGTTTCGAAACCGAGCAACGCGAACTCTCCATCCGGACCCGCGGTCGCCTCACGAGCGTCGCCCAGTTCGGAGGCATCGTCGTGGCCGAGCGCGCGGGCCGTGGAATCCACCTGCGCGACGTCGCGATCGTGGAGGACGGCATGGCCGACGAGCGCACCGTCTCCCGTCTCAACGGGCGGCGGGGGGTCTCGCTCCTGGTCCGCCGCCAGTCCGGCGAGAACACGGTCGCCGTGGCCGAAGCCGTCAAGGCGGAGATCGATCGCCTGCGCCTCTCGCTTCCTCCAGGCTACGAAATGCGAGTGGCCCTCGATGATTCGCAGTTCATCCGCAGCGCCGTCCGGGACGTGGCGCTGGCGCTGGTCTGGGGCGCCCTGTTCGCATCGCTGGTGGTCCTGTTGTTCCTGAGGAACGTGCGTTCCACCCTCATCGTGGCCGTGGCAATCCCCTGCTCGATCATCGGCTCCCTGGCATTTTTCTATTTCATGGGCTTCACGCTCAACACCATGACATTGCTAGCGCTCTCCCTTTCGATCGGAATGTTGATCGACGACGCCATCGTGGTGCTCGAGAACATCTATCGGCATCGCGAGCTCGGGAAGGACGCGACCGAGGCCGCGTCCTTCGGAACCGAGGAGATCGGCCTGGCGGTGATTTCCACGACGGCGGCCAACTGCGCCGTTTTCATCCCGATCGCATTCCTATCGGGCGTCGTCGGCCGCTTCTTCCGCGAGTTCGGTCTGGCGGTGACCTGCGCCGTCTGCATCTCGACCCTGGTCGCCCTCACGCTCACTCCCATGCTCTGCTCGCGCTACCTGAAGGTGCGGCCGGCCTCCGAGCAAGGCGCAGCCTTCCGAGCGCTCGAGCGAGCCTTCGGCCGACTGGACGATCTCTACCGGCGAACTCTCAGCTGGGGCCTGCGGCACCGGCCGACGGTGATCGCGCTGGCCGTCGCAGCAGTCCTCGGCGGGATCGGCGCGCTGCGCTGGGTCGACATCGAGTTCATCGTCCCCGAGGACCGTGGCGAGTTCAACGTCTGGCTGAAGCTTCCGCTCGGCACGGCGATCCACCAGAGCCAGGCGGCCGCGGCCCGCGTGGAGCAGGAGCTGGAAGGCTTCCCCGAGGTGCGAACGCTCTTCTCTACCATCGGCGCGGGCACGAAGCGGCGCGCCAACGAAGTGCAGATCTTCGTGGGCCTGAATCACAAGAGCCAGCGCCAGGCCAGCCAGGCCGACGTGATCCGGCGTGCGCGGGATCGGATCGGAACCCTAGGGCTTCCACTCCGGGACTACGCGGTCGAGGACATCGGCATCATTCACGCACCGGGCTCACGCAACGCCGAGCTCATGTACTCGATACGCGGGCCCGACCTCGACCAGCTCCAATACTTCTCGCACAGCCTGCTCGGGAAGATGCGCGCGGCGGGCGGCTACGCCGACCTCTACCAGTCCTACGAAACCGGCAAGCCCGAGGTGGCACTGGAGATCACCCGGGAGCGGGCTGCCGACCTGGGCGTATCGGCCGCGCAGATCGGGCGGACCATCTCGGCGCTCTTCGCCGGCTTCGAGGCGACTCGCTTCGAAGAGGCAGGCGAGCGCTACGACGTTCGGGTCCAGCTACGTCCCGAGTATCGGGACGATCTCGACAAGCTCGATCTCGTGCGTGTGCGCAGTTCCGACGGAGCGCTGGTCCCCCTCCGGAATCTGGTGGTGCCGCGCATCGGGAGTGGCGCCGTGCAGATCGATCGGGTGGACCGCACCCGCGCGATCACCCTCTACGGCAACCTGGAAGGAAAGTCGGCCCAGGAGGCGGATCTCGAGGTGTCGCGCTTCGCCCGCGAGCTCGGAATCGGCGGCGAGTACGAACTCCGTGCCGTGGGCCCTTCCGAGAGGCTGCGTGAGACCCTTGCTGCCGTGGCCTTCGCCTTCGCATTGGCGCTGGTCGCGATCTACATGATCCTCGGCGCCGAGTTCAACTCGTTCGTCCATCCGCTCACGATCATGGTTTCCGCCCCCCTCTCCTTCATCGGTGCCTTCGCGGCCGTGGCCCTGCTGGGACTCTCCCTCGACGTCATGGGGCAGATCGCATTCCTGATGCTGATGGGCATCGTCATGAAGAACGGGATCCTGCTCGTCGACTACACCAATACACTGCGGGATCGCGGCTACGCCCTGCGGGACGCGGTGCTCGAGGCGGGGCAGACCCGGATGCGTCCCGTGCTGATGACCGCCGTCTCCACGATCTTCGGCATGCTGCCGGTGGCCATCGGCCAGGGCGATGGCTCCGAGTGGCGCAATCCGGTGGGTGTGGTGGCCATCGGTGGCCTCGCCACCTCGACCCTGCTCACCCTCCTGATCGTTCCGATCATCTACACCTTGATGGAGGATGGACGCACGTTCCTGCAACGAATCGGGCGACGCGCGGCGGGGCGTTCGACGGAAGGTGGAAGCCCCGCGTAGTCGCGCAGATCCGCCCAGCTGGGCTCTTCGTCAAGAGCTTCAACCCTGATCGCGAGGAGGCGACGCCGCCAGGCTCGGGGCCGAGCCCTCGGCTGTGAATCCCGCGACCGTACGGTCTGGACAGCGGAACCCGGCTGGTACGGAACATCCTGGGGCGGTGGAGGCGAGATGGTCGGGCCGGCGAGATTCGAACTCGCGACCTCTTGACCCCCAGTCAAGCGCGCTACCAAGCTGCGCCACGGCCCGACGCCCCAGTGGGTAGCCTCGCGCGCCTTCGCTGTCGACCGGCCGCGCGGGTGCCGGGTATCCTGGCTTGCGCGCGTCGAGGGACACCATGCTCCGCTTCATCCAGTGGCTGCTTCGCCGGGAAGGCCTGCTTCGCCTTCTCAGCCCCGCCTTCGGACGCTTCAACCCCTTCCTCCCCGAACACCGCAACGACCCGCATGCGACCTGGCGCACCCTGCGCGAAGAGGTGCCGGTGTATCGGAGCCGGGTCTTCGGCGCGTTCCTCTGCACGCGCTACGACGACGTGCTTCGCATCCTTCGCGACCCGATCTTCACCACCGACCGAAGCGGGACGGCGGGAATGCGCGCCGTCATGCGGGTCGCGAAGGGGCACCCCGACTTCGCCGGGTTGATCGAGCGAAACCTGCTGACCCTCGACGGCCCCGAGCACCGGCGGCTGCGCAAGCTCGTGAGCAAGGCCTTCACGCCGCGGCGGATCGAGCAACTTCGGCCCGGCCTCGAAGCCACTGTCGACGATCTGCTCGAACGCGTGGCAGAGGAAGGCGAGATGGAGGTCGTCTCCTCCCTCGCCTATCCGCTCCCGGTGATCGCCATCGCCGATCTGCTGGGGGTTCCTCAACAAGACCACGATCGCTTCCGCGACTGGGCGGGCCGGCTGGTCCAGCTGCTCGACCCGTTCCAGGGACGGGGCGGCGCCAAGCCGATGATCGAGGCGACGAGCGAGATCTTCGACTACTTCCGCGGCTTGCTGGCAGATCGTCGCGCGAACCCGCGCGACGATCTCCTGTCGGCAATGCTCGCTGCGGAGGAAGATGGCGAGCGGCTGGCGGAGGTCGATCTCCTCTCCCTTTCGTCCCTGCTGCTCGTGGCCGGGCACGAGACGACCTCCAACCTGATCGGCAGCTCGGTCCACCTGTTGCTGCGCTTCCCCGATGAGCGGAAGCGGCTGCAGGACGATCTCGGACTGCTCTCGACCGCCGTGGACGAGTTTCTGCGCTTCGAGTCGCCCATCCAGTTCACGGACCGCGCCGTCCTCGAGGATTGTGAGATTGGCGGGCAGGCGATCCGCAAGGGGCAGCTCGTCGTCGCGGGCCTCCAGGCGGCCAACCGCGACCCGGCGCACTTTGCCGACCCCGATCGGCTCGACGTCGGCCGCACGGACAACCCGCACCTGGCGTTCAGCCAGGGCGCACACTTCTGCCTCGGGTCGCAACTCGCGAAGCTCGAAGCCGAGGTGGCGATCGGCGCGCTGCTGCGACGCTTCCCCGACTTCTCGGGGCCGCCGCAACCGTCGGCCTGGCGGCGCTCGATGATCGTGCGCGGCCCGGAGAGCTTGAACGTGAAGCTGGCCTAGGGCCCGCTCAGTCGCCGTCGGACGCCGCGGACGGGAGTTCGACGTCGGGCTCGCGGTCGGGGCTCGGTTCGAAGTAGATCCGGTCCGTGTTCTTCGACACCTCGACCGCGCGCACCACCGCACGCCCGTCTGGGAACTCCGCTCGAATGACGTGGAGGCCGCGTCTCAGTTCGAGGCCCCGCAGCGGCGTCCGGCCCACGAGCCCACCATCTATGTGGATCGTCGCCGACGGGTTCGCCTCCACCCGAACGGGGATCCCCGCAGGTCGCACCCGCCGCGGCCGCGGCGCGACAGGCTCGGCTTCCGCCAAGGCAGGGCTCGGCTCGGCGGCGGCGGCTGTCGCCTCCTCAGCATCGAGGGCAGCGGGCTCCGGCTCGACCGGCGCCGGCTCAGGTGCTGCGAGCGGGGCCTCCGCGGCCGGCGACTCCGGTGCTGCGTCGGGCTCCACCCCGGCTGACTCGAGCGCCGTCTTGGGCGCGGGTTCCGTGGGCAGCTCGAACTCCGGCTCGGCGACCTCGGCTGGCTCGCCTTCCGACCTCTCGATCGCGTCTTCGTCTTCCCGAGTCTCGAAGGACGACTCCGCTTCGGGCTCGACCGAAACCAGCGCGCCTTCGGCTTGCTCGGGCGCCGGCCCGGCCGCTCGCTCTGCGGTATCGCGGGCTCGTTCCGCGGCAAGCGGCGAAGTCGCGGGCTCCGGCGACGCCGGCCGCGGCGGGCGGATCTCGGGGCTCGCTTGGCGCTCGGTCGTCGGTTCGTCGGGCAGCGCGCGCGAAACGAGGCGCTCCAACTCGGGCAGGACATACGGCATGGCGACCGCCAGCACGGCCAGGGCCGCGACCACGAACCAGACGCCCCGCGTCCGGGGCGGCTCCGACGGCGCAGCCGAGGATTCGGGAGATCCGGTGGACGCCTCGGGCTCGCCCAACGGTCCGAGGTCGGCGAAGGACTCGGGCTCGTCGCCCGCGAGTTCCAGAACCGGCTCGGCCTCGGCGTCGATCTCGATCGCCTCGGCGAGCGGGTCAGCCTCGCGATCCTCCGCGTCGCGCACCCAGCGCTCGATCAAGACCGGAACGTCGACGCCTTCCTCGCTTCGCCAGAGGATCGAACCGAGTTCGTGGACACGGCGCGTGATGCCCCCCGTCGCGCCGTAGACCCGCGCCAGGGTGTCTGCATCGAACACGGCGGCGCGGCCCCCGGCCGCGTGCGGGTCGGCCAGGCGCGCGCGAACGTAGGCGGCGGTCTCCTCCGCGGACATCGGCTCGTCGTAGCGGACTTCGCGCACGCCGGCGCCGAGCGCCGCCAGGGCCGCGCCGAGTCGGGCATCGTCGACGGCCGCGAGCACGGCGCGGATGGCACCCCCGGAAGCCGACACCAGCGTCGCGAGGCCGCGTGCCGTGCGCGGCGGGAGCGAACTCGCATCGTCCACCAGCAACAGGATCTCGCGGCCACCGGCACTCCCGCGGAAGGCGCGGTCGAGCAGAACGCCTTCCGGGTCTTCGCCCTCCGAAATCGGGGGCGCGCCGAGGCTCTCGAGCACCCAGCGACAGATCTCGGCCGAGGAAAGCGCCGGATACGGCACCCGCACGACATGGAAGCGCTCGCGGAGGCGCTCGCCGAGGACGGCCAGGAGCACGGTCTTCCCGAGGCCCGCCGGCCCGGTGATGGCAACGGGCCCGTGGCCCTGGACCAGAGCCAGTTCGACGGCGGCCAGCGCCCGCTCGCTCGCGGGCCGGGCCACGTAGCTCGCGGGGTTCGCAGTGCTGCCGAAGGGGTCGCTGGCGGCGGCCGTGGTCACGCTGTCTCGGGCCTCCCGCTCGCGGGCGAGCGACGCCCCGAACGGCCGGGATCTTAGTGAATCCCGCGGACCCGGAGCCCGCACCTCGAACCTCCACGGGGCGGCTTGTGCCTTGACCGGTCTCCACGGGGCGGCTTGTGCCTTGACCGGTCGACGCGCCGCCCCCTACCCTCATGCCGCTCCACGAGGCCCACACAGCCGCCCGTGGATCGAGGGAAGGGTTTTGGCCGACATGATCCAGCGCATCGTCCTCCGCCTCCAGATGGGGAGCGACCGCATGGCCGCCACCGATGACCCGGTGTTCCTCGGGCTGCGAGGCCCCGTTGGGCGCGAATTCCGCGTGGCGCTCGGCAAGGGCAAGACCTTCCGCCGCAAGGGCGAGGAGCGCTACGTCTTCGGCGCGGCCGGCGATGCCGAAGCGAACGTCGCAAACCCGGCCCTCAACGACCCCACCACCCCGGCCCTCGACGCCAGCCAGGTGACGGGCCTCTATCTCCGCAAGCGCCAGGAGCCGATCCCGAACGTCCGCGGTCATGGCGAGCTGGATGACCGCCTGCAGCTCGAGGCCATCAACGTCGAGGTCGTCAGCCAGAGCGGCACGCGCCGCTTCCACCGCGAAGGCCCGATCTGGCTCGGCCTCACCTGCGGCCTCTCCATCGACCTCGCCCGCGCGGACGGCGACTGATGATGCGGCCGAGTCCGGCGCGCGCCCTTGGGCTCGCGACCCTGGCCCTCGCACTGCTGGGCGCCGGCGGCGACCCGAGCCAGCCGGGCGCGTATTGCCCGCTCCCCAAGGCGGGCGAGGTTCCGAGTTGTCTCGCCGGGGCTCAAGAGACCTACGAAGGGTTCTTCCTCGGCGTGAATGAGGGAGAGCTCGACGAAGCGAGTGCCGCCCAGGTCGAGGCCGCCGTGCGCGGGGGCGAGGTCGACGCGCTCTCCTCGCTTTCGTACGGCTACTTCATGCTGGCGAGCGCTCAGTCTGCCTCCGAGGCCCCCGACCCCGCCCGCATCGCGCGCCTCGAACGTTGGAACCAACTCCTCGCCGACGCCTACGCGAACAGCGAGACCGACCCGCGCTATCGCGCCTCGGTGCGCGAGGCCGCCGTCGACATCAACGCCAACACCCCGGCCCTCGGCCTCCGCTGCCGCGACCCCGAGGGCAAGGAGACGCGCTGCGACTCCACCGAAGCCGTCGTGCGCGCGATCGACCTCGCGCGCACCCAGACGGGCCTGCGGGGGGCGTTGACCCGTCTGCTGGGCTCCCTGTTCGGCGGCGCCGAAGAGTAGGGCCGGCGACCGCGCCGAAGAATCATCCGGAACCGAGGAGCCGCCTTGAGCCAGTCCTTCCCCGCCCGCCTGTGGAACGCGTCGCTGCTTCACGCCGACACCTACGAGGAAGTCGAAGCCGACCCGAGTTCGATCCGCCAGGCCGTGTTGGTGGTGTTCCTCGCAGCCCTGGCCGGCGGCGTGGGCTCGTGGTGGTTGCATGCGGTCCATCGCGGGATCCCGACGAGCGTGGCGCTCGTGCCCGTGATCCTCGAGGTGCTGGAGCCGCTCGTCCTCTGGGTCGGCGGCTCGTTCTTCTCCTACATGGTCGGGGCGACCTTCCTGCGCGGCCCGGAAACCGAGACCGACTTTGCCGAGGTGCTGCGCACGGTCGGCTTCGCCTTCGCGCCGGGGATGCTGCGGATCTTCGGCTTCGGACTCCCGGCCTTCCAAGGCGTGCTCGGCCTCGGCGACAGCGAGGTTCCGCGCATCGTCTTCAACACGGGGCTCGAGATCTGGGTGCTCGTCACCGGCATCGTCGCCGTGCGCCAGGCGCTCGACTTCACCACGGCCCGGGCCGTCGGCACCTACGGCAGCGCCTACCTGTTGCTCTATCTGGTGGTGATGGGCCTCTCGACGGCCCTCGGCTAGCGCGCTGAACTCGCGGGCTAGAGTGCCGCGCCCGCGCGCTAGAGTGCCGCGCGGATCGCTTCGAGCTCGCTGCGGATCTCGCGCAGGTTCCCGGCCCAGTCGTTCGGGTCCATCGGGCGCGGCGCCGCCAAGGCGGCCGCGCGCTCGGGGCCGGAGCCCAGCTCCTTCAGCCGCTTCTTCGCGCCCGCGATCGTGAAGCGCTCGTCGTAGAGGAGCTTCTTGATCAGCAGGATCGTCTCGATGTCCTGCTTGCGATAGAGCCGCTGGTTCGAGCGCGACTTGCCCGGCGCCATCCACTTGAACTCGGACTCCCAGTAGCGGAGCACATACGGCTTCACGTCGGTGAGTTCGGCGACCTCACCGATCCGGTAGTAGAGCTTCTCGCTGGAGTCGAGCTCGCGGCGGGAGTCGCCGACGGTCTTCTCGCTCGCGCTGGCTTCGGATCGGGCCGGGGGCTTGGTTCGGGTCTTCGCGCCAGCGCTCCGGGCTGCAGGCTTTCGCGGCGCGCTCTTCTTGCGACGGGCGGCCACGGCTACTGGCCGCTGCTGCCGGAGGCCTCGGCCGGGGCGCTTCCGTCGAACTCGTCGTTGAGGACGTTCTTGAGCACGAGGCTCGGCTTGAAGGTCAGGACGCGGCGCGCGGCGAGGCGGATCTCTTCACCCGTCTGGGGGTTGCGGCCCTTGCGCGCGTTCTTCTCACGCACGACGAAGTTGCCGAAGCCCGAGATCTTGACCTTCTCGCCTTCGGCCAGGGTGTCCTTGATGATGTCGAAGACGGTCTCCACGAGATCGGCGGACTCCTTCTTCGAGAAGCCCACACGCTCGTAGATGCACTCGACGATGTCCGCCTTCGTCATGTCCCCATCCCCCTGGCTATCGCCGCTCTGCGCCGAGCGACCGTGAAAGCGCCGCGACCACCTTGTCGGTGATCTTGTTGATTTCCTTCTCCTGCAGCGTCCGGTCCGCTGCTCGGAGAGTGAGCCGAAAGGCCATGCTCTTCTGTCCGGCCGGGATCCCCTTCCCGACGTACCGATCGAAGAGCGTCACCCCCTCGAGGCGCCCGCCGGCCACGCGGCGGATTTCGACCTCGACCCCCTCAGCAGATACATCCTCAGGGACCAGGAGCGCAAGATCTCTCTGCACGGACGGGAACTTGGGGGCCGCCCGGTAGGTCGGCGGGCGGGCCGCGAGCCCCCGCAGGGAGTCGAGATCGAGCTCGAAGATCACCGTCTCGGGGGGTAGCTCGAAGGCCTCGGCCACCTCGGGGTGAAGTCGCCCCAGCTCACCGACTCGCGTCCTGCCGGCGAAGACGGCGCCCGAGGCGCCCGGGTGGAGGTGCCCGCCTGCTTCTCCCCCATCGAGCCGCACAGCGTCGCTCGCAGCACCTGCGGCCCGCGTGGCGGCGAGCAGGGCGTGCTTCGCGTCGAAGAAGTGGGCATCGGCCGCGTCGGCGCCCTCGCCCGCCCGCCAATAGCCCGGCGCAGTCGACGGAACGGCGACCGCGGCCAGCAGACGCCGCTCGACGGGCAGCCCCTTCGCCAAGCGGCCGCTGAAGCTGCGGGCAATCTCGAACTGACGGAGGCCGTCGACGCCGTGGCGGAGGTTCCGCGCCGCGCCGCGCAGGAGCCCCGGCCAGAGCGAGCTGCGCAGCAAGGCCAGCTCCTCACCGATCGGGTTCGCGACCGGCACGGCTTCGCTCCGGCGGACGTCGTCCTCGCCGAAGCGCAGGCGCTCGAGGTCGGCGGCGGGTTGGAAGGCGACGTTCACGCACTCGCTGTAGCCCTCGGCGCGCAGGGCATCGCGCGTGCGTTCGAGGCCCGCTCGAACCGGAGACGCGGCGGGCGGCGCCGGCGCACCGACGGGCAGCGACTCGGGCAAGGCGGCGTAGCCTCCGAGGCGCACGACCTCCTCGAGCAGGTCCGCCTCCTGGCGGAGATCCCAGCGCCAGCTCGGTGGGCGACACGTCCACGCCTCGCCGTCGGCTCCGACTTCGACGCTCACATAGACGCGCTCGAGCCGCTCGCGGATCGCGCCAGCGTCGAGGTCGAGACCGAGGAAGCTCGCAACGCGACTCGGCCGGAAGGCGATCGCGACCGGTGCGGCGGGAGCCTGGAGATCGATGACCCCGGTGTCCACCACACCGCCTGCGAGGCTCGCCAGGAGCGCCGCAGCGCGGTCGAGCGCCCGGGCGACACCCTCCGGGTCCACCCCGCGCTCGAAGCGATAGGAGGAGTCGGTTCGCAAGCCGTGCCGGCGCCCGGAACGCCGGATCGTGCCGGGTTCGAAACACGCCGCTTCGAGGATCAAGTCCGTGGTGGCGTCCGACACGGCGGTGGCAAGGCCCCCCATCACACCAGCCAGGGCGATGGGTCGCTTCTCGTCCGCGATCACGAGGTCGTCCTCGCCGAGTTCGATGGACTGCTCGTCGAGCAGGACGAGGGGCTCGCCCGGCTCGGCCTGGCGCACGACGATGCGGCCGCCCGGGACCTTCGCCGCGTCGAAGGCGTGGAGCGGCTGGCCGAGCTCATGGAGGATCAGGTTCGTGACGTCGACGACGTTGTTGATCGGGCGCGCGCCCACCGAGAGCAGACGCCGCGCCAGCCACTCCGGCGACGGGCCGACCTTCACGCCGCGAATCCGGCGCGCCATGTAGCGCGGGCACCGCCCGGCGTCTCGGACGTCGACGGAGACGCCTTCGCCCACCGGGCCGCCCTCTTCGGAGAGTTTCGAATCGGGGGCGGCCGCTTCTAGGTCGTAGAGCGAGGCCACCTCGCGAGCCAGGCCGAAGAGGCTCGCGCAGTCGCCGCGGTCGGGGAGGAGCGCGACCTCGAGGACGGCGCTGCCGAGGCCCAGGGCCGCAGCGGCGGGCTCGCCCGGCGATGCGTCGCCTTCGAGGATCAGGATGCCTTCGTAGTCGTCGCCCAGGCCCAGCTCGTCCGGCGCGCAGAGCATGCCCTCGCTCTTCTCGCCGCGGATCTTGCTCTTCTTGATCACGAGGCCACCCGGCAGCTCGGTGCCCGGCGTCGCCAGGGCCACGCGATCGCCGGCCTTCATGTTCGTGGCGCCACAGACGACCGCCCGCGGTTCCTCGCCGCCATCGTCGACGCTGCAGAGCGTCAAGCGATCGGCGTTCGGGTGCGGGCGCGTCTCGAGGAGGTGCCCCACCACGACCCCGTCGAGGGGTCGCTCGATCTCTTCCACTTCGAGGACGCAGAGCGAGAGGCGCTCAGCCAGGGCCTCGGCATCGTCGCTCACCGGGACGAGCTCGCGCAGCCACTCGTAGGGGACGCGCACTAGAACGCGTCCAGCACGCGCTGGTCGTTCTCGAACAACGCGCGAATCGAATCGATCCCGTACTTCAGCATCGCGATGCGGTCGATGCCGGCGCCGAGGGCAAAGCCCTGCCAGCGGTCGGGGTCGTGCCCCGCCGCGCGCAGCACGTTCGGATGGATCATCCCGCAGCCGAGGATCTCCATCCAACCCCGCTCGCCCATGATGTCGACCTCGCCCGACGGCTCGGTGAAGGGGAAGAAGCTCCGCCGGAAGCGCAGCTCGACGTCGCGGCCGAAGAGCTGGCGCGCGGTTTCGAACAGGATGCCCTTCAGGTCGGCGAAGGTCGTGTGGTCGTCCACCAGGAAGGCCTCCATCTGGTGGAACATCGGGCTGTGGGTCGAATCCGCGTCGTGGCGGTAGACGCGGCCCGTGGTGATGATGCGCAGCGGCGGCTCGCGCGTCTCCATGGCTCGGATCTGCACGGGCGAGGTGTGCGTGCGCAGGACGATCCCGTCGGCGAGATAGAACGTGTCCTGCATGTCGCGCGCCGGGTGGTCGGCGGGGATGTTGAGCGTCTCGAAGTTGTAGTGCTCGGTCTCGACTTCCGGGCCGTCGACCCACTCGAAGCCGAAGCCCGAGAAGATCTCCACCATCTCGCGCTCGACGAGGGTCAGGGGATGCAGGTGCCCGGGGGCCGGGCCGCGGGCCGGGAGGGTGACGTCGAGGCGGTCGCCTGCGAGCTGGGCGGCCTGCGCGCCGGCCTTCAGGGCGTCGCGCCGTTCCGAGACCGCAGCCTCGACGGCCTGCTTCGCCTGGTTCAGCGCCTGGCCGCGGGCCGCGCGTTCGTCGCCGGCCAGCTTCCCGAGGCCGCGCAGCTCGGCCGTAAGCGCGCCGCTCTTGCCGAGCAGGCGCGCGCGAACCTGGGTCAGCCCATTGTCATCGGTGGCCTCTGCGACCTCGCGCAGCGCCTCTTGGACGAGCGCGTCGAGGTCCATGGCTAGGCCGCCGCAGCGGCCTTCGAGACCTCGACGAGCTTGGCAAAGGCCTGCGGGTCGCGGACCGCGATCTCGGCGAGCTCTTTGCGATCGATCTCGACGTGCGCCTTGGTCAGGCCGTCGATGAAGCGGCTGTAGGAGACGCCGTGCTCGCGAGTCGCTGCGTTGATGCGGGCGATCCAGAGACGACGGAACTCGCGCTTGCGCTGCCTTCGGTCGCGGTACGCATACTTGGCCGCCTTCTCGACGGCTTCGCGCGCCGTGACGAGCAGGTTGCCGCGCCCACCGAAGTAGCCTTTTGCACGCTTGAAGATCTTCTTCTTGCGGTGCCGCGCCTGGGCACCTCGCTTGACTCGAGGCATATGGTCCCTCTTCCCTTCTCGGACAGCGGCCAGCGGCTAGCTGTTCGGGAGGAGTTGCTTCAGGCGCTTCTCGTCCGCGGGGGCCACGAGCGTGCGCTGGCGGAGCTTGCGCTTCCGCTTGGTGGTCTTCTTGGTGAGGATGTGCTGCTTGCCCTTCCTCATCCGTGAAATCTTCCCGGTACCGGTGCGCTTGAAGCGCTTCGCGGCGCCGCGATGGGTCTTCATCTTCGGCATGTCTACTCCCCGGACTCTTCCGGCTTCTTCGTCTCTTCCGCGGCCTTCTCGGCCTTCTCGGCCGGCTCGGCCTCCGCAGCCGGCTCGGCCTTCGCGGCCGGCTCGGCCTTCGCAGCCGGCTCGGCGGCCTCGGCAGCGGGCTTTTCGACCACGTTCTTGGCAGCCTCTCTGATCGCCTCGCGGTCGGGCACGAGGATCATGGAGAGGAAGCGCCCCTCCATGCGGGGCGGGTTCTCCACCTTGGCGATGTCTGCCAACCGCTCCTTCACCACGTCCAACTGCTCGTACCCGATGTGCCGGTGGACCATCTCGCGGCCCCGGAACATCAGCGTCACCTTGAGCTTGTCGCCCTCCATCAGGAACTTCCGCGCATTGCGCAGCTTGAACCCGAGGTCGTGCTCGTCGGTGCGGGGCCGCAGCTTCACTTCCTTCAAGGAAGCGGAGTGGCTCTTCGCCTTGCCCTTGTTCGCCTTCTTCTTCTGCTCGTACTTGTATCGCCCGTAGTCCATGATCCGGCAGACCGGCGGTCGGGAGTTCGGAGCGACTTCCACGAGGTCGAGGCCCATTTCCTGGGCACGGACCAAAGCATCTTCGGGCGTCATCACACCAACCGGTTCACCTTCCGCATCGATCACCCGCACCTCGGGGGCGCGGATGCGATCGTTGATTCGGGTGGTGTCCCGCTTGTCTCGCGTCGGAGCGGCGATGTCGTACTTCCTCCCCGGGGACGATTTCTTAGAACCGAGAAGCCCAGCCCCGGGCGACTTCTCGCAAACACTCTAGCCACGTCATCCACACCGCATCGGACCCGACGGTCGGCACGAATACCGACCGCGGCCTGGGTGCGGCGCCATGCACCGAACTCGGGCCGACCGGATGGAACGTCTCTAACGATCCATCGAACGAACGGACGAGATGTCGAGTGCGCTGGTAGGCACGGGCGGGATTGAACCGCCGACCCCCACCGTGTCAAGGTGGTGCTCTCCCACTGAGCTACGTGCCTTCAGAGATGGGTAACACCCGGCGCTAACTAGCCTTTTCGACGCCCTGTGTCAAACGCGACGCCCCGCGGGGCGGGGTCGAGCTGCCGGTGAGGTGCGCCCCGCCTGCCCCGTCATCGGGCCCGGACCACGCCGACGGCCTCGTCGGGGCCCGCCGCTCGGGGCTCGACGCGAAAGCCGGCCAGATCCGCGGCGGCGAGCCGCTCGAGCAGCTGGCGGCCATCGCTCCGTGTCCGGACGGCCAGAACCGCGCGCCCAGAGGTGAACTCGATCGGGGTGGCCGCCTCGGCCCGGAGCTGGTCGATGAGGGCCAGGCGGATCTGCTCGAGGGCGGCGTAGGAGGGAAGCTCCTCGAGGGTCAGCTCGACGCGATGCATCGAGCCGCTGCCGGAGGCCAGGAGCCCCACGCCGACCAGGCGCTGGCGAACCTGCCGTGCGTCCACGGAGGCTTCGATCCGGACGACGTACTCGTGAGTCGCCCTGCGGTTGCTCGAATAGCGCTTCTCCTGGACCCCAAGGTCTTCGACCACGCGGAAGCGCGTCACGAAGTCTCGGGCGTCCTTGCGGAAGTGCTTGCGCGCCACGGCCCCCGCCGCCTCGGCGTCGAGGGCGGGAAGCGAATCGGCCACCACGCGATAGACCGCGGCGCGGATCCCCTCGACCGTCGCGTTCTGACGCTGGGCGGAGAGGCTCTTGGGCGGCGTGAAACCGTTCACGCCGAGCACCACGACCGTGCGCTCCTCGGCGCTCGCCGGCGCCGAAAGGGCCACGCCGAGTGCGAGCGATAGGCAGAGGGCGAGGGCTGCAGTCCGCCTCGACCCGATCAAACCGTCAGCTCCGTCACCGGCCGGCCGAACAGGCCGTCGAGCGCCGCCATCAGCTCCTCGGTCGGGCGGACGCCCCGCGCATCGGACAGGGCGAGCAGGGTCTCGCTCTCGCCGGGGATCGTCATGTGGAGCACCACCGAGCAGTCTCCCTTGTTCGCAGCCAGCACGTTCTTCATGGCCTCCAGACGGTCGCGCGACAACTCGCCGGCGACCACCCGCAGGTGAAGCTCGGTGGAGAGCCGCTCCTCGGCCGAAGCCAGCTCCATGGCGTCGCGCACCAGGAGCTTCGGAGTATCGCCGGCCTCGAGGGTCCCCGAAACCAGGATCGGGTCGGGAATCTGGCCCTCGATCGTCTCGAGCCCCTTCTTCAGGACCTCGCCGAGCCGGGCGAAGGCCTCGGCGAAGACGACGAGGTCGAAGCTTCCCTCCATGTCCTCGAGGGTCGCGAACGCCATGCGGTCGCCCTTGCGGGTTCGCGTCTCGCGCAGCGAGGTGACCAGGCCGCCGACGCGCACCTCGACCCCCTCCTTGCCCTCGGTCTCCGCCGCCGTCGTGTCGGCGAAGCGGCGCAGGGCCGGCAGGTGCGGTTCGAGGGGATGGCCGGTGACGTAGAAGCCCAGAGCCTCGCGCTCATAGGCCAGGCGCTCGCGATCGGCCCAGGCTGCCGCCTTGGGCAGCTCGGGCTCCGCCACGACCGCGCCCTCCATGGCGAAGAGGCTCTCCTGGCCGATCTCGCGGTCGCGCTGGGCAGAGGCCCCGGATTCGAGCGCACCATCGAGGGCCGCCCAGGTGGCCGCGCGGTTGTCATGGATCGACTCGAACGCGCCGCACTTCACCAGGCTCTCGACCACCCGGCGGTTGACGCGCTTGCTGTCGACGCGCGAGCAGAAGTCGAAAAGGGTCTTGAAGCGCCCGTCCTCGGCGCGCGCTTCGAGGATCGCCTCGATGGCGCCCGTGCCGACGTTCTTGACCCCGGCCATGCCGAAGCGGATGCCCTCCTCCACCACCGTGAACTCACTGCCCGACTCGTTCACGTCGGGCGGCAACACCTCGATGCCGTTCTCGCGCGTGTGGGCGAGGAAGCGCGAGAGCCGGTCGTGGTTGCCCGCCTCGATGGAGAGCAAGGCTGCCAGGTACTCCTGGAGGTAGTTCGCCTTGAGGAAGGCGGTCTGGTGGGTGAGCAAGGCGTAGGCCGCCGAGTGCGCCTTCGGGAAGCCATAGCCCGCGAACTCGTTGATCAGATCGAAGAGCTGCTCAGCCTTCTTGGCGTCGTGGCCGTTTTCGGTCGAGCCCGAGAGGAAGCGGTCGCGCTGCTTCTCCATCTCTTCGGGCTTCTTCTTGCCCATGGCGCGACGCAGCAGATCGGCTTCGCCCAGGCTGTAGCCCGCAACCCGGTTCGCGATCTGGAGCACCTGGTCCTGGTAGACGATCACGCCGTAGGTCTCGGCGGTGAGTTCCTCGAGTTCGGGCAGCAGGTACTCGACCTTGGTGAGGCCGTGCCGGCGCGAGACGAAGTCGTCCACCATGCCCGAGCCGAGCGGGCCGGGGCGGTAGAGCGCGACGATCGGGATCAGGTCGATGAAGGCGCTCGGCTTGAGCTTGACCGTCAGCTCGGTCATGCCGGCCGACTCCACCTGGAAGACGCCTTGGGTGTCGCCCTTGCAGAGCAGTGCGTAGGTCGCCTCGTCGTCGAGGGCCGTGTCGTCGATCGAGAACTTCGGATCGTGGCGTTCGCGGATCAGCTTCTCGGCGTCGGCGATGAGCGTCAGCGTCTTCAGGCCCAGGAAGTCGAACTTGACGAGGCCCACCCTCTCGACACAGCGCATGTCGAACTGGGTCACCGTGTCGCCCGAGCGCGGGTCGCGGTAGAGCGGAACGGTTTCGATCAGCGGCTGGTTCCCGATCACGACGCCGGCGGCGTGGGTCGAAGCGTGGCGCGTGAGCCCTTCGAGGCTCATGGCCGTCTCGATCAGGCGGCGCACCTGCCCGTCGCCATCGACCCGGGCACGCAGGTCCGGCGATTCTTCGAGGGCCCCTTTCAGGCTGATGCCGAGGGTCTCGGGGACCAGCTTCGCGATGCGGTCGACGTCGCTGTAGGGAATGCCAAGGGCCCGCCCACAATCCCGGATGGAGGCTCGCGCCTGGAGCTTCCCGAACGTAATGATCTGGGCGACGCGCTTGTCCTCGTCGCGTTCGCCCTCGTTGTACTTGTCGGCGACGTAGCGGATGACCTCGTCGCGCCCGCGCATGCAGAAGTCGACGTCGATGTCCGGCATCGAGATGCGCTCGGGGTTCAGGAAGCGCTCGAAGATGATGTCGTACTCGATGGGGTCGATGCCGGTGATGCCAAGGGCGTAGGCCACGAGGCTGCCGGCCGACGAGCCGCGGCCGGGCCCGACGGGGATGTCCTTGCGGCGCGCGAAGTCGATGAAGTCGGCGACGATCAGGAAATAGCCCGGGAAGCCCATGCTCTGAATCACACCGAGCTCATGCTCCATGCGCTCCACGTAGTCGGTCTGTTTCTTCGCGAAGGGCTCGTCCGGCGAGAGGCCGAGCCGGCCGCGAAGGCCCGCCCACGACTGGTCGGCCAACACCTGCTCGCGCGTGGTGCCCGAGGGCACCTGGAACTCGGGCAGGTGGTAGGTCCCGAGGTCCAGCTCGAGGTTGCAGCGCTCGGCGATCTCGAGGGTGTTGGCCACCGCAGAGGGATGATCGTGGAAGACCTCCACCATGTCGTCGGCGCTCTTCACGTAGAAGCCCTTGCCGTCGAAGCGGAGGCGCTTCGGGTCGTCGAGGTTCGTTCCCGTGCCGATGCAGAGCAGCGCCTCGTGGTGCTCTGCATCGTGCTCCTCGAGATAGTGCGCATCGTTGGTGGCGACCAGCGGCAGGTTGAAGTCCGAGGCCATCTTCACGAGCTCGGCGTTCACCTGATCCTGGAGGTCGATCCCATGCCGCTGCATCTCGAGGTAGAAGCGGCGATCGTCGAAGATCTCGGAGAAGTCCTGACACAGCTCCCAGGCGCGGTCGCGCTGCCCGCCCGTGATCGCGCGCGACATCATGGACGAGAGGCAACCCGAGGTCGCGATCAGCCCCGCGTTGCGCTCCCGCAAGAGGTCGAGGTCGATGCGCGGCTTGTAGTAGAAGCCTTCGAGGTAGGCCTTCGAGACGAGGTACATGAGATTCCGGTACCCGGTCTCGTTCATGGCCAGCAGCAGCAGGTGGTTGATGGCGTCGAAGCCGCTGGCGTCGTGCTCGCGCTTTTCCTTCTCGAAGCGCGAGCCCGAGGCCAGGTAGACCTCGCAGCCGATGATCGGCTTGACCCGTGCGGCCACCGCCGCCTCGTAGAACTCGATCGCGCCAAAGAGGTTGCCGTGGTCGGTTATCCCGACGGCGGGCATGGCGAGTTCGTTCGCCCGAGCGAACAGCGGCCCGTGCCTGATGGCGCCGTCGAGCAGCGAATACTGGGTGTGGAGATGGAGGTGGACGAACGGCGCGTGAGCCACGGCGCCCTACTCCCACTCGATGGTGGCCGGCGGCTTCGACGAGACGTCATAGACGACCCGGTTGACCCCCTTCACCTCGTTCGTGATCCGGCTCGAGATCGTGGCCAGCACCTCGTGGGGCATGCGTGACCAGTCGGCGGTCATGCCGTCGACGGCATCGACGCAACGGAGCGCCACGGCGTTCTCGTAGGTCCGCTCGTCGCCCATCACCCCGACGCTTTGAAGTGGCAGGAAGACGGCGAAGGCCTGCCAGATCTCGTCGTAAAGGCCCGCGCGGCGGATCTCCTCGATCAGGATCGCGTCCGCCTGGCGCAGTACGTCGCAGCGCTCGCGGGTGACCTCGCCGATGATGCGGATCGCGAGGCCCGGCCCCGGGAAGGGATGGCGGCCGATGGAGGCCTCCGGCAGCCCGAGCGCTCGCCCGGCAGCGCGCACCTCGTCCTTGAAGAGCTCGCGAAGCGGCTCGACGAGGGAGAGCTTCATCCGCTCGGGGAGCCCGCCCACGTTGTGGTGACTCTTGATCGTCGCGGACGGGCCGCGCACCGAGACGCTCTCGATCACGTCGGGATAGAGCGTGCCTTGGACGAGGAAGTCGACGTCACCGAGCCGCTTGGCCTCCGCTTCGAAGACTTCGATGAACAGGCGCCCGATGATGCGGCGCTTCTCCTCGGGGTCTTCGACGCCGGCGAGGGCATCGAGGAAGAGGTCGCAGGCATCGACGGTGATGAGCGGGATGTCGAGCGCATCGCGGAAAGCCTTCTCGACCTCCTCGCGCTCGCCCGCGCGAAGCAGGCCGTGATCGACGAAGATGCAGGTCAGCTGGTCCCCGATGGCGCGGTGCACCAAGGCCGAGGCGACCGTCGAATCGACGCCGCCCGACTGGCCCGCGACGACGCGCCCCGCTCCCACTTGATCGCGGATCGCGCTCGTGGCCTCGTCGACGAAGGTCTCCATCGTCCAGTCGCCCGTGCAGTCCGCGATTCGCCGCACAAAGTTCTCGAGCAGCGCGGCGCCGCCCTCGGTGTGGACGACCTCGGGGTGGAACTGGATGCCAAAGACCGGGCGCTCGTCGTGGGCGATGGCCGCAAAGGGGGAGTTCTCGCTCGTGGCGACGACCCGGAACCCCGGCGGCAGGCGCAGCACGCGGTCGCCGTGGCTCATCCAGACCGTCCGTTCGAGACCTACCGGCCGACCGGCGTTGGCGCCTGTGGGCAGCCCTTCGAACAACCCCTCGGCTTTCTCGACCTTCAGGATCGCGCGGCCGTACTCGCGCTCTTCGGATTTCTCCACGAGCCCGCCGAGCTTCTGGACCATCAGCTGCAGCCCGTAACAGATGCCGAGGATCGGGACGTCGAGCTCGAGGATCTCGGTTTCGAGCGACGGCGAGTCGTCGTCGAGGACGCTCGACGGCCCGCCCGAGAGGATGATCGCCGCCGGTGCCCACTCCCGGACCCACTCCGCGGAAACGTGGTGCGGATGGATCTCGCAATAGACGTGCTGCTCCCGGATGCGGCGCGCGATCAGCTGGGTGAACTGCGAGCCAAAGTCGAGAATCAGGATCCGGCGGTGGGGGGGCGGGCTCAACGGAGACTCGTTCCTTCCTGCGGGTTCGGGGTCGGTCGTTCGATCGTTCGATCCGGGCGTCGCTACTCGACCCGGTAGTTCGGGGCTTCCTTCGTGATGATGACGTCGTGGACGTGGCCCTCGTGGAGGCCCGCCGGCGAGACGCGCAGGAAGCGTGCCTTGCTGCGCAGCTCGTCGAGGTTCGCAGCGCCGACGTAGCCCATCCCGCTTCGCAGGCCGCCGACCAGCTGATAGACGCTGTTGGTGAGCGAGCCGCGGTACGGGATGCGGCCCTCGATGCCTTCGGGCACGAGCTTGGAGGCGTCGTCCACCCCGGCCTGGAAGTAGCGATCACTCGACCCGTCGCGCATGGCGCCGAGCGACCCCATCCCGCGGTACGTCTTGTAGGAGCGGCCCTGATAGAGCACGACCTCGCCCGGCGCCTCGTCGGTGCCGGCGAAGAGCGAACCGATCATCACCGTCGACGCACCGGCCGCGAGCGCTTTCACCAGATCGCCCGAGAACTTGATGCCGCCGTCGGAGATCACCGGGATCCCCGCGCGCTTCGCCACGCCCACCGCATCGAGGACCGCCGTGAGCTGCGGCACGCCGACGCCCGAAACCGCGCGGGTGGTGCAGATCGAACCGGGCCCGATTCCGACCTTCACGGCGGAGACACCGGCCTTGATCAGCGCCTCGGTGCCCTCCCCCGTCGCGACGTTGCCCCCGATGATCGCCTGGTCCGGGAAGGCCCCGCGCAATCGGGTGATGGCGTCGATCACGCCGCCGGAATGCCCGTGGGCACTGTCGACCACGATCACGTCCACGCCGGCCGTCACGAGGGCGGCCGTGCGTTCCTCGAGCTCGGCCCCGACGCCCACCGCCGCACCGCAGCGCAGGCGCCCCATGGCGTCCTTGGCGGCGTCCGGGAAGCGCTCGCTCTTCTCGATGTCCTTGATGGTGATCAGGCCCCGGAGGTCGCCCTTGTCGTCCACGACGAGGAGCTTTTCGATCCGGTGCTCGTGGAGCAGATCCTTGGCCCGCTCGAGGGTCGTGCCCGGCGGCACGGTGACGAGGCCCTCGGAGGTCATCACCTCGGCGATGGACTGGTGCGTGTCCTTCAGGAAGCGGAGGTCACGGTTGGTGAGGATCCCGACCGCCTTGCCGTCGCGTACGACCGGCAGGCCCGAGATCTGGTAGCGCTGCATCACCGCGAGGGCTTCGTGGATGCGCTGCTCGGGCTCCATGGTGATCGGGTCGGAGATCATCCCCGACTCCGACCGCTTCACCCGGTCGACCTCGCTCGCCTGCTCTTCGACGGTGAGATTCTTGTGGATGACGCCGAGCCCACCGTTCTGGGCCATGGTGATGGCGGCTTCGTGCTCGGTGACCGTGTCCATCGCCGCCGACAGAACGGGGGTCGAGAGCACGATCTCCGACGTGAGCTGCGTCTTCAGGTCGACGTCGCGCGGCAGGACATCCGACGGACCGGGTACGAGAACCACGTCGTCGAAGGTCAGCCCTTCGCTGATCCGGCTGGCATCCATTTTTTGGTTTGACCCCCAACCGACAGAGGCATCGGTTGGCGCCAAAGGTTACGGGCCGAAGCGCCGCCGCGCAAGCCGACGGCGCCGCTTCGCCGCCCGGCTCTGCGGTTTGTCTGCCGGCTCATGCGAGCCGCGACAGACGCTCCAACAGCCAGACCACGGAGAGCGTTCCCAGGGCGTAGGCCGATGCGAGGCGAGCGGCGCGAGTCAGCGTTTCAATCCCGGCGCCGACGCTCGAACGAACGACGGCGACTGCACCGAGCAACAGGCCAACGAAGGCGAGCTGGCCGGCTTCGATCCCCAGGTTGAAGCCCAAGAGGGCCAGGGGGACGGCGCCGGCCGGCAACCCGGCGGCTTGCAGGGCGCCCGCAAAACCGAGCCCGTGGAGCAACCCGAACCCCGCGGCCAAGGGCACCGAGGTCGACCTTCGGCTTCGCCCGGGGCGCGCGAGTTCGACCGCCAGGTAGAGCAGGCTTGCCGCGATTCCGATCTCCACCGGTTCCGCGGCCAGCCGCACGACCGCAAGAGCGGCCAAGCCGAGGGTCAGGCTGTGGCCCAGCGTGAAAGCCGTCACCGTGAAGACCAGCCGACGCCCGCCTCCGGCCAGGAAGACGAGGCCCAGGACGAAGAGCAGATGGTCGAGGCCGGAAAGGATGTGCTCGAAGCCGAGCCGTCCATAGGACGAGAGGACCTGGGCGGCCGATTCCCGCTCCGGGATGAGGAACCGCGGCTCCGCGGCGGTCAGCAGGCTGCGAACGGCCGTCCCGTCGGCCAGCTCGACGCGCAGGACGACCTCGCTCGGGCTCGCCCCGAGGTTCGCGACCTCGACCCAGCGGCCGGCGAGACCCGCCGGCTGGCAACGGAGTTGCCAGGTCTCGATGCGGCTCCCGGCCTCGCCCCAGCTCGCACCGCGCTCGAGGACGCTGCAACCGGCCGGCATGCGAGGCTCCGGGGCCGGCGCCGTCGCCTGGGTACGCGGCCGCTTGAAGCGCGCCGTCACGGCCCCGTCGGAGCCCTCGCGCAGCTCGTAGAGCGACGGCGCCAACGGATGGGCCGCGGCGCCCCCGGCCCCCAGGCAAAGGACCGGGACGAGCTGAAGTGTGCGTCGAAGGAGAAGTTTCACCGCTCGCAGCGAAAGGTGCCGGAGCGAAACGCCATGCGCGAGCCGTCCCTACGAGAAACCCCGCACGACCCGCCTCCACGGAACCGGTTCCGTGCATTGGGTCTCTACGAGAGGCGGAGCGGACGCGGGTTCCCTCCGGCGAAATAAAGCGCAGCCCGCCCAGCCATCCCTCACAAAGCCGTGTCGGAAGCGAGCCATTCGCCGGAGGGAACCCGCGTCCGCTCCGCCGCCGTCACTTCACGAGAGGTCCTCTAAGGAAGCACCCGAGCAAAGAGCCCGCGCAGGAGCGCCACCGGCTCCTTGTCCCGCTCGAGCGGCAGGAGGAAGAGCGGCACTTCGTCGAACAGCCGCGTGTTCTCGCGGAGATCGTCGGCCAGCGACCGCTCGCCCTTGCGCACGAGCACCACGTGGAACATCCGCGAGCGCGGGAGGGTCCGAAGCGTCTCGGCCAGGGCACGCACGCGCTGGGCCGCGGGCCCGATCGCCCCCGCCATCAGGAAGACCGTGCCGATCGCCCCATGCGCTGCGATGGGCCAGAGCGGTGCATAACGCGAATCCGTCGGCACGTGGACCAGCTCGAGGCCCGTCTCGCCGTCGACCGGGAGCCGCCCGATCGGCGCAAGGTCGTCGCTCGAGAAGTTCCCCCCAGCGAACGCACCCTCCAGGCGGATGCCCGGCAGGCCGCGCAGCAGACGCACGAAGTCGTGGGTCGCGCCCTCGTCGGCGGAAACCACCAACAGCTTCGCGTCCTTCCCGCTGCCCTTCGCGGAAAGCCGCGCCAGCCATTCCCGTAGCCGGTGGGCCTGGGCCGCGGAGAAGAGCCGCTCGGCCTCGGTCAGCTCCGGCTCCGGCGCGACGCGTTCGCGGATCTCGATCATCCCGCGCGTGGCGAGCGTCTGGAGCGTGCGCAACACCTGATAGTCGGGGAACGAGCAACGGTCGACGACGTCCTGGACCGTCGAGTAGATCTCGAGGAGGAGCAGCACCTCCTGCGTGAGCGGGTGGATCGTGTTCGGGAGTTCCGCCGTCTTCACGCGCAGAGCGAGGTTTGCGCTGCCGGCCGGGAGCTCGCCCTCCATCCGCGCCAGCTCGTCCACCTGGCGCATGCCCTCCATGATCAGGCTGCGCGTCGGGGTCTGGATCTGGTGCGGGACCTCGCCACCCCCGTGGCTGAAGGCGAAGCTGCCCGTCGCCCAGGTGAGCAGGCGGAAGAGTGCCTTGTCGCCCTCGACCACCCCGACGGCCGCTTGCACGACCTCGCCCTCGACGAGCGTGATCGTGCCGTGCTCGTCGCGATCTTCCGAGCCGCGCCGCACGAGCTCGATCGTGCCGCTCTTGCGGTTGACGGCGAAGAGCTGGATCAGGTCCGGGAGTGAGATCTGCGAGAGCTCGCCCGTCACACCCGTGTGATCACTCGACTGCTTCTCGACGTCGTCGATGCGGGCCTGGCGATTCACGATCGCTTCGATGAGCCCGGCGACCTCGGTGGGGTCGGCCGGGAGCGACACGACCTCGTCGAGGAAATCGTTCTGGCGAGCCTGGCCGTCGAGCTCGTCGAGGAAGACGAAGCGCGTCTGCTGGGTCTTCGGGTTGGCTCGCAGGATCGAGGCGAGCTTCTGCGCGTCGATCAGGGGCAAGTCGAACGGGGCAACGAGCACGGCCGGGGGCGATTCGAGCGCCACCTCCAGCGCCCGGGTGCCGTGGCCGACGAGACGCGGCTCGAGCCCGTGGGCCCGGCAAGCGTCCGCCAGCTGCTGGGCCCGTTCACGGTGATTGTCGGCGATCAGGACGACGCGGCTCACGTGCCCTCCCCTAGGCCGACAGCGCGACGTCGAGATCGCGCTGGAGTTCGAAAGCCAGGTGCTCGACGAGCGCCCGATCCCCCGTGTGATAGAGCGAGCCGCCGGCACTGCCCCCGCTGCCGAGCAGCGCGTAGGCCGGGCCTTCTCCGTAGTAGATGACGAACGGATGCTCGAAGCCCGTCTCCCCCGCTGCGGCGCTCTGCACCGGCACGCCCGGCGGCGGGTCGACGCCCCGCTCGCACAGCATCACCACCCGGGTCGCCGGATCGAGCCCTCGCAAGCGTTCGAGGCCATCGCGCACCGGGGTCGACAAGGACCCGCCGGGCGCCAGGAAGAGCAGCCCTCGGTCGCCGGGCCGGCGTGCGACCTCGTCGAGCAGGAAGCGGGTCGCCTGGTCCGCCGTCTCGGCGCGTCCCGGCCCGCCCACGCGCAGCAGGCTCTCGGCCATCAGCGCAAACGAGCCCTTCTCGCCTTCGAGTTCGCGCACGACGCTTCCGCGCGCTTCCTCGAGGCGGCCGTCGAGGACTCGCACGATCGACTCCAGCTGGTCGCCGTCCGCCGGGAAGGTCGCGGCGGCGAGAGTCACGTCGGGGCGGACGTCGCAACCTTCGGGTCGCAGTGCCTGCTCGCGCTCCCACATTTCGCGAATGCGTCGCTTCAACACGGCAGCGCCCAGGGCGTCGGTCTCCGGCAGCAGGACGCGGTAGCGCGAGTCACTCTCGGCGGCGACGAGGTCGGTGGAGCGCAGGGCCCGCGCCACGTGGAAGACGACCGATTCGAGCCAGTGGCCGAGCTCGGGGTCGGAGAGCTGGCGTCGGATCGGGTCGAGGTTGCCGAGGTCGATCTTCAGGAGCGAGAAGTGCCGACCGAAGCGGCTGGCCTTGTGGATCTCGTTGCGAACGAGGTCCTCGAAGTAGGCCAGTGTGTAGGCCTTGGTCGTCGGGTCCTTGAAGGAGCGACGTTCGAGCGAGCGGAAGCGCAGCGCGTTGGCCAGGCCCAAGCCCGCCAGTTCGACGAACTTCTCGACCGCGGCGCGATCGCCGTCCTCGAAGGCCTGGCGTTCGAGCTTGTCGGTCAGCCGGGCCAGAGCGATGAGTTCGCCGCCCCGGACGAAGGGCACGTAGAGCCCACCCGCGGGCACCGAGCGGCCTGCGAGTTCGTGTTCCACGTCGATCACGCGGCTCGTGCCGAAGCCATCGGCCATGCCGTCGAACTCGCGGGGGAAGCGGCGGATCTGGATCTCTTCGGGCTCATCCACCATGCGGACGAGACCCTTGGCGGCGACGAGCCGGAGCGACGGCGATTCTTCGACCGGCGCGATCCAGAGCACGGCCCCCTGGGCTCCGGTCTCGAGGCAGAGGCCATCCACGATGCGCTCAGCCAGCGGCTCGAGCGAGAGGGTCGAGAAGAGCCCCATGGCGCGCTCGTAGAGCGAGAGCTCGCCCATGTAGTCGAGATTTTCCTGCATGAGCCGATGGTGCTCGGCTTCGAGCCGGCGCCGCGCAAAGAGGCTTTCGAGCGTGTGCTGCAGGGCCCCGCGCTCGATCGGCTTCAACAGGTAGTCGCCGGCGCCTTCTTTCATGCAATCGACGGCGGTCTTCACGTCGCCCACGCTGGCCAGCACGACGGTGGTGACTTCGGGGTGCTGGTCGCGCAGCGCGCGCACGAACTCAATGCCCTCGACGTCGGGCAGCACGACATCGGTCAGGACGGCGTCGAAGTCGTCATGCTCGAGCGCGTGGTAGGCCTCGGCCGCGGACGCGGCTGTGCGCACCTCGTAGCCGTCCTCCCGCAGAAGCTCCTGGATGAAGCTCCGGAAGTACGGCTGATCGTCGACTGCCAGAATTCGACCGCTCGGCAACGCTTCCCCCTGCCCGGCCAACCGGGCGCGCTCCGACGAACCGTGGGTGGTTCGCCAGCTACCCAGTCGCCTCCATGGGGTTGCGCCTCGACGGCTCACCCCGGGTTGAGCTCGACGGCTCACCCCTGCGCAGATCATCGGCAGAACCGGTTCCGGTCTTCACCCCATCGTGGGGATTCTCGGCGAGGCCCCCTGAGAGCGGCTCGCCGATCAGCGAGTGGGGGGTCGCCTCGACGATCTCCACCCGAGCCAGGGCCCCCGCGGCGATGCCCGAGGCATCGTCCAGGTTCACCAGGCGGTGATAGGGGTCGCGGCCGCGCAGCTGGCTCCCGCCCCGCCGACTCGGACCCTCCACCAGGATTTCGGTCGTCTCGCCCAGCCGGGCCCGGTGGGCCTCAAAACGCAGGCGGTGCTGCAGGGCCTGGAGCCGCTCGAGGCGTGCCTGCGCTTCCGCCTCCGACACCTGGCCCTCGAGCTCCGCGGCCTTCGTCCCGGGGCGCGGCGAATATTTGAACGAGAAGCTGTCGACCAGGCCGACCTCCTCGATGAGGGAGAGCGTGGCCGCGAAGTCTGCCTCGGTCTCACCCGGAAAGCCGACGATCAAATCGCTGGTGAGGGCGATGTCGGGCCGTGCTCCACGAAGGGCCGCCACGACACGAAGGGCCGCCACGATGCCGCGATATTCCTCCGCGGTGTAGCGCCGGCGCATGGCCTCGAGCATGCGGTCCGAGCCGCTCTGCACGGGGAGATGCACGTGCGGGCACAGGCTCTCGAGTTCGCCGTGGGCGGCAACGAGCGCCTCGTCGAAGAAGAGCGGGTGCGGGCTCGTGTAGCGGATGCGGTCGAGGCCGGGGATGGCGTCGAGCTCCGACAACAACTCGGCAAACGGCATCGTCCCCTTTTCGGCGGCGTGTCCGCGGCGGACGTCGTGGCGGCCGTAGGCGTTCACAGTCTGGCCGAGGAGCGTGACTTCACGAACGCCGCCGCCTGCCAGCTGGCGCGCTTCTTCGAGGATGCCCGCCGCCGGTCGGCTGATCTCGCGCCCGCGGGTCCTGGGCACGATGCAGAAGCTGCAGAACATGTCGCAGCCTTCCATGACCGTGAGGAAGGCGCGGCCGGGCGTCGCACTCGAAAAATCCGGGTGTCGCTCAGGCAGGTCGAAGCGGTCGAGGGACGCCGACTCCTCGACCCGCACCGCACGGCCGCCTGCGACGGCCGCTTCGGCCAGGGCCGGCACGCGGCGCAGGTTGTGGGTGCCGAACACGAAGTCGACCTGGTCGAAGCGCTTCAGG
>JAFDDA010000203.1 GCA_019311105.1 Deltaproteobacteria bacterium
TCCGATCGCGGCGCCGCCGTCGCCGCGCTGGAAGTGCACCTCGGCCAGGGTGTCGAGGAAGTTCGGTTCTCGGCGCCGGGAGTCGGCCACGGCACGCTCGGCGAGGCGCAACGCGGCGTCGAGTTCGCTGTTGCCCGGCTCGGAGCCCGTCGCGATGATCCACGCCAGGTTGTTCAAGACGTGGGGCGAGACGTCCTCGAGCCTCAGCAGTGCGTCGGCGCGGCGCCCCCAGTCCGGCCCATCCATGTAGGCGGTGAAGCCACTCGACATCGAGGCGATCAGCACGACCATCGCCAGGGCATTGCTCACGACCACGAGCGGGGAGAGCCGTTCGCGATGGAGGCCGCCGTATCCGATGAAGGCGGCGGTCAGCGCTCCGGCCAGGAAGCCGCCGACGTGGGCCCCGGTCGCGATGATCGGGAACAGGGCCCAGGCCACGGCTTCTAGCCCCACCTGCAACGCGATCCCCAGCCAGATGAGCGCCCTCGGCAGGCGCCAGTGGGCCGGCATCTCCTCGCCATGGCGCAGCTCGAGGAAGACGAGGGCGCCGAAGATGCCCATGACCACGCCCGAAGCGCCGACCGCTTCCTCGTAGTTCACCAGCAGCCCCGCGCCCATGGCGCCAACACCCGACACGATCATCACGATCGCCGTCCGCGCCGAGCCGAGGGTCCACTCGAGCAGGGAGCCGAGGGCCAGCAGGCCGATGCCGTTCATGATGAAGTGGACCGGGAGCCAGGGCGTCGCGTGCAGGAGGTTCGCGGTGACCAGGCGCCAGACCTCGCCTGCCCACACCAGCGAGGCGCTGAAGGCGCCGGCCGCCTCCACGGCACCATTCCCGAAGAGCTGGAAGACCTGCATCACCGCGCACAGGATCAGCAAGCCCCAGGTCACGCGCGGCGGCCCGGCCTGGGCGGCCCGTCGGTCGATGTCACGCATCCGCGCAATGCGGGACGGCCCGCCGGGCGATGCGGCGACGCGCCGGGCGAGCTGACCCACGAAGTTCTCGGCTTCGAGGCCGGAGAAGAACTGGCTTCGGTTCAGGAGATAGACCGAGCGGCGCGTGCCGATGCGCACGCTGCGCGCAGACACCGCCACATGGCTCACGTCTTCGTAGGGGGTCTCGACATCCGCGAGATAGCGGACAGCAGCGGGGTGGCGGAATGAAGTCTCACCCAGGGTGAGCCGACCCCCATCGCGCAGGCGGATGTCGACCGGAGCTTCGGGTTCGGAAGCGCTCACGACCCCCACCTTAGCGGCTCGGCGGGCAGGGCCCTGGAGCGGTCAGCGAGGCTCGGCTCAGGAGCGCTCGGGGAGCGCCAGCGATGGGAAGACCCGCGAGTAGTAGAGGTAGACGAGACCGAAGGCTCCGGCGAAACCCGCCGCCACGCCGAGCTGGATCAGGCCCAGCCAGGCCGAGCCATCGTCGGGAACCAGCGACGGCCACACCAGCGTGTTGCGCTCGAGCCAGAAGCCGAGGCACACGACGGCGGACACCGAGCCGAGGATCGCCGGCGTCTTCTTGGGGCGCTGCCCGAGCAGCACGAAGAACGGCGTGATCCAACAGAAGAGCCAGACCGTCAGGGTGAGCTTCACGTAGGGCTCGTCGAGGCGCGCCGCCACGAAGTAGCGCGTGTCCTGCATGAACTGGGAGCCCAGGCGCGCCTGGAGGAAGAAGGTCTCCTCGGGCAGGTTGCCGTACCAGATCACCAGGTACTGGGCGTAGAAGAGGTACATCCAGAAGATCGAGAAGGCGAAGAGCATCTTCCCGATGTCGTGCATGCGCGCCTTCGTGATCTGGCCCTCGAAGCCAGGCGAGTTCCGCAGCAGCACGGCGATCAGCGCCGTCGCAGCGATGGCGGTGAGGAAGCCGCCCCAGGCGAAGTAGGCACCGAAGAGGTTCGAGAACCACGTCGGCGACAGCGACATCACCTGGTCGAACGCCAGGAACGAGTAGCCGAAGGCGAAGAGCAGGCAGATGATCGGCGCGAGCACCTTCAGACGGTCGGCGGTGGCGGCCTGCTCCGCCTCATCGCCACGCCAGCCCGCGGACCAGCTCTCGAACATTCCCTTGGCCGCCGACGCGCGCTCGGCGGCGCCGTGCAGCGTGGGGCGCAGCGAGGAACGCAGGAACAGGATCGTGGCCACGGTCAGCGCGCCCAGGAAGGTCAGGTCCATGGCGTAGAGGCGCGGGATGGTCAGGTACGCGGCCTTGGCCACCGGCGCCCCGTCGATCCAGTTGGTGTAGATGTACTCGCGGCCGAAGAACTGCAGGCAGGCGAGCGCGAAGGTGATCGGCACCCAGGCGGCCAACCCCTCGGCGATGCGTCGCAGCGGGCCGGGCCAACGGGCACCCACGATCACGAAGATGGCCGCGATCACGAGCCCACCTTGGGAGAGGCCCGCGAAGTAGAGGAAGTTCACGTGATAGGCACGCCAGGTCGTCTCGGGGTCGGTGAAGAGACCGAACACGAAGGCCAAGAGGCCCAGGGCGGTCAAGCCGGCGAAGGCCAGCGTCAGCGGCTGGGGCAGCTCGCGCGGCTGCGCGCGCTCGATGGCGGGAGCTTCCGCGCTCACAGGGTGCCTCCCTTGGAGTCCAAGAACCGCATGTAATTCACGATGTCCCAACGATCCTGCTCGGGGATCCGCTGGTAGGCGGGCATCCGGAGGCCGGGGAAGCCCCCGCTGCCCACACGGATCACGTTGTAGAGGTATCCGTCGCTGCGGGCGCTCACGAGGCCGACCAGCGGGAAGACGCCGGCGAAGGGCCCGACGATGTCACCCGTCAAGCTGACGGGGCCGTCGCCCAGACCGGTGGCGCCGTGGCAGGTCTCGCAGAAGACTGCGTACTGCTCACGCCCGTTTTCGAGAGAGCGGTAGTCCTTGGGGTCGGTCGGGTTCACCAGGGTTGCGGCCGCCGCGATGTCCATGCGGGCGACGTCCTTGGTCTTGCCCGTGACCGGGATGGTGCCGTCGGCCGGGAAGAAGCCGGTCGGCGAACCCTCGTGGCCGGTGGCCTCGAAGGCCTGCACGGCCTTCTGCCATTTCATCTGCGGGAACCACTCCTCGGACCACTGCTCCCAGCAACCGGTCGTGGTGACCAGGATGAAGACCGTGCTCACGAGGCCGTGGAGCAGCTTATTCCGCGACAAGGGAAACCTCCGTCGCGCTGAAGGCCCGCAGCAGCGAGTCGATCTCGGCGACGTCGCGCTCGCCGCAGGTCACGACCAGGCCGAACTCCTCGGCGGAAAAGCGGGCGTCGTAGCCCGCGTCGTGGGTGCCGAGCGCGCCCTTGGGCAGACCGCCGACGATGAACATGCCGAGTACCGTGCCCAGACCGCCGAACAGGATGGTGAGCTCGAAGGCAATGATGATGTACGGCGGGATCGAGGCGAAGGGCTTGCCGCCCACGATGATCTGCCAGTCGTTCGACATCCAGATCGTGATGAAGAAGCCCGTCACCACGCCGATCAGGCCGCCGATCAGGGTATAGATCCGAACGCCGGAGGGCTTCTCGTCGAGCGCCTCTTCGATCTCCTCGAAGGGAGCCGGCGAGTAGACCTCGAGGTCCTCGTAGCCGCGGTTCCGCAGCTTCGTGGCGACGCCGGCCACATCGCCGGGCGCGTCGAATACGCCGAGTACGGTCGGCATCAGTGCGCCCCCCCGTGAACCTTCTCGTGAATCTCGAGCTCCTTGATCTCGGCGATCGCGATCACCGGGAAGAGCTTCAGGAAGAGCAGGAAGGCGAATGCGAACAGGGCGAAGCTGCCCGCCAGCACCGTCAGCTCGGGGATGGTCGGCGTGTAGACGCCCCAGACCGATGGCACGTACTCGCGCGACAAGCCAGTGATGATGATGACGTAGCGCTCGAACCACATCCCGATGTTCACGAACACGGAGACCACGAACAGGACGGGGATGCTCGTTCTCGCCTGCTTGAACCAGAAGATCTGTGGGATGACGACGTTGCAGATGATCATCACCCAGGTCGAGATCCAGTACGGCCCGAAGGCGCGCAGCCAGAAGGCCGAGGCCGTAGATGCGGCGCACCGGGATCAACACGGTCAGCACCATGGCGAAGCCCGAGAAGATGGCGCCGGCCACGAAGTACGGGGCGAAGATCGTAGCGTGCCAACCGGGCACGATGGCCATGGCGAAGTCCCAGGACACGACCGAG
>JAFDDA010000035.1 GCA_019311105.1 Deltaproteobacteria bacterium
GCCATCGACGAGGGCCACATCGGCTCGATCGAGGAGCCGGTGACGCAGTACGTGCCCATGCTCGCCGGCTCGGCCTACGACGGCGTCGCCATCCGCGACATCCTGCAGATGTCGTCGGGCGCCGCGTGGGACGAGGACTACGGCGCCCTCGACTCGGACATCACCCGCTTTGGCTTCACCATGGCCCGCGGCGGTTCGATGGACGACTTCGCCGCGTCGCTCACGCGCGACCGCGAACCCGGCACCTACAACCGCTACAACAGCATCGACACCCAGGTGCTCGGCATGCTGCTCGTGCGCGCCACCGGCCGCACGCTGTCGTCGTATCTGGAAGAAAAGATCTGGCAGCCACTCCAGATGGAAAACGATGCCTACTGGCTGCTCGACGACCCCGGCATGGAGCTGGCCCTCGGCGGCCTGAACGTGACCCTGCGCGACTACGCGCGCTTCGGTGAGCTCTACCGGAACAACGGGCGTCACGCGGGCCGGCAGGTCGTCCCCGAAGCCTGGGCGCGCTCGTCGGTGCGGGCCGATGCACCGCACCTCCAGCCCGGCGAAAACCCGGGCTCGGAATGGATCCTCGGCTACGGCTACCAGTGGTGGCTGCCGGGCGAGCTGCCCGACGAGTTCAGCGCCATCGGGGTCTACAACCAGTTCATCTACGTGAGCCCGCAAGACCGCGTGGTGATCGCCAAGACCTCTGCGAATCAGGCGTACGGCAGCGGCGAAGAGACCGACCGCGAACTCGAGACCTTCGCGTTCTTCCGAGCCATCGCCGAGGCGGCGAGCGCGCCCTAGGCGGTGCGGCTAGAGCGGCTTCCAGACGAAGCCGTCGCCCGAGCGATAGAAGACTCGCAGCGCGCGCGCGTAGACCGCCTGCTCCTCCACGAAACCGAAGATCCGACCGTCACGGCTGTTGCCGCGCGCGTCGCCCATCATGAGGAGACGGCCGGTTGGCACCTCGGTGGGTTTCAAGTCCGGGCCGCCGCCGTAGAGCAGGCTCAGTTGGATCTCACCGCGCGGAAAGCGCTCGACCCCGGGGCTCCCCGGGTCCGAGAGCGCCTCGCCGTTGACGAACAGCCGGCCCTCTCGCACCGCCACGACATCGCCAGCCACGGCGACCACTCGCTTGACCAGTCGTGTGCCGTTCTCGGGGGAGTCGAAGATCACGACGTCGCCGCGCTCGGGCGGCGCGTCGCCACCGAGCTCGACGCCCGTGTAGGGGAGCCGCCAGCCGTAGGACGTCTTGTTCACGAGGACCCGGTCGCCGGGCATGAGCGTCGGCTCCATCGAGCCCGTGGGCACGACGTAGTGGTCGGCGAGCGAGCCACGCGCCACGGCGATGATGGCAATCACCACGAGCACGGAGGCGTTGGCTCGCAGGATCTGGCGAAGTCGGTCCACGGGGTCTCCTTCTCGAGGGCGCGATCAGTCCATCGAGGGCGTCAGTCCTGGGCGGGCAGTCTAGCTGCAACGCGATGTCCCGAGAGAAGGACGGTGCCCGGGCGGCCTGAGTTCCACCCGGAAGGGTCACTCGCCGAGGACGGCCCGACACCTCGGGCGAGACGTCGCAGACGGCCCATCCCGAGCCATGGTGTGAGCAAGAGATGGCTCAGATTGCCCCTTTTGTGACGCACTTGGGGTAGTTCAGCCATGATGCATCGCGGCGCACAGAGTGGAGAATCCGTCACAACGTACTGATTTTGAAGGCTTGATTTATTTGTCGCAGCGCGTCTTCAGCCCCTTGACGCGATGACGCATCGTGTTAGGTTTCAACCTGAGCGTCCAGATCGCCCGCCGAGCCCGATGGCTCGGCCCAGAGAACCCCGACGCGCAGGAATCCCCCGAGCGGGTCGGACCGAACAAGGAGAACGTCATGGCCCAGCCCGCAAGCCTCGTCGACCAGGGTGTCGACCGTGTCCAGGATGCCCTCAAGAACGCCGACAAAGAGTTCCAGCGCGTCCAGCGCCGCGTGAAGACCCAGCGCCGCACGATCGAGAAGAACTTCGAGAAGCAGGCCAAGAGCTTCGAGAAGCAGGCCAAGAAGCAGATCGACCAGATCCGCAAGAATGACCTGGTGAAGCGCGCCGAGACCCTCAGCAAGGACGTCCAGTCCCAGTTCGAGACGGGCGTCGAGTCGGTGCTGTCGATCTTCCAGATCGCCTCGAAGTCCGACCTCCAGCGCGTCGATCGCAAGCTGAACCGCATCTCCAAGAAGCTGAAGGAGCTCGAAGCCTCTCCCCAGGCGTAGAGCCCTCCTGAAAGCTGCTCCTCGAAGAAGCCCGGCGTTCCCCCGCCGGGCTTCTTTTTTTCGTGCTTTACTTCCGCCTTCGAACCCTCCGACTGCCTGAGGAGACGCCGTGGCCGACTTCACCGCGCCCGACTTCCTGCGACTCGACGAAGAGCTCAGCACCGAGGAGCGCATCGCACGCGACTCCGTCCGCGAGTTCGTGACCCAGGAGTTCCTCCCGGTGATCCAGGAGCACATCCGCAAGGATGGCTCCTTCCCCATGGAGCTCGTTCCGCGCATGGCGGAGCTCGGCCTGTTCGGCCCGAACATCGAGGGCTACGGCTGCGCCGGCATGAGCAACGTGGGCTACGGCCTCGTGATGCAGGAGCTCGAACGCGGCGACTCGGGCCTCCGCTCGTTCTCGTCGGTGCAGAGCAGCCTCGTCATGTATCCGATCCTCACCTACGGGAGCGAGGAGCAGAAGGATCGCTGGCTGCCGGAGCTCTCATCGGGCCGAGCGATCGGCTGCTTCGGCTTGACCGAGCCGGACTTCGGGAGCCACATCGGCGCCATGCGGACACGCGCCGAGCGCAAGGGCGACCGCTGGATCCTGAACGGCGCCAAGCGCTGGATCACGAACGGGACGCTCTCGAAGGTGGCACTCATCTGGGCCCGTACCGAGGACGGCGTGCGCGGCTTCCTCGTCGAGACCGACCGCGAGGGCTTCGAGGCACGCGACATCAAGGGCAAGTTCTCCCTGCGCGGCTCGGTGACGAGCGAGCTCTTCTTCCAGGACGTCGAGGTGCTGGAGAGCGAGCGGCTACCCCACGCCGAGGGCATGAAGGGGCCGCTCTCGTGCCTCACCCAGGCGCGCTATGGCATCTCGTGGGGCGTCCTCGGCGCCGCCATGGCCTGCTACGACGAGGCGCTGAAGTACAGCCTCGAACGCGAGGTCTACGGCGGCCCGCTGGCGGGCAAGCAGCTCACCCAGATGAAGCTCGTCGAGATGCTCACCGAGATCACCAAGGGCCAGCTGCTCGCGCTGCGCGTCGGCCGGCTCAAGGACGAAGGCAAGCTCCAGCACGCGATGGTCTCGATGGCGAAGCGCAACAACGTCGACATCGCGCTCAAGATCGCACGCGAGGCGCGCGACCTGCTGGGCGCGAACGGCATCGTCGACGACTACGCGGCCATGCGCCACATGGTGAACCTCGAGACGGTGCGAACCTACGAGGGCACCCACGACGTGCACACGCTCATCCTGGGCGAACACGTGACCGGGCTGCGGGCGCTCTAGGGCCGGCCCAGCGGGGGAGGGCCTAGGCCTCGCGTCGAGCGAGTGCCAGGGCCTCGGAGACCTCGCCACCACAAGCTCGAAGCAAGGCTTCGGCGCGGGCCTCTTCCACGCCGCCGAGTTCCGCGACGATCCGGCACGCGCGGCGGCGCAACTTCTCGGACACCGGCCGCAGGTGGGTCATGCGATTGCCCTCGACCCGGCCCAAGCGGACCAGCGTCGCGGTCGACAGCATGTGCAGCACCATTTTCTGGGCGAGGCCGCCCTTCATGCGCGTCGAGCCCGCGATCACCTCGGGGCCGACGGCGGGCGCGAGGGCCACCTCGGCGGCGGCAGCGAGCGGTGAATCGGGGTCGCAGGTCAGCGCGAGGCGTCGGGCGCCGACGTCGCGCGCGGTGGCGAGTGCGGCCAGGGCGTAGGGCGTTCGGCCGCTCGCTGAGAGAGCGAGCACGACGTCGTCCGGGCCGAGCCCGTGGTCGCGCAGGTCGCTGCGTGCGGCGGCGGCGTCATCCTCGGCGCCCTCGATCGAGCGTCGCAGGGCGTCGGGCCCACCGGCGATGAGGCCCACCACGCGCTCGGGCGGCAAGCCGAAGGTGGGCGGGATCTCCGATGCGTCGAGCACGCCCATGCGGCCGCTCGTGCCCGCGCCGATGTTGAACCAGCGCCCGCCGCGGCTCAGCACTTCCGCCAGGATCACCACCGCGCGTTCGACCTCGGGGAGGATCGCAGCCACCGCCGCGAGCGCGCAGCCGTCCTGGGCATGGATCGTCGCCAGCACCTCACTCACGTCGAGGCGATCGAGCTGGGCGGACGCGTCGAGCGTCGCCTCCGTCGGGAGGGAGGCCGGCGGCGCCTTGGTGGGGGATTCCTTGGACATCGCGACTTCCGTTTCGGTCGATCGGGCTTCCGGTTTGACCTCGGAGTGATCCGACCTCGGAGTTCGTGCCGCGGCTATGATCCTGCCGGGTCGTTGCACGTTGCTGAGCGGCGGCCGACCCACGGGTGAAGCGATGTCGTTCCAGGTCGACGAAAGGACGCTCGAGTGTCTCGAGTGGCGGCGCATCCGCGAGATGCTGGCCGACGGCGCACGCACGCCCGGCGGGCGGGAGCACTGCCTCGAAGGCGATCTCTTCCTGGGCGGAGCCGACGCGATCCGCGACGGGCTCGCGGAAACTGCCGAGGCCTTCAGACTTCTTGCCGACGGCGGGAGCCCGCCCATCGGCGGCCTGGTCGACCTCACGCCCGTCTTCCGGCGGTTGCGCAAAGGCGGGGCCCTCGCCGCGCGCGAACTACTCGACCTCGGCTCGGCCCTGGGCGCGCTGCATGCGACCGAGCGCTACCTCACGGGCCGTCGCGAAGGGTCGCCGCGGCTGGCAGACCGCGCGGGTTGCATCGGCGACCAACGCGACCTCGCTGCCGAGATCGAGCACACCCTCGACTCGGAGGGGCAGGTGCGCGATTCGGCGTCGAGTGCGCTGCGCGACGCCCGCCGCGAGACCCGGCAGCTTTCCCACGAGATCGAGCGGCGGCTCGAGCGGCTGCTCCAAGACACGCGGGTCCGGGCCGCGCTCTCGGATCGCTTCCACACCATGCGCAACGATCGCTACGTGCTGCCCGTGCGATCCGAAGCGCGCAGCGCGGTGCCGGGCATCGTCCATGACGCTTCGGGCTCGGGGACGACGGTCTTCATCGAACCGGCCGCGGTCGTCGACCTGAACAACCGCCTGAAGAGCGCGGAGCTCACGGTCCAGCGCGAGACGCTGCGGGTGCTGCGCGACCTGTCGTCGCGCGCGGCCGCATCCCTCGATGACATCGAGGCGAGCCTCGCCATCCTCGAAGGCATCGATGCGGTCTTCTGTCGCGGCCGGATGGCCCAGGCCCAAGGCGCGGTCGAGCCCGAAGTCGGGGCCGACGGCACGCTGCGGCTGCCGCAGTTGCGGCACCCGCTGATTCCGGCGGGCGAAGTCGTCCCCAGCGACCTCGCCATCGGCGAGCACTACCAGGTGTTGGTGGTCTCGGGCCCGAATGCCGGCGGCAAGACGGTGGCGATGAAGGCCGTGGGCTTGGCCGCGTTGATGGCTCACGCGGGTTGCTTCGTGCCGTGCGACCCGGGCGCACGCGTCGACGCGCTGCGTGCCGTGGTGGCCGACATCGGCGACGACCAGGACATCGCGCGCAGCCTCTCGACGTTCTCGGCCCACATGGCCACGGTGGCGCGGATCGTCGACGCTGCCGGGCCCGGCACCCTCGTCGTGCTCGACGAGATCGGCACCGGCACCGACCCGGGGGAGGGCGCCGCCCTCGCCCAATCCGTGCTCGAAACGCTCGCCGAAGAGGGCGCCCGCGTCGTCACCACCACCCACTTCAACCTGCTGAAGGAGATGGCAGCCGTCGACCCGCGCTTCGAGAACGCGAGCGTGGAGTTCGACCCCACGAGCCTCGCACCGACCTACCGGCTGCGGGTCGGGACACCGGGCGTCTCGTCGGCCACCACCGTCGCCGCTCGCATGGGCGTGCGCGGCGACGTCCTCGAACGCGCCGAGGCGCTGCTGCAACGCGAAGATCGCCGGCTCGATCGCATGTTGTCGGAGCTCTCCGCGAGCCGCCTCGCCCTCGAGGCCGAACAGCGCGAAGCCTCGCGTCTGCGAGCCGAATCCGAGGCCACCCGCTCCGAGTACCGGGCACGCCTCGAACGCCTCCAGGAACGGCGCGACAAGATCTTCAGCGCCATGAAGGACGACCTCGAGAACGCATTCCGCGACGCTCACGGCCAGGTCGCCGCGGTGATTCGCGACCTCCAGCGCGGCGGCACGGCTCGCGACGCCGCCCATGCGCGCGACCGGCTGCTCGTCATGGAAGAAAAGACCCGTGCCGTCGAGGCGGAGCACGCCATCGCCCCGAGCGAACCGCCCGGCGAGGCCATGGATTGGCAGCGGGCGCGGCCGGGCGACTCCGTCCTCGTCGTCGGCGCGGGCCCCGCCTCCCTCGACGCACTCCCGGACCGCCGGGGCCGGGCCGCGGTCCGGGTCGCGAGTGGGCGGATGATGGTGCCGGCCGAGCGGGTCCGAGCGCTCGCGCCGGCGGCCGAAGCACGGCCCAAGCCCGCGGTTCC
Source organism: Deltaproteobacteria bacterium (assembly GCA_019311105.1). Lineage (GTDB taxonomy): Bacteria > Myxococcota_A > UBA9160 > UBA9160 > JAFDDA01 > JAFDDA01. The sequence continues at coordinate 6,637 of JAFDDA010000035.1, forward strand.
GCAACGCCCGGCAAGCGGCGGCACGGCCCACTGCGACTTGCGGGGCTTGCGTGTGGACGAGGCTCTCGACCGGATGCTCGAAGCGCTCGACCGCGCGGCCGGGGACGGGCGCGACTGCGTCGAAGTGATTCACGGCCACGGCACTGGAGCGCTGCGTGATGCGGTGCGCGAGCAGCTCCGCGGGTCTCCCTACGTCGCGAGCTTCGCGGCCGGCTCGGCCGAGGAGGGCGGCGACGGCGTCACCCGGGTCGAGCTGAAGGATTGAGCGACTAGCCCGCCCGGGCCAGCCGAAGGATGGAGCAACTAGCCCGAAAGGTCGGCAGCCAGCTCGCGCGCGGCGCGCCCGCCCGAGCCGAGGGCCGAATCGAGCCACGGCCCTGCCAGGTAGTCGCCCGCCAGGTAGAGCCTTCGCCCCTCGCGGCGCTGGTCGCCGTTCACCCGTCGGAAGTCCGCCAGTGCTCGGAAGTGCCCGGCGTCGAAGCGCGGCATCCACGCCGATTGCCGGTGGATGTGGGTAAAGGCCGCGCCGTGGCGCGCGCCCGGCACGAGCCGCGCCAACACGCCCGCGAGATCCTTGCCCACGACGTCGTCGGCCACGTCGATGTGTCTCTCTGCCCAGTCCGGACTCGCGAGCGCGACGGCGAGGCCGCCCTCGTCCGGCAAGCCTTCCGTGGCCCCGCCAGGCAGAAGCGAAACCGAATCGAGGGGCCACGCGTCGACCTGGGGAACCTGGATCCGACGCGGTGCCTCGAAGGGCCGGTGTTCGAAGCCGAGGGCCAGGGCGAGGCCCGGCGCGTAGCGGACGCCAGAAAGGAAGTCGGTCTCGGCGGTCGCGAGGATGCCCGCCCCGAGTTCGCGCGCCGCCCCCGCTGCGACCGCGAGGACGACCGCGTCCGCCGGGGCGCTGCCGCTTCCTTCGGCCGTCTCGAATGCCACCTCGAAGCCGCCGTCCGCGAGCGGGGCGATGGCCGTGGCCCGCGCGCCGAGCCGGACGTCGAGGCCCGCGGCGGCGTCGACGAGCAACCGTCCGATCCCGCCCTGCAGCGTCGCCAGGGACGCTGCGCGGTGTGACGTCGCACGCAGCAAGAAGAGCAAGCGGCTGGCGTCATCGGCTCGGTTCCCCGTGCCCACCGTCGCGAACGGCCCGACCCAGCGCTCGGCGACCGAACGACCGAAGTAGAGCGTCGCGAAGTCGCGCAGACAGCGATCGTCGAGCGGCGCGCCGCGCTCGGGCGCGTCGACATCGAGATGCTTGCGATAGCGGCCGAGCAGACGGTCGAGCCGCACCAGGCGGAGGGCGTCGAGGTTGCGGACACCCGGGATACGAGCGACGCCCAGGCGGCTCGAAGCATCCACCGACGCGGCCCGCCCGCGGTAGGTCTGGGCGAGGCCACCGGGGCCGAGCGCCACGATTCGCGCCGAGGCGTCGAGCTCGGCGAGCAGGGCGAGGACGTGGCGGTCGGCGGTCGAGACGAACGTGCCCAAGGGGTCGAACCGGACGGCATCGCCCCCGGCCCCGCAAGCTTCGGCCTGAGCCAGTCGCCCGCCGACGCTCGACCCCGCCTCGAGCACGGTCACAGCCCAGCCCTTGGCTGCCAGCGGCCGCGCCGCTGCCAAACCGGCTGCTCCAGCTCCGATCACCAACACCCGTCGCATGGGCCCACCGGCCTCCTCTCGGCCCGCGCAGGCACCTGGGCCCGCCGGGGCGCCGAGCCTAGCCCAACCCCGCCCTGGCCGGCCCCGGGCACCCGCAGAGCGTCGGGGGTCCGAACCGCAGTGGGAGCCCGCGCGTATCAAGGGCCGAGGCGGGTGCGGGTGGACGGAGGCGAAGCCGGTATGGTCCGGGCGGATGGAGAGCGACGAGCGGTTGATGGCCCGGCTGGCCGAGGGCGACGAGAGCGCCCTCGGGCCGCTGCTCGACCGCTGGCGGGGCCCGCTCTACGGCTTCCTCGCGCGGCGGGTCGGGGATTCGGACGCCGACGATCTTTTCCAGGAAACCTGGCTCCGGGTCGTGCGCTACCGCGACCGCTTCGACCCGCAACGCAAGTTCTCCACCTGGCTCTTCCAGATTGCGAACAACCTGTGTCGCGACCGCGGCCGGCGTCTCGAGGTGCGCGACCGCTATCGGCGCGACCGGCAGGCCGATGCGGCGGGCGACCCGACGCGCACGCGGCCGCCGCCCCTCGATCAGACGCTCGACATCCGGCGGCGCGTGGCAGAGCTACCCGACAAGCTCCGCGAGGTCCTGGTGCTCCGCTACTTCCGCGAACTGCCGGAGAAGGAGATCGCGCGGATCGTCGGAATCCCGCCGGGCACGGTGAAGAGTCGCCTGCATGCCGCCGTGAAGGCGTTGCGTGCGCAGGAGCCGAGTAATGGCACTGAGTGAACGCTGCAGCGCCGTTCAGGCGCGGCTCACGGACGCGCTGTTCGCCCGAGTGGACGCGGCATCGAGTGACCTCCAGCACACCGAGCACTGCGGGGACTGCGGCACATTCGCCCGCGACCTGTCGGCTCTCGGCACCGCCCTCTCGGCGGATGGAACCCGCGACGCGAGCGACGGCCTCGTCGGCGTAACCCTGGTGCGCGCACGCGCCGAACTCTCACACCGCGACGCCGCCCTCGCCGCGCCGCTCGAAGGCTTCGGCCGGGAGGTCAGCCGACTCGTGGGCCTGAGCCTCCTGCCCCTGCCGATCGTCTTGCTGTGGAACGCCGCGGTCCTGAGCCTCGGTGACCAGTTGCTGACGGGCATCGTCCCGGACGCGCTCTTGCGCGCGCTCACCGCCGGCTACGTCCTGGCCGGCACGACCTGGCTCGCCTGCCTATACGGTTCCCTTCCCGTCGTCGCGCACCGCGTGTTGCGGCGACGCAGTCTCAGCGCCCCGGAGGTCGCAACATGAGCGAGATGCGCATCTGTCCCTACTGCGCCGAGGAGATCCGCGCCGAAGCCATCAAATGCCGCTATTGCGGGTCGATGGTGTCGGCGTCGTTCTCGGTGGCCGGCGAGTGGGTCCGCAAAGAAACCGGCCGCATGATCGCGGGGGTGTGCTCGGGCCTGGCCGACCGGTTCGCGATCTCGGTCACCGTGCTGCGGCTCGCCTTCGTGCTCGGCTTCCTCTTCTCGGGGGGCGCCGCGGCGATCCTCTACGTCGTGCTCTGGGTGGTGATGCCGCTCGAGATTCCGCGCGATCTCGCGGAAGAGGCCTACGACGAGCGCTACTGACCGGCGCTGATCTTCGCTTCGAGGCCCGCCACGACGTCGGCCAGGGTGTCGAAGCGCACGAACTCCATGCCCCGTTGCTCGAGCTCCTCGGCCAGGCTGTCCTTGGCGAAGACCCAGTCGGCGGCGTCGGCGCCGCACAGGTCCGAGACCCGCCCGTTGCCCACGTGAGCGATCGGTACGCCCGGATGGCGGCGGCGATAGGCTTCGATCCGGCCGCGCTTGCAACTCCCCGTCCCACAGCCGCACTCGGGGTTCGGGAAACCCGCCGCGATGCGCCAGACGTCGTCTTCGTACCAGAGGCGATTGCACTCGTAGTCGAAGCGCACGTCGAAGCGCTCCATCAGGCGATCGAGATTGCAGTCGAAGCCGTCCGAGAGGACGCGGAAGGGCACGCGACGCTCGGTGCACCAGTCCACCAGACTGCTCGCTCCCGGGTCGAGGGAGACGGACATCAGGAACTGTTCGAGATCCTCCGGCGGGCACGGGAGGCCGTCGAGGATCTGTTCGTTGTATTGCCAGGCGGTGAGCTCGCCGGCCTCGTAGCGAGCCCACGCGGCAGGGCGACGGTCGGCGGCGTAGCGTTTTGCGAGGGTCGAGCCGACGTCTTCGACGAGGAACGTGCCGTCGAAATCGCAGAAGACCGCCACCGCTGGCTGCGGGCCCGCGCGCACCAACGCGGAGGCATGGCCGGGGAGTTCGAGGTCGGCCGACGGGTCGTCGACACGCCGGTGCGCCGGCGCGTCGCCGCCGTTCACGAGCGCGGCGATGCTGCGTTCTCCATCGGTCACCACGCATCCGTGCGGGAAGTCGTCGAGCAAGCCGAGCGTGCGGACGGCGCGCCCGCCGGCGAGGGTGTCGACCTCGCGCGCGAGTTCGAGCGTGTCCATCAGCAGCTCGCGGCCGTCACGGCCCAGGCTCCCCCAGTCGTCGCTGAAGATCAGCATGCCGCCCGTGCCACCGATGGCCGCACCGAGGGTGGCCGCTTCGCTCGGGGTGAGCCGTGTGTCCTTGGTGCGCGCCATCAGGCAATCGGGGTCGTTCAGCCAGAGCCGGCGGTGCATGAAGGCGCGGGCCAGCACGCTGCGAACGGCGCTGCGCGTCGACGGCTGAGTGGCTTCGATCCCGGGGATCACGATCGGCGCGTCGATTCCCCAGGCCGGCGCCACGTCGGGCCCGATCCGCATCCCGTCCATCACTCCGACCGCGGCGCCTTGCGGGCAGCCGCAGCCGAGCAGGAAATCCTTCTCGCCGACGCCCCGACGCGCGGCGTCGAGCCCACGGCGCAGGCGTTCGGCGCGCGTCACGTCCGGGTCGTCCGCCGCGCCCTCCATGGCCGCCGCGTAGAGGAAGTCGAGCTTGTGATAGACGAAGCCCATCTCGTGAAGCGTGCGGAAGAGCGTCTCGACGTGGGCGACGACCTCGTCGCGGGTGAGGTCGAGGGTGTGGACGGCCCCGTCCACGGGGTTCCATTCCGGGTGGAGCAGGCCGCGCTGGAAGCCCCCATCGCCGTCGCCGAGGAACCAGTCGGGGTGGGCCTCGAAGACGTGGCTTTGGGGCACGGCGACGAAGGGCGCGGTCCACAGGCCCGGCAGGAAGCCCGCCTCCCGGATCTCGCGCGCCACGGGCTCGAGGCCGCGCGGGAATTTCGCGTTCGTCTCGAGCCAGTCGCCCGTCGCGCGCTGGAAGCCGTCGTCGAGTTGGACGACCTCGATGGGCACGTCCTGCTTCGCGTTGCGCAGCGCTTCCAGGTTGCGCAGAAGATCGCCTTCCGTGACGTCGTGGAAGAAGTGGTACCAGCTGCACCAACCCGCCTGGAAGCGTGCGTCGGTCCGCGCCCCCGCCGCGCGGCCGTGGTCGTCGGCGTGCTCCTGGAGGAGCTGCATCGCGTCCTCGCCCACGGCGATGCGCATGGGGTCGAGTTCGCGGCGCGCTCCGGGCGCCAGGGTGGTTTCGATCACCCAATCCACCTCGACCCGAACGGCGTCGCTCTCCCGCTTCAGATAGACGTTCCCGAACTCGTTGCCTCGTTCGAGGACGCCGGCGGCGCAGGCTGCCCCGGCGGCGTTGCCCGCGACCGAGAGGAGATCCGATTCATGCCAACCGGCGCGGTCCGCGGGCGGCGCACCGCGCGAGTGATGGAGGCCGCGCAACCACTCGCCACTGGGGAAGGGCGCCGGGCCGGCCACGTCGAGCGCACGACCGCCGGTCTCGGACCACGACTGCCAGCCGTGACGGAGGAACCGCAGGCCCTCGAGGGCAATCTCCTCCCAGCGGAGCCCCACGAGCACGGAATCGACGCGCACCGGTTCGTCGGAGACGTTCTCGACCGCCAGCTCGATCAGCGCTCGGTCGCCGCGGCTTTCGAGCCCGACGCCCAGGACGAGCGGGCCGATGCGAACCCGGCCCGGGACGAACATCCCCTCGCCGAGGGTCGGCGCACTGCCCTCACCGCCAAAACGCGCGCCGACGCGAACCGGTGTGAGGCGGCCCGCACCCGGGGATCGAACGATGGCGGAGGGCGGCATGGGCGCGACAGTATAGGGCGCAATGACGCGACGAGACCCTCGAACCGGGGCGACGAAGGCGATGGAGTTCACCGAACGCTGGACAGCGGGCAAGCCCCTGTTGCTCGACGGTGCCCTCGGCACCGAGATCGAACGCCGTGGAGGCGATGCCGGGCTGCCACTGTGGTCGGCACGGGCACTCTGCGACGACCCGGCGCTCGTGGCGCAGATCCACCGCGACTACGTCACCGCCGGAGCCGAAGTCGTGGTGGCGAACACGTTCCGAACCCAGGCCCGCGCGCTCGCACATGGCGGCCTCGCGGACCGAGCTGCGGAGTTGACCCACGACGCGGCCTGGCTGGCGCGCGACGCAACGGCCCGCGCGCCGGGCCCGTGCTGGGTCGCTGGGTCCGCACCGACCCTCGAGGATTGCTATCGGCCCGACCTCGTCCCCGACGAGGCGAGCCTCGCCCGCGAACACGGCGAGCACGCCGCGAACCTCGCAGCGGCGGGCGTCGACGTCGTCTTCGCCGAGACCCTCAACACGGTGCGCGAAGCGCGGGCCGCCCTGCGCGCGGCACACGAAGCGGGCCTCCCCGCCATCGCGAGCTTCGTGTGCGATGGCAGCGCCCGCCTGCTCTCGGGCGAACCCCTCGCCGCGGCGGTCGAAGCCGCGGCAGGGGAGGGAGCCATCGGTGTTGGCGTGAACTGTCTGCCGGCGCGAGCTGCGCGCGCTTGTCTGCCGACTCTCACCGCCTCGGGTCTGCCCTTCCTCGTCTACGCGAATCTCGGTGAGCCCACCGAGGACGGAGCGTTTCGCAGCAGCGACGAACTCTCGCCCGATGCCTTCGCGCGCGAGGCCGGCGCCTGGCTCGAGGCCGGCGCGCACGCGGTGGGCGGCTGCTGTGGCACGACGCCGGGCCATCTCGCCGCCATCGAGCGCTTGGTTTCCATTCGACGGGGCCCCAGGACACAATTTGCGTCACCGCGTGCGTAGGCCTTGCCCACCACCTGCCAGCGCCTGCGTTCGCAGGCCCGTGGTGGGCCTATTTCCTCTTTGAATACAGGTATTTGAGCCCAAGTGTCGACGGCCGTCCCACTCTGGCACGGCCCTTGCTTTTCCACCACACCAGCAACGAAATCACGATCCCTGCGCCCGGACTGGGTACCCCTCCCCTCGCATTGTGCGAGGACTCGGTCCGGGCGTTTCCTTATTCTCGATCGGATGCCGCGCCGTACGCCCGCTCGATTGCCGCCGCTCCTGCCCCGCCCGCGATCCGTGCGCGCCGGAGTCGGCGCCTTCGCCCTGCGCGACGGCCTGCCCATCGTCCTCGAGCCCGCCGCCAGCGAAGCCGACGACCGCACGGCGGATCGGCTGCGTTCCGTCGTTTCCGAACGTTGCGATGTCGCCCTCTCCATCGAGGGACACGCCGAAGCGGACGACCTCGGCCCGCGCATCGAGCTTCGCCGGCGCACGGGTGCCGGCCTACCGGAGCAGGGCTACCGGCTCTCCATCTCGCCGGTGCGCGTCGAGGTCGTCGCCGGCGGCGCGCCAGGCCTGCGCTACGCCGTCGAGACCCTGCGCCAACTCCTCCCCGAGAACGGCCGCATCCCCACTTGCGAAATCGAAGACGCACCCGACTTCCGCTACCGCGGTGTGATGCTCGACGTGTCGCGCGGCAAGGTCCCCACGATCGAAGCCGTGCGCGACGTCATCGACCTGTGCGCCCGCATGAAGCTGAACGTGCTGATGCTCTACACCGAGCACACGTTCCGTTTCCGACGACACCCCGAGATCGGTGAGGGCGCCTCGCCTCTCGACGCCGCCGACATGCGCGCCCTCGACGCCTACGCCGCGCAGAACCACGTCGAGCTCGTGCCCACGCTGCAATCGCTCGGGCACATGCGCCACATTCTCAAGATCCCCACCTATCGCAGCCTCGCCGAGACGGACCGGCTGTGGACCCTCGCGCCGGTGGATCCGAACACGTACAAGCTGTTGGCGGACCTCTACGCAGAGTACCTGCCGAACTTCCGCTCGAACCTCTTCAACGCCAACTGCGACGAGCCCTACGACCTCGGCAGCGGTCGCTCCGCCGAGCGGTCGCGCGAGCTCGGCCCGGGCGGGCTCTTCCTCGAGCACGTGCGGCGAGTCCGCGACCTCGCCAGTGCTCACGGGAAACGGACGCTCGTCTGGGGAGACGTCGTCCATCAACATCCGGCGCGCACGACCGAGATCGACCGCGACCTCGTGCTGCTCGACTGGTGGTACGAGGCCCAGGGCGACTTCGACCGGGTCAAGCGCTTCGCGGAGAACGGCATCGAGTTCTGGGTCTGCCCGGGAACGTCCACATGGAACTGCCTGTTCCCGCGCATCGAGAATGCCGAGCAGAACATCGCGCGCTACGCCGAGGCCGGGCGACGCCATGGCGCGGCAGGCCTGGTCAACACCGACTGGGGCGACCACGGCCACTACAACCTGCAGGGCTACTCCTGGATGGGATACGCGTGGGGCGCACAACAAGCCTGGTCGGGGGACGAGGACCCGGCCACGTTCGACCGCGCCTTCTCCCAGACCGTCTTCGACGACGCCAGTGGGAACGCAGCCAAGCTCTATCGCCAGCTCGGTGCGGTGCACGATGTCGGCCAGCGACTGATGAACGGCTCGCTCCTGCAGTTCATCTTCTTCGACGACCTCGGCTCGTCGCTCTACGCGGTGGCCGGTGACCGGCGAAAGCTTCGCTCCGCGGCCTCGCGGCTCGAGAAGCTGCGGAAGAAGATTGCCGCCGCCGGCGCGCACTTCAGCGGCGAGCCGCGAGCGCACGACGAGATGGTCTACGCCGCCGACGCTTCCGAGTTCGCCGCGCGCAAGGGCCTCGCTGCCCTCGACTGGCTCGCCTGGTGGAAGCGGCCCGCAGGGCTCGACGCCCGCGGCCGTCGGGCCCTCGCCCGGAGGCTTCGAAAGCTCGCGGACGAACAGGGCCGGCTGGGCCGTCGACTCAAAAAACTGTGGCTCGCACGCGCCGGCGCGGGCGGCTTCGAGGTGACGGCGGGGCGGCTCTCGGGCTCGGTTCGGGGCCTACGCGCCGCCGCCGGCGCGCTCGAGAAGAACCGGCCCCCGGCCACGGCGCCGCCCGCAGCCTTCGACTTCAGCACCGCCTACCGCGCCCTCACGGCCGGGATCGACTCGGGCCCCGAGCTGCCCTAGCTCCCCATCCAGTCCGTCGCCCTTCGTGCCGATGAAGGCGCAACGGATCGAATCGGAGGAGAACACCCTGGGCACGACGCTTCGCATCCTCTCCGCCAACCTGCTTGCAGGAGGCGCAGACCCCGACGCCTTCGCAAGCCTGGCCGCGCGGCTCGAGGCCGACGTGGTCGCCGTGCAAGAACTCGGGCCCGATCAGGCCGACGCGCTTTCGGCCCAGTTCCCGCACGGGTTCCTCGACCCGCGCCTCGACTACGACGGCGGGGGCATCGCACTCGCGCGCCCCGCGGAGGTCGTGACGCTTCCCCTGGCCCGGCGGCGCGGCTTCCGTGTCACCCTCGACCCCGACGATTGGCCCGAGCTGGCCATGCCGCTCGAGGTCTGGAACGTCCACGTCTACTCACCCCTCGCGTTTCAAGGAGGAGGCATCTTTCGCCGCCGCCCCCAGTTTCGCGACCTCGCCACAGCTCTCGACCGCCCGACGGCCGCGCCGAGCGGCCGCGTGGTCGTCGGCGACTTCAACGCCACGCCGCTCTGGCCCGTGTATCGCGGCATGGCGGCTCGCATGGAGGATGCCGCACGCACCGTGGCTCACCGCGAAGGCCGGCGCCCCGCGCGGACCTGGGGCCCCCGGCTCGGCGGCCCTGCGTTCCTCCGGATCGACCACGGCTTCGTCGCAGGCGTCCGGCCCGAGCGCTTCCAGGTCGTCCCGATCGAAGGTTCCGACCATCGCGCGGTGGTGCTCGACGTCGCCATCGACGACGGGCGTTTCCGGTAGAATCGGCGCCCCGGCTTCCGCCGGGGAGGAGCCGAACGTGGAAGAGACCGGCTTTCGCGGCCTCGATGGCCAACCCGTCCTGCTCACCGGGGGCGCCAACGGGATCGGGCGAGCGGTCGCGCTCCGGCTCGGGCAGGAGGGGTGCCGCGTCGGCATCGTCGACCTCGATGGGGAGGGCGCGGCGGAGACGGCGGACGCCATCAACTCCGCGGGCGGCGAAGCGCGCGCCTACACCGCCGACATTACCGACGCGGACGCGGTCGAAGATGCGGTGGCCGCCTTCGAGGCCGAGGTCGCCCCGACCGCGGGCCTCGTCAACAACGCCGGCTGGGATCGGGCCGCTCCGTTTCTGGAAACCGATGCCACGCTGTGGCGCAAGGTCGTCGAGATCAACCTGTTCGGCCCGCTCCATGTGACGCGCGCCGTCCTCTCGCGCATGGTCGAACGCCGCCATGGCCGAATCCTGAGCGTCGCATCCGACGCCGGGCGGGTCGGCTCGTCGGGCGAAGCCGTCTACGCGGCCTGCAAAGGCGGGATCGTCGCATTCAGCAAATCCGTGGCGCGAGAGGTCGCGCGCCAGGGTGTCACCCTGAACGTCCTCTGCCCGGGCCCCACGGACACGGCGCTCTTCGCGAGCTTCGACCCGACGGGCAAACTCGCCGCTGCGCTCGAGCGCGCGATCCCCATGCGCCGCCTCGGCCAACCCGATGACTACCCAGGGCTGGTCGCCTTCCTGCTCTCGGACGACGCGGCCTACATCACCGGCCAGACCATTTCGGTCTCCGGCGGCCTCACCATGCACGGCTAGGAGCCCCATGCAGTACCAGGACATCCGCTACGAAGAGCGCGACCACGTCGCCACCATCACCCTCGATCGCCCCGAGGTGATGAACGCCTTTCGCGGGCAGACCTGCGAAGAGTTGATTCATGCGTTCGGCAGGGCGGGCTACGACCGCAACATCGGCGCGATCGTGCTCACCGGCGCCGGCGAGCGCGCCTTCTGCACGGGAGGCGACCAGTCGGGCCACACCGAGAGCGGAGCCTACGGCGGGAACCGCGGCGTGCTGGGCATGCCCATCGACGAAGTCCACACGATCATGCGCGACGTGCCTAAGCCCGTGGTCGCGAAGGTTCGTGGGTACGCCATCGGCGGCGGCAACGTTCTCGCGACGGTGTGCGACCTCACCCTGGCCGCCGAGAGCGCGATCTTCGGCCAGGTCGGCCCGAAGATGGGGAGCGTCGACCCCGGCTTCGGAACGGCCTACCTCGCGCGCGTCATCGGCGAGAAGCGTGCGAGAGAGATGTGGTACCTGTGCCGCCGTTACAGCGCGGCGGAAGCCAAGGCCATGGGCCTCGTCAACGAAGTCGTGCCCGATGCCCAACTCGACGCCGAAGTCGACGCCTGGTGCGCCGAACTCGTGAAGCGCAGCCCAACGGCCATCGCCCTCGCGAAGCGTTCCATGAATGCCGACAGCGAAGCAATCCGCGGCATTGGAAGCCTGGGATTCCAAGCCGTCGCGCTCTACTACGGCACCGAGGAGTCTCAGGAAGGCGGCAAGGCGCTCGACGAGAAGCGCGAGCCCGACTTCCGGAAGTTCGTCTAGGTCGCACTCGCGGGCTGGAACGAAAGCGGCGCGCCGGCCGAAGCCGACGCGCCGCGCGTTCGCATCCGGGCTACGCCTGGGTCACAAGCAGGAAATCACGGTTCCAGCGCATACCGGGAACTCCACCGAGGTCAGCCCATTCGGGTGCTGCGCCTGGAGCAGGTGCAGACCGTTCGCCGGCAGTGCGGTGAGGCTGACGTCCACCAGGCCCGAATCGCAGTAGGGCGTGAAGCTCCCGCCACCCGCGCAGGCGATCGTGCCGCTCACGGGCAGGCCATCGAGCAGCAGGGTCGTGTCGTGGCGAATGTCGATGCCCACGAGGTTCATGACCTGGCCCGCGCTCTGCAGCCACGGCAGGTTCGGGTTGCCGACCGGGCCGTCACCAATCGTGGTGATCGAGAGCAGCGGCTGCCGGTGCGTATCGGCGCCGACGTTCTCCGGCAGCGACCCCGTGAAGGTCATGAGCGAGTTCCCGGCGGCCGCCTCGGCGATCATCTGGGCGCGGGTCCGGGAGAGGAGGCCATCGGCCGTCTTGTAGGTCCCATCATCCCGATACGAGAACACCGCCCAGATGAACGCGCCCGCGGTGAGCCGCGTGCCCGAAGCACGCAGGTTCACCTGGCCGCGATCATCGGCCTCCTCGAGCGCCTGGATCACCGCCTCGACGTCTGTGAGTTCGGGCAGGGTGGCCGTGACCGTGTTCAGCGTCACCTGGCGGCCCAGGGCGCCGCTATGCCCCGTGCTCGCTTCTTCGAACATCTGGATCATGTCCTCCGGCGCCTTGCCATAGACCGGCTGGAACACCGCGAAGGCAGCCGCGAGCGTGACCTCTTCTTCGAACCCGTCGGCCGGGTCGAACCACAAGGAGGGGTCGGGGACGAAGGTGTTGACGGTGATCGGAAAGCCGAGGTCGAGCGTGTGGGCCGTCTGCACCCACTCGAGCGTCTCCTCGGCGTTCGTGATCCCGAGCGAGAACTGCAGCCAGCGGTCGAGCATGCCCCGCATCGTGGGCGCATCGAAGCCGCCGAGGCTCACGGAGTTGGTGTCCGCGCCGAGCGGGAGGGCGTGACAGCCCGAATCCATGTCGGCGCAGGTCCGGACGCCTAAGAAGGTGCCGAGGCCGCCCACGTCCACGAAGAAGTCCGAGAAACCCTGGTTGGCCGCGGGGCTCACGATGTCGTCCATGGGGCGCTCGCGCGCCGGCGCGTAGGACACGTTGGCGAGGAAGATCGCCAGGTCATCCCGCTCCGCCGCAGACAGTTCGTTGCCGCCGAGCGGGCAGCCCGCCGGGTTCGTGATCGGGTCCTGGTCGCACATCACGCCGGAGAGGCTGTGCACGACGAGATCGAGGAAGCAATCGTGGTCGTCGCCGTCGCTGGTGTCGCAGGTCGCAGCGGCAGTACCCCCGCCGCCCACCGCACCGCTGCTCCCACCAAACGGGTCGCCGAGCGAGCCGTCCCAGTGGAGCGGCAAGGTGTTCTTGAGGCCCTTCACGGGCATGGTGCTGCGAACCTCGTCATCGCCCGTGCAGGCACCGAAGAAGCAGGCGCCACCGATTCGCCAGAGCAGCTGGTCGGTATGGCTGTCGGGGTGGCAGCTCTCGCACGAGAACGTGCCATCCGAAGAGGCGAAGGCGTTGTTGAAGGCCGCGCGGCCACGTCGGACGTCATCCGGCGTGGGGTCGAAGCCGACGCTGAACTTGGTCGTGGGCGTGATGGCGCCTGGCGTGCTCACGTCCACGACCGAGACCGTGCCCTCTACGGTGTTGAGGACGTAAGCCGTCTGCGGTGCGCCCAGGACATCCGAGAGAAGAGCAACACCCCTCGGGATCTGCTGACCGACGTCGGCGAGCACTCCGGCATTCAGGTCCAGGGTGGCGAGCACGTTGCCCGTCGACGGGTCGACGGTCATCACGCGGCTCGTGCCGGCGGCGGTGGCCACCAGGGTCGAGTCGTCGTCGCTGATCGCGATGCCGTACGGCGTCGCCAAGGGGGTCGGCACCGGGTCACCGACCGGCGGCTCGAGATCGAAGTCGGCCTGGAGGCTGCAGCTCGCGCCGCCACAATCCACATGGCCGATCTGATTCAGGAACATCCGGTTCTCGAGCACGATCAGGTTGTTCAGACCCGAGAGGTTGTTGCCCCCGTTCTCTTCGTTGCGCGCGTCGGTCTGGGTGATGAAGACCTCGTCGTTGCTGTCGACCACGAGGTCGTAGAGCAGCGTGCCCACGCCGGTGACCGTGTCGAACTCGGTGTCGGTCGCGGTGTTGAAGACGAACAGATCGCGGTCGGGGACGTCGGGGTCGATCACGATGCGGACGTCGGCGCCGGGGATGTTCGGGCTGCTCAGGATGAAGTCTTGGAGGTCGTCCTGGTCGAGCGTGCACTGGGCGCCACCACCGCCGCCGGGGCAGACCGAGAGCTCCGACTGGTTGTTCGACTCGAAGGCCACCACATAGAGACGGCCGTTGCGCACGGTGAGTGAGCGCGGCTCCTGGGCCGTGATGTGGATGCGACCCGTCACGGAGTAGGTCGCGGTGTCGATGATCGCGACGTCGTTACGCGAGGAGAGTGCGACGTAGGCCTTGGCGTTGCTGGCGAAGGCGATGCCGACGGGCTCATCGAACTGGCTCACGCCGGCGGCGTCGAGGTCCTGGATCGTTTCGACGATCCGGTATTGGCTCGTCCCCACGGTGAGGTCGATGACGCTGACCGAGTCGGACAGGTGGTTCGACACCCAGAGTTCGCTGCCGTCGGGCTTCAGGGCCAGTCCGACCGGCTCGAGGCCGACTTCGATGGCGGTGAGCTGCGTGTTCGTCGCGGTCTCGAACAGGCTGACCGTGCCGTTCGTCGTGTTCGCGACGAACAGCAACGAGCCGTCCGCCGAAAGGAGGATCGGTTTCGACTGCGGGCTCGTGAAGGTCTGCTGCCCCCGCGGCTCATGAGGCGAAGCGGGCGTGTTGTTGCAGGCGGGCCCCAGCTGGGTCGAAGCGAACAACGCTGCAGCGAAAACGAGAGCACGGCGAGAAGAAAGAGCAGGGCGCATCGAGACCTCCGCTGCGAACCGGCGCAGTGTACCGCGTGGTGGCGGACACAGTCGACCACTCGGTAAGTGCCGCAACGAGCCGGCAAGGTTCGAGAAAATCTCTGTCGGCTCGGGTTTGCCGGGCTCCTCGCACCCCGTGGGGTACCGCCCGGGTCAGGCCTCGCTCTCGGTCACACTCTGGGCCCAGCGGTAGTCGGGCTTGCCGCTCGGTGAGCGCTCGATGGCCTCGACGATGTGCAACTGTCGCGGGATCTTGTACCCAGCCACGTGCTGACGGCAGTGGTCCTGGATGCTCTCGAGGTCCGGCGTGCGGCCCTCACGGGGAGCCACGACGGCAGCGACCCGTGCCCCCCAACGCTCGTCGGGCACGCCGATCACGACGCCGTCCCACACGTCGGGGTGCGATTTCAGCGCCGTCTCGACCTCCTCGGGATAGATCTTCTCGCCCCCCGAGTTGATGCACTGGGAGCCGCGGCCGAGCAGGGTGATGCTGCCGTCGTCCTCGCGGCGGGCGAAATCGCCGGGGATCACGTAGCGGGTGTCGCCGAAGGTCAAGAAGGTCTCGGCGGTCTTCTTCGGATCCTTGTAGTACCCGAGCGGGACGTTCCCGCGTCGCGCGAGCTTGCCGGTGACGCCAGGCGCCGTCGGCTTCCCGTCCTCATCGAGCACCAGGCTGTCGTCGATGGCCTTCACGTTCGGACCGCCGAACTTGAACGCGCTCTGGCCCTTCACGATGATCGTGAGCCCGTTCCCGCCGCCCTCGGACGAGCCGATGCTCTCGGTGATCACCAGGTTCGGCAGGTGCCGGAAGAAATCGTCCTTCACCGCGGGTGAGAAGAGCGCCGCCGTGCTGACGAGCGCGATGAGCGACGAGAGGTCGTACTTCTCGGGCGCCTCGTCGAGGGCCTCGGTGAGCGGCCTCCCCATGGCATCGCCGGTGATGAAGAGACTCTGGATCTGCTCCGCCTCGAGCATGCTCCAGACCTCGTGGGCGTCGAAACGCGCCACGAGGTAGGTCGTGCGGCCCACGAAGCTCCCCCCGATCACCGACCACTGGGTGGCGCCGTGCATCAGCGGCGCGATGGGAAGGAAGCGCGAGAGGCCCGGGCGAGCGCCCACCTCGAGCATCTGTTCGGGCTTCGTGACGCGCGTGCCCGTCTGGAGGTCGACGCCTCCGCCGAGCGCGAAGAAGACGTCCTCGTGACGCCAGACCACCCCCTTGGGCATGCCGGTCGTGCCGCCGGTGTAGAGGATGTAGCGGTCGTCGTTCGAGCGCAGCGGGAAGTCGCGTTCCGTCGACTCGGCGGCGAGCGCTTCTTCGTAGGGCACCGAGTCGAGGCCCGAGAGGTCAGCCTCGCTGCCGTCCTCGATGACGACGGTGTGCTTCAGCCCTGGCATCACCTCGACGACCTTGCGAACCCGCGGTGCAAACTCGCGCGCGTAAACGAGGCCCTTCAGGTCGGCGTTGTCGAACAGGTAGCGGAGCTCGTCTTCGACGTAGCGATAGTTGATGTTGATCCAGACCGCGCGCACCTTGAAGCAGGCCCACAACGCCTCGACCCACTCGACACAGTTGTAGGCATAGATGCCGACGTGGTCGCCCGAGCCGATGCCGTTCGCCGCGAGATGGTGGGCGAGCCGGTTGGCGCGCGCGTCCATCTCGGCAAAGGTGCGCCGCTGGCCCTCCGCGACGATGTATTCGCGGTCGGGCCACTCGTCCACGGCCTGTTCGAAGAGATCCGCCAGATTGAAGGTCGTCATGGCAGGCATTCTACAGTGGCTGCTGCGTGCGGTGGCGCGGTTCGTCCACGAAGAACAGCGTCACCCCGAAGGCGATCGCCTGAAACCCGATGGCTACGCCGATCAGGGTCGGATAGCCGGCGAAGACGGCCAGGAACCCACCCAGGAGCGGGGCCGCGATACCGACGGCCTCGGAGGCCGAGTTGGCCACGGCGATCCGCATGGGCAGGTTCGCGCGCGAGCCGAACTCGAGCGCCAGGTTCTGGGAAGACATCATGAACCCGCCGAGACCCGCACCGAGTGCGAAGTAGGCCACCAGGACCTGCGCGTAGCTGTCGGCCACGAGCAACATGCCACCGGCGGCCATCCACACGGCGAGGGCGACGAGGAAGGTGAAGCGGAAGCCGCGGCGGTCGGCCACGAGCCCATACGCGAGATTCAAGAGCCCTTGGGAGAGGACGAACGCCACCGTGAGCTCGCCAAGCTGGCGGCCCGTGAGGTCGAGCCGTGCGTTCACGTAGACGATGTAGAAGGGCATGGCCATGCGGCCCATCACTCCGAGCGAGCGCGCCAGCAGGTAGCGGGTGAACGACGGGTCTGAACGCAGCAGGTGCGGGAGCTGGGTGAGCCGGCGGCCGAGGGGCGTCGCGTCGCGCAGCGAAGGCGAGTCGGGCTCGCGGATGAACGCGAGGCTCACGAGGCCGAGGGCGGTGAAGACGAAGGAGAGCAGGAAGACCGCTGCATAGCCGTTCCCGAAGGCATCGCGCGCCACCAGGCCGCCGCCGATGCCGCCCACCACCGCGCCGGCGATCGCGCCCAACGCACCGCGCGTGCCCTGTAGCACGCCGCGTCGCCCAACCGGCACGACCTTCGAGACGAGCAGGTTGAAGACCACGCCCTGCATCCCCAGGAAGAACCCGAACAGCCCGAGGAAGACGCAGACCGCGATCACGTTGGCCTGGGTGCCGAGGAAGAACCCCGCCAGCGCGATCCCGAGGACCTGCACGCGCATACCGCCGCCGACGAGAAAGGCGATCGGCATGACGCGACGACGGTGTTCGACGAGGTTGGCGCTCAGGATCGGCGTCAGGAACTGACCAAAGGCCTGCGCGGCACGTGCGAGTCCGACCACCAGCTCCGACCCGGACAACAAGAAGATGTACGTGGGGATGAAGGTCGGCGCCTGGATCATGCGGAAGCCGGTCTGACCGAGCAGACCGTGGACGATCAGGACGGCGAAGTTGCGCTTGAGGTTTCGGCCAGCCTCCGCTTGGAGGGCGGCCTCGCCGTCGCTCGGGTCGGGTGCGTCCTTCGCCTCGCTCACGGTGCGAACACGCGGCGAGCGATGCCGGCCAGGTAGACGGAGCCCGTGACGCAGAGGATCTCGTCGGGCTCCTGGCGATCGCGCGCCGAACGCAGTGCGAGGAACGGGTTCGGGATCGCGCGGAGTTCGATGTCGGGGGCGAGTTCGCGAACCACAGCGGCGACCTCAAGGGGGTCGAGCGACCGCGTCGGCTCGGCGCGGGTGACCGTGACTTCCGTCGCCCCCGGCAGCAGCGGCGCAAGGATCGCCGCGAGGTCCTTGTCCGCCGACACCGAGAGAACGAGCCGGCGTTTGCGCTCCGGGAAGCTCGCCAGGGCGTCCGCCAGAGCCTGGGCAGACGCCTGGGTGTGAGCGAAATCGACGATCACCGGCGGGTCGTCGGCGACGCGTTCCACACGGCCAGGGAGACGAGCGGCGGCAAGGCCGCGGCGCACCGCGTCGGATGGGACCGATCCAGAGAGGCCGGGCAGGCGATTGACGCAGGCCAGGGCGAGCGCGGCGTTCGCTGCGTGGTGGGCCCCGAGCAGGGGCATGTGCACGTTCACATCAAGGCCGCCATCGCGCAGGCGAAGCTCGAGCCCTGCGGCGTCGGCGCGAAGGACGTCCACATGGAAGTCGCGGCCGAGCCATGCGAGCGGCGCACCCACGTCCTTGGCGCGCGCCTCCACAACGGCGGCCGCCTCGGGTGCGAGGTCGCCCACGACGCCGGGGCAGCCGGGTTTCAGGATCCCCGCCTTCTCGCCGGCGATGGCGGTGAGGGTGTCGCCGAGGAAGCGCGTGTGTTCGAGTTCGAGGGTGGTGATCGCGGTGACCGCGGGCTGGATGACGTTCGTCGAGTCGAGCCGGCCACCGAGCCCGACCTCGACCACGGCCCGATCGACACCCGCGTCGCGAAAGATCCAGAAGGCCGCCGCCGCGGTGACGTCGAACCAACTCGGCAGAAGCTCCGGCGGGCCGGCCCGCAGAGCCTCGACGTGGGGGCGCAGGGCCTCGATCGCCGCGACGAGCCGCGGCGGCGCGACGCTCTGGCCGTCGATCCGGAACCGTTCCGTCCAGCTCTCGAGATGGGGCGACGTGAAGGTCCCGACGCGCTCGCCACACTCGCGCAGCAAGGCCTCGACCAGCAGCGCCGTCGAACCCTTGCCCTTGGAGCCCGCGAGGTGCACGACCGACAGGCCCCCCTGCGGGTCGCCGACTCGCGCGAGCAACGCACGGATCGGCTCGAGCCCGAGCCGCTCGTAAGGCACATCGCTGCGCCGCTCGACGTTGATCAGGCTCTCGAGCCACGCTTCGGCTTCGCCCAGGCTCGTGACGGGCCCACTTGCATCGCTCCGCGTCATCTCGCGCGGCGCCTCCGCGTCAGGGGGTTCAAACTAGAAGAGGCGACCCGCTGGGCCGCCTCTTCGAGAATCGCTGCCGAGGATCCTGCGACCCTCACTGCGCCATGTAGCGCTTCCACTGACGATACTGCTGGACGGCTTCGCTGGTGGTCTCGGTCGCGGGGAAGAAGAACTTCACGGCGTGACCGCACTTCTTGCAGATCTTGTAGCAGAACTTGAAGCCCTCGACTTCGCGCTCCTTGCCCACGATCTCGCGGTTCGCGTCCGTGCAGCACTTCGACGGCATCGGCGGCGAGATGATCTTCTTCGGATAGTTGTTCTTCGGCTTTTCCTTCGTCGTGTACGTGATGATGATCTTCGTCGGACGGTTGGACTTCGCGTCCCCGTTCTGCTTGCGGATGTTGCTACCGATACGCCTCAAACGACTAGCCTTCCTTTCTCACCATCCCGTCACGACCGGACACCGAGGCCCAGTTCGTGCAGGAGCCGTGATCGATCTTCGTACGCCGTCTCACAGGGCGGCCCTTCCGCGAAGTGCCATTCACTCCGCATGCCGGGCTCTCCTAGAGAGAGCAACGTCGAACTTCTCGTTCCATACCCGCTCGCCTCGTCGCCGAGGTGGATGCAGGTGTCCGAGAGCGGCCCGTCGCTCCCGTCATGTCCGCGGCAGATCGCCGCCAATTCGTTCAGCACCGCGTCGGGCTCGGCGCTTGCTGCCTGTTCCGCCTTGCCCAGCAGGCGGTCGATCTTCGCAACCGAGCGGTCGTCCGGGTCGGCGTTGCCGATCACGTGGACGCCGGGCTCGAGCTTTCGGACCTTCACCGCCTCCTCGTAGACCGCCACGTAGGCATCCTGCCCGTCGGCCACGAACAGGTTGAACGGGTTGTACGCCCCAGCCGGGAGCCCGCTCAACCAATCTGCCGCTTCCGAAGCTTTCGCCGGGCCCAGGGCGTCCATGACCAGCAAGCCCCGTGAGCGCCGCGTTGCGTCCGCGCAAGCGGTGGGCCGATTGGTCAAGGCCGCGAGGGTCCCGTATCGGTTCACTCCGAGCCAGGTTCCGCCGGCCCGAAGGTCGAGCGGAGCCGCCACCCTCCCCGCCGGGGTCTCGCGCAGGGCGGGCCCTTCGGCCGGCCGCTCGCGATATTCGTCCCGGTTCGCAGCCACCACGAGGGGCGCACCCGGAACACAGCGATGGAGGGTGATCAGCGTACACATACCAGTGACCGAAAGAGCCCTCCAGGTGACGGACGCGAGGTGAGGCGAGCGTCCGCAGATAGAACCAGGGAGACTAGCGGAGTTCCCCCGGGGGCGCAATTTTCGACGGTTTCGGTGATCAGGCTCGCTTTGTTCCGACCAGGCGCAACGAAGGCGACGCGTCGTCGCCCTTGTGCTCGTCCTGACCCGACCAACCCTGCTTACGCCGCATGCGCTGGGCGCGGCGGCGTGCGGCCGGGCGATCCATCTCGAGGCCGTAACTCGACAGCACGGCCGCCAAGGGCTCGTAGTTGTCCTCGATCGAAGCCCGCACGGACTCGAAGCCGTGCTGAACGGCCTCCCAGCGCTTCCAGAAGGCCATCGGGTTCACGCCGAAGAATTCGGCGTCCTGCTCGCGAGGCTCGAGCAGCACGATGTCGCCCTGGAAGCGATCGTCGGCGAGATAGCGCTGGATCCCGAGCTTCAAGCGCGAGTGCAGGAGGGTGCGGAAGACCTGGTTGATCACGGCCTTCAGACCCCGATCAGAGAGGTAGCGGCCGTCGGAGAAGTAGGTCGACTCTCCATCGTCCGTGTCGACCCGGTTCAAGAACGGACGGAACGGGTTGTAACAGACGATCAGATCCGCACCCTTGTCGATCGCGACGTCGATGTTGGCCGTGTGACGGACGCCGCCATCGACGTAGTCGACCCCGTTGAGGCGAGCCGGCCGGAAGAAGCCGGGCAACGCCGTCGAGGCCTGGACCGCCTGGGAGATCGAGAGCTCGCAGTTCTCGTCGGCGCCGAACACGGCGCGCTCGGCCGTGTCGAGGTCGCAAGCCGTGATGTAGAGGTTCTTGTTGCGCTTGCGCTCGAAGGCGCGGAAGTCGTTGGGCATGCGGACGCGCTGGAGATTCGCGGAGAGCCAGCGCTCGATCGTGCGGTTGTCGAACAGACCCGTCGGGATGTGGTTGCTGAGGGCCGGGATCTCGCGATCGGGCGAAACGTGCTCGATGAACTTCAACGCGAAGGCTTCGAAGTTCGTGTAGCTCGGCCGGCGCGCGAACTTCTGGAAGCTGGCTCCGAGAGCCCGGGGCAGATCGGGGACCGCGCCTACGAAGTCCGAGGCCACGCCGGGCAGGTAGGACATGAAGTCGTAGGCGGCCTTCGCCGGCCGCTCTGCGAACTCGCGCCAGTTCGGCGTGTAGAAGTCGATGGGCCGCAGCTGGGTCATGCGGGTGCTCGTGCCGTCGAGCACGCGGATCATCTCGTCGGGTGGGACGCCCGCAGCGAGCGGCACGGCCAGCAGCGCCCCGGCCGACAGGCCGACGTAGGTGTCGAAGTCGGTCATCTTGCGCCCGACCAGGTAGTCGTCGAGCGCCTTCAATCCGCCGACCTTGAAGGCACCGCCCGAGACGGCCCCGCCCGCGAGCACGAGCGCGATCTTCGGATCCCGCTTCCGGCGTCGGCCGTCACTCTTCCGAATCAGGGTCAGGCCCAAGCTACGTCCCCCCGCTGGCAGGGCGTTCTCCAATCGGCTCGCTGGAAGAGGGGCGTGGGGCGTACGCCAGAGCCGGTCGGAGAGCCACCGTGCTGCATTGCGTTAGAGCTTAACCAGATGGTTCAGCCGAGTCGAGCGGTGTCTTGGGCCCCCGGGCTGACAAATCCGGAAAAAGCCTGGGGATATACGGCGTTTGGCTTGTCGTTTCCGACCAGGGGATTTCCGTGAATGAGGGGGCATGGCCCCACCGCGCCTGCCGCGCCGCGTCGCAGAACTGAAACCTACCCACGGGGCGGGAACACATTATGATGGGAGATCATCGCACGAGGACGAGGCCATCCCCTTGCAGACCCGCCCCTCCATCCGCTCGATTTGCCTGGCCGCGGCGCTGTCGTTGGCCCTGGCGACGGGCTGTGCAAGCGGGGGCAGCCAGACCGGTCCGCAGCAGCCCAACCCGAACAAAGGCCCGACCGTCGGCGACCGCGGCGCGGCGGCCCTCGAGGGCGCTCTGGTCGGCGCGATCATCGGCGGCCAACTCGGCCCGTTCGGCGCGGCGGCGGGGGCGGGCGTGGCGCTGATCTACGGAGCCATGACCGGCAAGGTCCCCCTGGGCGGCACCGGTGGCGGAGGGGGCGGCGGCCGAGGCGGGGGCAGCGAGCGCGAACGCGAGAACGACCTCGAATCCCAGATCGACGAAGAAATGAACCGACAGACCTCGCTCGAAAGCGAGATCGAGGCCGAGCTCCAGCGGCAAGAAAACCTCCTGGCGAGCATCGACCAGGACGAATCGATCCGCTCTGCACTCGAAGCCGAAGTCTCACCGACGCTCAGCGACGAAGAGGCGGCCGAGCAGGCCGACGTGCGCGCCGCACCCATGGCGCCCAAGGATCGCGATCTGCCGGAGTACATCTTCGACGTCGACACGATCCAGGTGGCGCGCGGTGAATGGGGCGACAACAAGAAGATGACCGCCACGCGCCGAAGCCTCGACGCCGACCGCGACGGCAAGCCCGAAGAGATCCGGTATTTCGACGAAAACGGCGTCTACGTCCGCAAGGAAGAAGATCGCGACTACGACGGCACAATCGATGCTTGGTCGACCTATCGCGGCGGTCAGCTCGTGGCGCGCGAGATCGACGCGAACGACGACGGAAGCCCCGACATCTTCGAGCGCTACGGCGGTGCCCGGATGACCTCGCGCGAGATCGACCGCAACCACGACGGCAAGCGCGACGCCTTCTACGAGTACCAGAACGATTCCCTGATGGTCGAACGTCACGACACGAACTACGACGGGACGATCGACTTCCGCATCACGTACAAGAACCGCCGCCGCATGAGTTCCGAGGAGGATTCGGACAAGAACGGCAAACCCGACACCTGGACCTCCTACGTCCGCGACGGGAACGAGGACGTCATCGCGCGGATCCAGCGCGACACGACGGGCGACGGACGGCGCGACACGTTCGAAGCCTACGCGCAGGTGAATGGGGAGACGGTCCTCGCGAAGCGGGAAGAGGACAAGAACGGCGATGGGGTTCCGGACATTACTTCGATCTATGAGAAGGGGAAGTTGGTTCGGAGGGAGATCTCCGACCCTGCTTTGATGCCGCTCTAGGGCTGCTGGTCCGCGAGCCCCGTCGAGACGCAACGTCCGGCGAATGGCTCGCGTTGGCGCATCTCGATTTACCGAACATACAGGCGGGCTGCGCTTTATTTCGCCGGACGTTGCGTCTCGACGGGGCCCGCTCCTTGCCGGTTGGGGCTTCGGGCCGGGGGCCTCCCTTTGGGTTTGCGCGCGTCGCTGCTTCGCAGCGACGCGGGGGAGGTCACTCCGCTTCTGCGCCGGGGCCGATGATGATTTCTCTTCTTTGTTGGTTGCGGAAGTCGTCGATTCGTTTGCGCTCGATCAGGAGTTGGAGGTCTCGATTTCGGTTTCGGATTCGCTCGAGCTCGCGGGCGAGTTCGCGGTCGGAGAGCGACGAGAGTTTGAAGTTGAGGTTGAGTTCTACGCTGCCTCGCGAGCCGTCCGAGGCGAGGGCGGTGACTCGCACTCGGTTGGCGCCTTCGCGCCTTCGCGGACGGGGACGAAGCCGGAGAAGGAACCGTCGGGGGAGAGGCGCACGTCCGTGGAGAAATCGCCCGTCGAGAGGTTCGTGAAGACGACGTCCTCGATGTTGGCGAAGGAAACGCCCTGGAGGAGCGCGATGATGTCGCCGGGGTTCTGGACGGGCGTGAAGGTGCCGAGGGTCAGACGCGCCATCTCCGTGGGCGTCAGCGGGTACGTGAGCGCGCCCGGGCCGAGGGCGTAGGTGTTGATCGTGATCTTCGCCTTGTGGGCGAGGCGCGCGGCGTTGAGGGCCGCTTCGACGTCGCCCTGGTCCGACACGGCTCCCTTGCCGATC
>JAFDDA010000114.1 GCA_019311105.1 Deltaproteobacteria bacterium
CCGAGCACGCCGACTCCGGTCACGAGCAAGGTCGCAAAGAAACGGAACATGGCTCTCCTCCTCGGGAAGGCTTCACTTCGCTTCGCGGGCCCGGGTTTCGTAGGCCAGCTCGATGTCGTGGACGCCGCTTGCGTGGGCGAGGCCGATCACGCGCGCCAGCGCCGTCTCTTCCGCGCGGATGCGGAGCGCCTCGGGCGGCTCGCTGCCGAGCAATGCGCTGAGTGCTTCGAAGGAGATCGATCGATCCTCGAGGTAGTAGTGTGTTCGGCCCGCCTCGCGGCGAATCGTCAGCAACACCGCCTCCGACTCCCCAGCAAGGCCGGCCGCGCCGGCAAGGTCGGGCAGGTTCACGGGCACGGTCGTCTCGTGGGAGAAGCGAGCGCCGACGAGCGTCAGCGTGATCGCGAAGAGCAGGCACGCGAGGACGTCGATGAAGTAGAGGCCGAAGCCGATCGGGGAGCGGGCGCTCATGTCGGCGACCCGAGCCGTTCGGGCGGGGCGGGGTAGGGCAGCTCCTCGTCCTTCAACCACACGCCCACGAGTGCGATGGCGAACCCGACGAAGGTGCTACGCAGCGCGGCCCCGAGGCCGCGCACCAGGGGCGCGGGTTCGAGTTCGGTGGGCGAGACGCCGGCGAAGCCCGCGACCATTCCGCTGATGGTGCCGAGCAGGCCGAGCAGCAGGGCCGACTCCACCGCCGGCGAGAGCCAGGCCGGCGGCCCGATGCGAGGAAGTCCTGCCGCCCGGCGGACGCCCTGTTGTAGTGCGAGGCCGACGATCCCGACCGCGAGGACCATCTGGGGGACGAGCACGAACCCGACGGACTCGACCTCCGCGACGAACCCACGTGCACTCGCGGCGGGAAGCTCGCCGGGAGCGACGCCCGCCGACAGCAGCGCTGCGACGGGTGCAGCCGCCAGGACCCCGAGCGCCGCGCTCGCAGCCATGCCACGGGTGGCGTTCTGGCCCGCGCGCGCCCGGTTTCCACGCCTCGATCGCACGGCGTTGCCGCCTATCGCGCGCGGCCCGGCGTGATCTGCGCCGCGGCCTGTTCTTCGGTCAGGTATTCGATGCTCGGCGCAACGGAGTAGTCGGAGTTCGGGGCTGCCTGGGAGAGCATCGGCCCGAACCAGCTGCGCACGTCGAGGGCCATGCCCGACTCCGCGAGCAGCGACTCGACCACGGCGCGTCCGTACTCGTCCGCCGACAGGCCGACGAGCCGCCAGCCTACGAACGTCTCGCGCGCGAGCCCGACGGGCAGCTCACAGGAGGTCAGGTATGCCTCGCGCTGGAGAAGCTCGAACACGGCCGTGTCGAGGGCCTTGCCGGGCGAGCCGTCGAGGTAGCGGCGGACGGTCTCCGCCTTCCACTCCCGGTGTTCCACGCGCCACTCGCGGCAGGAGTCGGCGAAGGCCGGCGCGGCCACGGTGAGTCCCGCCCCCACGAGAACCCAGGCCGCAGCCGCGCGGCGTCCAAACCGAAATAGATCGAAGATCCGATCGCGAAGAGTCCTCATCGCGCCATGCTCCTCTCGCCGGAGTCGCGATGGACCCCGCGCGCGAAGTAGTCGAGCCGTTCATACGCATCGTCACGTCCGTCGCCGTCGCTGTCGTAGTTGGGCATGCCCACCACACGCGAGACGACGCTGCCGAGATCGTTCCAATCCTCGGTCTTGCCTTCGGCGGACAGCAGCGAGCCGAGGCCCACCGTGTCACCGCCGGCAAACAGCGCGTCGAGCCGCTGGCCGAGCTGTCGCTCGATCAGCAGATCGAGCAGTCGCCGTGTGGCGCGCCGCTCACTGCGCAGCTGGTTCGCCCGCGCCTGATACTGCGCGTAGAGGCCCTCGACGCGTCGCGCAAAGGCCAGGGCACTCTCCGGGCCGAGGTCGGGGATCGGGATCGCCATCTCCCCGTGCACGGCCCAGGCGGCCTGGAGCACGGAGCCCGTTGTGGCGATTTCCGACTCCCGGCCGAGCCGCTCGGCGAGCGTCGCGGTCCCCGAAGCCACTCCCTGGAACTGATCCTCGTAGAAGGGTTTGCGCTCTTCGCGGCTCACGTCCTGCGTGCCGCCGCCGGCGCGCTCGGCCACGCGCACGAGCTCGCGCGCGTCGGCACGCATGCGCACCACCGAGGAGCGGATGCCCTCGATTCCTTCTTCCTGGGCCTCGAGGCGAGCCGTGTAGGTCTCGACGTAGTCGACGAGGGCCGCGGCGGCCGCGTCGTCGTCGCCCGCATTCTGGATCGCTTCGCGCGCTGCGATCAGCTTCTCGTTGTAGCGCTGGATCACGGGAGCGTATTCGCCCTCGCGCTCGCGGATCTCCTCCTGGGATTCCAGGATGCGACCCATGAGTTCGGGGATCTGCTCGGCAGCCCGCTCGCGACCCGAGGCCTCCGCTGTGGCGGGCCCGAAGGCGACGGAGGCCCCGAGTGCGAACGAAAACAGGGAAAGTCGTCGAAGGAAGCTCATCGCATCCTCTCTTGGCTGGGCCGCATCACCGTCCGAATGACGGGCGGAATGTTGACGGCGGGCTGCGTACGGCCGCCGGCCACGGCACCGAGGGCGATCAGGGCATTCGTGCCGCCGCTCGATTCGTGGTTTCGCGCTTGGACGCGCTCGAGTCGCACGCTGCAAGCATCGAACTCGCGCAGTTGCCGAGCCAGGAGCCAACTCGTGCACTCGGCGGCCGTTGCACGCCAGGCCAGCGCCAGGTCGCGCAGCTGCTCTGCGCCGTCGGCGCCGGTTTCGAAGCGGCGGGCCGCCATGGCGTACTCGCCGGCCTCGTAGAGGCGGACGCCGTCGGCGATGGCAGCGTGGGTTTCGGAACCGACGCCCGGCGCCGATGAAACGGGCCGGCTCGCCGGGGCAACACAGGCGGTGAGGCCCAGCAGGGCCAACGACACAGCCACGCCCAGCGGCCAGAGGCGGACCTTGCCACGCAGGGAAACCGCCGGGCCGCGTTCGGGCCTGGCTTCGGAAGCGCGAATCATGACGTCTCCTCCCGGAAGGAGCCGCGCCATTGGGGGGCGGCTCTCGCTCTAACCCGGAAAGACGCATTCGGTTGCAGAATGATTCAGGGCCCCGCGGGCGAGGCCTCGAAAGGAGCGCTCATTCTCTGGGCGGGCCTTCGAGGGGGCTCCGCCGCCCGTGCAGCGGCTTCGCTGCACCGTCCGGTCGGTTAGACTGGCGCCCCCTCGCGCCGAGCCCCGGAAACCCTGCGATGTCCGAGCCTTCGACCGTCACCGTCTACTGCGCCTCGAGTCGGATCTCGCACCCCGAATACCGGGAGGTGGCGGGCCGCCTGGGCGAACTGCTGGCAGAAGCCGGGATCACCATCGTCTGTGGCGGTGGCGCCGTGGGCTCCATGGGAGCCCTCGCCGATGGCGCCCTCGAGCACGGCGGACGGGTCGAGGGTGTGCTGCCGCGTTTCATGCACGACCTCGAGTGGGGGCACCCGCGGCTCTCGGACCTCCACATCGTGTCGGATCTCCACGAGCGCAAACGCTTGATGATCGATCGTTCCGACGCCGTGGTCGCCTTGCCGGGTGGCTGCGGGACGTTCGAGGAGCTGTTCGAGGCGATCACCTGGAAGCGGCTCGGCCTGTGGTCGAAGCCGATCATCCTCGTGAATACGCGCGGCTTCTACGACCCGGCGGTGGCGCTGCTCGAGCGCGCCGTCGAGGAACACTTCATGGACGACCGCCACCGGGACATGTGGCAGGTCGTCGAGGGGCCCGAGGACGTGCTCGGGGCGATCCGCAGCGCACCCGCCTGGAGCGACGACGCCCGGGAGTTCGCGGTCCCCTGAACCAGGCGAGACGGGAGACGACATGGAGCTTCGAGGCAAGCGGGTTCTCATCACCGGGGCATCGCGCGGACTCGGCCGCGGCATGGCGGAAGCCTTCGCGCGTGAAGGCGCGACGGTTGCGCTGGTCGCTCGCAGCGAGGCGTCCATCCGCGAGCTCGCCGAGAAGCTCGGCGGCAGCGCCCACCCGTGCGACCTGATGGACCCGGCACAGGTGGTGGGCTTGATCGAGCGCGTCGAGAGCGAGGCGGGCCCCGTCGACGTCCTGGTGAACAACGCCGGTGTCTCCCACGTGGACCACATGCTCTCGAACACGCCGGAGCAGATCGACCAGGTGCTCCAAACGAACCTCGTGGCACCGATCCAGATCAGCCGGCAGGCCATCCCTCGGATGATCGAGCGCGGCGGCGGCCACATCGTGAACATGTCGTCCATCGCCGCGATTCTCGCGCCCCCCGGGCTCGTGCACTACGGCGCCAGCAAGGCCGGGCTCTCGCACTACACCGCGGGCTTGCGCGGCGAGGTCGGCAAGCAGGGAATCGAGACGACCCTGGTCGAGATCGGCAGTGCCGCCACCGAGATGGACGACGCCACCCAGGCCTACGGGCCCTACAAGAAGATGCGCGGCAAGAAAAGTGAACGTGAGATGCAGATGCCCGTGGAGGAGGTCGTCGACGCAGTGGTCGACGCCGTGAAGACTGGCCGCAAGCATGTTCGTCTGCCGAAGTCGGTGGCATCCCTCGGCATGTTCAACGAAGTGCCCCGGCGTCTCGGCGAGTTGGTGTTCTCACGGCTGGGCGAGTAGCACCGGCGCATCGCGCTCCGCCATCACCACGTAGCGCAGCGGGCCGCCCGGGCGGACGGCGTCGAAGGGCCAGCACGTGACGAGCGCGAGCCGGTCGGGCCCTGCTCGTTCGACGAAGCCAGCCTGGTCCGCACGAACGATCGCCGTCGAGACGGCGCGATAGCCGTGCCGCACGCCCTCACGATCTTCGAGTTCGAGCCGATCCCCCGGCTGGAGGTCGCGTAGGAACTCGAAGTGGGTGTCTCGGTGGCCCGCGACCACGGTGACGCCCGGATGGCCCGGCGCGGACGTCCCCGACAGCTGGCCGGGGCCGAATGCGAGAGCGCGGCCCGACGCGTCGGACAGGACGACGAGTCGCTTCCCGTGTTCGGGCGCGGCGAGGCGGGCGACGGGCCACGCATCGGCCCAGGGCCACGGGGTTGGCTGCGATTCTCCGGCCTGCGCGCGACGCCAGGCATCTTCGAGCAACACCTGGGCCAACGCGGCCTTGGCAGGGATCCATGCGGCCGTGGCACCCGTAGCCAAGCCCAACCCGAGCGTTGCGACCGCCGCGACACGCGCGAAGCGTCTCATGCCCGCCGCCGCCCGCTCGCGAGGAAGAACATCATCGAGAGCAGCGTCGAACCCACGGCGAGCAGCCGCAACATCGGGCCCGAGGTGCCGCCAGCGGGGAGGAGGAAGCCGGCGGGCATGCCCGCCGGGACTTCTCCGCTCGCCAGGCTCTGGCTCGCGGGCCGGACCGGTGTTCGCTCGACGGCGACGAGGCTCGTCCAGCGCGAGACCAGCCCGTGGTCGAGCGCGACCGCGATGACGTCTTCACGCACGCTCGCTTCGTCTTCGCCGCGGGTGAGGCCATCGAGGAGTGCCGCGATCTTGCGGCGCCCGAAGAGCTTCTCGACACCGAGCTTGGGGCGGCCCGGTTCGAGGGGAAGGTGCGTCTCGAACGTTTCGTCGCCGAGCTGACCGCGCACGGTGACGTTGCCGACGAATCGCTCCACCTTCGCCGTGACGAGCAGGGGCTCACCGCCATAGAGGTCGGGCAGACGCGCGGGCCAGACTTCGATGGCGTCGTTCCAGTGGATCTCGACGTCGGTCAGCGCGGGCCGCTCGAGCTTCGCGAAGAGCGCCTCCATGCGTTCCCCGACCTCGTTCGGCGATGCGATGAAGGTGCGCGAGCCGCGACCGAAGCGCGCCGCACCCTCCATGAAGTGCCCGTTCGGCGCAGAGCCGATCCCAACGGTGAAGAGCCGCGAACGGCCGAGGTGCGTCTGGACGTAGGTGAAGAGTTGCTGCTCGTTCCCGACACAGCCATCGGTTACGAAGACGACCTGTCGAAGCCCGGGGCCACCGGTGTCGTCGCGCAAGGCTT
Source organism: Deltaproteobacteria bacterium (assembly GCA_019311105.1). Classification (GTDB taxonomy): domain Bacteria; phylum Myxococcota_A; class UBA9160; order UBA9160; family JAFDDA01; genus JAFDDA01. The sequence continues at coordinate 5,977 of JAFDDA010000114.1, forward strand.
CCACGAGGGCAGGGAGCATCTCGGTGCCACCGCCGGCCTCGAGCGACGCCACCCACGCGGTTGCCTTGGCGATGGCCCCACGATCCGCGAAGACCGGCCCGGGGAAGAGTGTGCGTGTGTCGGAATCGAAGGCCACGACGTTGAAGCGATCCTGCGGGCCCAGGCGTTCGAGGGCCAGCATCAGGGCTCGGCGCGCCTGCTCGATGGAGGCGCCGCCCATGGAGCCCGACGTGTCGATCACGAAGACGATCTCGCGTTCGGGCGGTGCCGCGGCGGTGGCGACGTCGGGCGGCAGCAACATGAGGAGCAGGTAGTCCTCGCCCTCCTCGTCCTCGTGGGCCTCGTGGAAGAGCGCGACGCGCGGGAGTGTGTCGGGCGTCGGTCGCCAACGCAGCACGAAGTCGCGGTCCGCGGGGGCGACGTCGCGGGCGAGGGTCACGATGAAGCGGTGCAGGTCGAGCTGCTCGAGCGCGATCTCGTGGGTCGGGCTCTCGAGGGAGACCAAGGGGAAGCCCGTGTCGAGTTCGATGGCAAAGGCCACGTCGGGCCGGGCCGCACCCGCCGTCGGCGGCGTCGTGATGGCCCGGGCGCCCTCGCCCGGGTCGCCCGGCATGAAGCGCGGGCCGACGATCCATGGGAGACGCAGGGAGAAGCCGCCCGCGTCGAGTTCGAGGGTCCACTGCAAGTCGATCTCGATCGCGATCTCGACGCCGGGGCCGACGTTGGCGACGCGCGAGGTGAAGACGTCGGGTCGCTGTTGTTCCACGAGGGATGCCCGCTGGCCGGCGTCGCGGGCGCGTTCGAAGGTCTGACGGGCTTCCTCGCGCTCGCGGATCTCGCCCTCGATCACGCGCTCGCCGATCTTCATTCGCAGCCCGTCCACCGCGGCGCCCTCGGGCAAGGGGAATCGGTACACGCCTTCGAGCCACTGCTCGGTCGGGTTGCGAAAGCGCTGGATGACGGTGCCGCGTGCCACGACGCCGGTGACACTCAGGGCAAAGTCGATTTCGAGGAGGGGCGCCACTTCGCTGTACTCGGAGCCCATCAGAAGCAGCTCGGGAGCCGGAGCTTCGTTTGCCTGCTGGGCGACGGCTGGTCGAGAGGCCACGAACGACGCAAAAACCATGAGAAGGACGATCCACGCGGCCGGCCGACCCGTCGAAGGGCCCCCGCTCCTCGAGAGCCCGCCGCCGCATCCCCCGATCGTCCATCGCGCGTCTTGCATCGCTCGTGCCTCCCGTGATGTGCAGGAAAGCACCGCAACCTGGCGCCCGGCCGTGTGCCCCAAGGCGAACCCGGGGAAAGATGTGGCGGAGATGGGGCATTCCGCGCCGCCCGCTTCCGGGGTGCCGCGCGAGCAGGTAGCCTTTCGCCATGGTCAAGGGAGCCGACGGCCGCGTCGCGATCGTGGACGACGAAGAAAGCCTGCGCGAAAGCGTGCGCTTTGCCCTCGAGCGCGAGGGTTGGGCAGTGGATCTCTACGCCGACGGCGCCGAGGCCTGGGAGGCTTTCTCGGCCGGTGCGCTACCCGACGTCGTCGTGCTCGACATCCTGATGCCGCGCATGGATGGCCTCGAACTCTGTCGCCGGCTGCGGGGCGTCTCCGATGCGCTGCCGATCATCTTTCTCACCTCGAAGGACGATGAACTCGACCGCGTGCTCGGCCTCGAACTCGGCGCGGACGACTATCTCTGCAAGCCCTTCTCGGTGCGTGAGCTCGTCGCGCGCGTTCGCGTGCTCTTTCGTCGCATCGCCATGCTGCGCGGCCGCGGGCCGGCGGAGCAGGGCGAGACCCTGCGCGTGGAAGCCCTCGAGCTCGACCTCGAGGGCTACACCGTTCGCTGGAACGCGACCGAAATCCCGCTCACCGTCACCGAGTTCCTGATCCTGCGTGCGCTCGTGCGCCGGCCGGGCCAGGTGAAGACGCGCCGTCAGCTCATGGAAGAAGGCTATCCCCACGACGCCTTCGTCTCCGAACGCACGATCGACAGCCACATCAAGCGCATCCGTCGCAAGTTCGAGGACATCGATCCGGACTTCGGGCGCGTCGAGACCGTCCACGGCCTCGGCTATCGCTACCGACGGCTCGACGTGCGAGCCGGGGACGGGGCGACACGGGCCGGAGACGGAGCGTGAGCCTCCGCCGGGCGCTCTCGCGGATCCAGGTCCGCCTGCTCGCCTTCAACGCGCTGCTGGTCTTCCTGCCCGCCGCGGGGGTCCTCTTTCTCGACACCTATGAAGAGCAGCTGCTGGTTGACCAGGAACGCGCGATGGTGCACCAGGGGCGGTTGCTCGCGGCGGCGCTCTCGGGCCGCGCGCCGCTCGGCCCCGACGACGCGCGCCGGACGCTCGTGGCCCTCGAGCACGAGTCCGACACGCGCATCCGCGTGCTCGACCCCGCCGGCGCCGTCCTGGTGGATTCGAGTCAGCTCGGCGCGCCGACCGGGGCCGTCGGGGCGAGCGAGCCCGCCGCGCCGCCGGCGGAGGGTTGGTTCTACCGGCTCGGCTCCGCGCCGTTCCGGCTCTGGCGCGAAGTCGTCGGCCCGCCGGGCGCACCCCACGGCGCGGCGGACGTCTACACCGAGGGCGGGCCCCTCGACGGCCGCGAGATCCGTGCCGCCCTTGCGGGGCGCTATGGCGCGGCCACGCGCATTTCTTCGGGTGGGCAGCGATCCGTGACCCTCTACAGCGCGTTACCGATCCGGCGCGGTGGCGACGTGACGGGGGTCGTATTGATCTCGCAATCCACGTACCGGATCCTGCAGACCCTCTACCGGGTTCGCATGGACGTGTTGCGCGTCTTCCTGGCGTCGTTGGCTGCGGCGCTCGTTCTCTCGCTGCTCTTCTCCGCGACGATCGCCCGGCCGTTGGTGCGTCTTCGCAACCAGGCCGACGCCGCGCTGGATGCACGCGGCCGCCTGCGCGGGCCGCTTCAGGCTTCGAATCGCGCCGACGAAATCGGTGACCTCGGTCGGGCGCTCGAAGGGCTGACCCGGCGTCTCGAGACCCACGTCGCCTGGGTCGAGGGCTTCGCCTCGGATGTGTCCCACGAGCTGCGGAACCCGCTCGCCGGAATCCGCGCCGCAAGCGAGATGCTGGGCGAGGCCGAGGACGCAGGGGAGCGGAAGCGATTCATCGACTTGATCCAACGCGAGGTGGCGCGCACCGAGCACTTGCTGGCCGGGGTTCGCGAGGTGACGCGCCTCGACGCCGGCGCCTGGCCGGAGCCGGCCGAACCGCTGGAACTCGGGGTGCTGCTCGAAGGTGTGGCGGAGGGCTTCCGGGCCCGAGGCGAGACCCGCATCGAGGTCGAACGTCTCGAGGACGAGCTGCGCGTCGAGGCGCCCATCGACGGTCTGACCCGGGCTTTCGAGAACGTGGTCGACAACGCACTCGGCTTCTCGCCGCCGGATGCGGCGGTCCGGGTCGTCCTCGATCGGGAGGGCGACGCGGCGCGCGTGCGCGTGATCGACCGCGGCCCCGGCATCCCGCCCGAGCATCGCGAGCGCGTCTTCGATCGTTTCTTCAGCTATCGGCCCGGCGGCTCACCGCGTGATCGGCATACCGGGCTCGGCCTCGCGATCGTGCGCGCCCAGGTCGAGAACGCCGGCGGCGCCGTCACGGCCGCCGAGGAAGCGGATGGCGGCACCGTGTTCGAGATCCGCCTTCCGCTCAGGCCGGCCGGGGCGCCGCCGCGACGGGCGTGAGCCCCTTCTCGCCGAGGTGCTGCCCGATCACGTTGCGCACGGTTTCCGCGACGGCCTCGGCCGACTGACCCTCGAAGTCCTCGAACGGGATCGTGTCGAGCACGGTCACCTCGATCGGGTGCCGGCCCTGCAGGACGAACCCGGCCTTTGGCAACGCATCCGACGTCCCGGTGACCACCAGGGGAAGGATCGGCCGCCGAGACTTCAACGCGAGCTCGAAGGCGCCGGTCTTGAACGCGCGCATCTTCCCCGTGTTCGAGCGCGTGCCTTCGGGGAACATCATGATCGAGCTGCCTTCGCCGAGCGTCCGCTCGCACTGCCGCATCATCTCGACCACGCTCGCCCGGTCGCCGCGACGTAGCTCGATGTAACGGTTCAGTCTCATGTTCCAGCCTATGCAGGGGATGCGGAAGTTCTCGGACTTCGAGACCCACTTGTAGTGGGTGAACAGCCGGAACAGCACGAGGATGTCGAGCAGTGACAGATGGTTCGCCACCATCACGTACGTCTCGCTGCGATCGATCTTCTCGCGCCCGACGATCTTCACGGGCCACGCCGGATTGATGAACGTGTAGAGCGAGCCCCAGAAGCAGGTGAACTGGTGGAGCACGACCTTCCGGCGGTCGAAGGGTGCGGTCACGGCCCAGATGAGCACCGCCACCGGGAAGAGGGCGATCGAACTCAGCGTAAGGGTGACCCAGAACATCGTGGAGAGGATTCGCAGCACCATCCCGCGAGGATAGACGCCTCGCCAGAGAACGTCCGCAGCTATGTGTCGGCACCTGGTCACACCGCACGCCAGATTGAACCGGGATTTCACTTTGCGAGGCCGTGTTTTAGACTGTTCGCGGCGTGTCCACGACTCCTTCCAACCTGCAGTGTCCCCAAGGGCTGGGCACCGATCTCGCCATCCCGCAGAAGCGGCCCGATGGGGGTTCCGAGCGAACATGAATGGAAGCGAGCCGGGCCAGCGGCCGGCCCCCTTGGGCCGAGGCCGCATCGCCCTCTACGCCCTGCCTTCGGTGGGCGTGGGTTACATGCTGTTCCTGGTCTCGCTCTGGTTCTTGAAGTTCGCCACCGATCTCTTGTTGTTGGCGCCCGAGGCGATCGCGGTGCTGTTTGCGGCGGCGCGGATCTGGGACGCGGTCATCGACCCGCTCGTCGGCTACATCTCGGACCGCACGCGCACGCGTTTCGGACGCCGCCGCCCCTACATGCTCGTGGCGTCGGTCGCGTTGCCGGTCACGTTCTTCTGGCTCTTCAACCCGCCGGCCACGCTCGACGGCTCGGCGCTGCTCGCCTGGGCGGCCGTCGGGTTGTTCGTCGTCTACACCGGGTCGACCGCCTTCCTGGTCCCGCACCAGGCGCTCGGTGCCGAGCTTTCCCAAGATCCGACCGAGCGCAGCTGGATCTTCGGCGCGAACTTCGTGACCTGGCAGGTCGGCGCCTTCGCCGCGATGGCCACCATGGCGATCGTGGAGAACGCGCTCGACGCCGGCAGTGCCCGCGAACTCCTGCCGCGCATCACGTTGCCACTGGCCATCGCGAGCGGGGTCTTCATGGCCATCTGCGCGGTGCGCTTGCAGGAGCGTCCCGAATATCAGGGCCGCGGCTCCGAGTCGTTGCTGCGCTCTTTCGGGGACGTCTGGCGCAACCCGCACGCCCGACCGCTACTGATCGCCTTCTTCATCGACAGCATCGGGATCGCGGGGGTCGGCATCATCGCGCCCTACGTCGCCGACTACCTGCTGGGCGGCCCGGAGATGCTGCTCTTCTTCTTCGGCTTCTACAGCGTCCCGGCGATCCTGCTCGCGCCGGTCTGGCCGGTGCTCGCGGCCAGGATCGGCAAGAGGCCCCTCTGGCTGGGCTCGCTCGTCGTGTCGGGCTGCGGCTTCGGAGGCTTCTACTTCCTCGATGCGGGCAACATCCCGATCTTGTGCCTGCTGGCCTCCCTGATCGGCGCGGCGGGTAGCTGCGCGCAGGTGATCGTGCCCTCGCTCCAGGCCGACGTGATCGACTGGGACGAGTGGAAAACCGGCGAACGCAAGGAGGGCGCCTACTTCGCGATGCGCACCTTCCTCATGAAGTCCGCGTTCGGAGTGATGGTCATGCTGGTCGGGGTGACCCTTGGCGATACTTCGGCTTTACGGGCGAGGAGCACGCACGGGTGCGAGCGGAGCTCGATCAGCGGGCCCAGGAACGCGACAGCTAGGCGGTTTTCCCCCCGCCCGACACCGTCGACGGTTAGGATGGCGCCATGCGCACGCTGAAGCCGACCTCGCTGTTGCTCATCACTTCCCTCGTGGCGACGCTCGCCGTGGCATCGAGCCCGGCCGAAGCCATGGGGCCAGGCAATTCCAGCGGCCGTGGACGCGCCTTCGGGCTGAACTTCTGCGCCACCGCCGCGTTCGTACAGCATGTGTTCGAAGTGCAGGCCGAGCACAGCGCTGCGGCGGGGACCTTCCGGTTGCTGCTGCGGTACTTGAACCCGGTCATCGCCGAGCGCTGCGTGCGCATCAACGAGGTCCAGACCATCGGGAGCCACAACAGCTACCACGTGGAGCCGGTGCAGGAACTGATCGATCTCTTCCTCGGCTTCGACCCCGAGGCGATCTTCTGGCAGTACACGCATCTGCCGCTGGCGCAGCAGTTCGGTGAGCAAGGCGTCCGGCAGATCGAACTCGACGTTTTCGCCGATCCCGATGGCGGCCTCTACGCCGACCGGATCGCGCTCTCACTGATCGGGCAGCCGATCGAATCCGGCGAGATCGAACTCGAGCTGCCGGGCTTCAAGGTGCTGCACGTCCAGCATGCCGACTTCGACACCACGTGCCTGACGTTCGTCTCGTGCCTGATCGATGTGCGCGAGTGGTCCGATGCGAACCCCTACCACAGCCCGATCGCGATCCTGATCGAGGCCAAGGACGACAACTTCTTCGTCCCGCTCCTGCCTCCGGTCATTCCGATCGACGCGGCTCTCTTCCGCGCCCTCGATGACGAAATTCGCTCGGTCTTCTCCGATGATCGCATCCTGCTGCCCGACGACGTGCGCGGCAGTCGTGCGACGCTCGAAGACGCGGTCCTGACCGACGGCTGGCCGACGCTCGGCGAGGCGCGCGGCAAGGTCCTCTTCCTGCTCGACAACGCGGGCGACAAGCGCGATGTGTATCGCGATGGCGCCGACTCCCTCGAAGGGCGCGTGATCTTCACGAGTTCCTTCCCGGGCGAGCCCGACGCCGCCTTCGTCAAGGTCAACGACCCGCTGGGCGACCCGACCTTGATCCCCGACCTCGTGGATGCGGGCTACCTCGTGCGCACGCGAGCCGATGGCGACACCGTGCAATCGCGGGACGACGACCCGACTCAGCGGGACGCGGCCATCGCGAGCGGCGCCCATTGGGTGAGCACGGACTACGCCGACCCCGATCTGCGCTTCAGCGGGTACACCGTCGAGCTGCCCGGCGGAGACGTCCTGCGCTGCAACCCGGTGAACCGCCCGAGCGTTTGCCGGGACGGCTTCCTGCTGCCCTAGCGGATGCTGCGACGCTTCTTCTTCGCGGCAGGGCTCTCGCTTCTCATGGGCTGTGCCGCGAGCCCGCCGGCTACGCTGCCAGAGTCGACCGCCGTGCTTCGGGCGCGCTACCCGGAAGCGCGTCGAGTCGTGCCGGGCCACGGGTCGCCCGGGG